>DPVW01000276.1:1793-7768 GCA_003529325.1 Candidatus Latescibacterota bacterium | reverse complement strand
TTATGATCCGTCTCTGCCGTATCGATGACCTGTCGTATCTCCCAAGATCGACCTTGACGGGCCGCCTCGGCCGTGTGTGGACGGCGTCGATTCCGGACTATAGCCGCTGGAGTGGTTCCGCTTCGACCCGGAACATCGCACCTTCACCGATTGCCTGCCCTTGCCCGAAGCGGCCCTCGACGAGGGCCTGCAAGCGGCGCCGGAGGGCGACGGGATGTACGTTTTCACCCTTCGTGGTCTCTACCGCCTGACGCTGGATCCCTTCGGCTTCGAAGAGATCCTGCGCGACGACGAGGCTGGCTTCCGTACGGCCGGCCCCGTGCGCCGCACCGCCGACGGTGGTGAAAAGATCCTTTTTGCCCGCACCCACCGACTGATGGCGGCCCGACTCCCATGACTGATGCGAAGTGCAACTGGCGACGATATGAGGAACTACGCCCCGACGACCTGCATGACCTTGTCAACGCCCACCCCGTCGCCTATTGGCCACTAGGACTTCTCGAGCACCACGGCTGGGCCCTGCCCATAGGCTACGATGGCCTCAAAGCCGATCGCATCTGCCAGCGCCTCGCCCGGCAAACGGGAGGTGTCATCCTGCCAACCATGTGGTGGGGCGGTGGCGGCGGTCACGGCGACTTTCGCTGGACCCACTATCAGTCACAAGAAGCGACGGCTGCCATTCTCGACAGCACCGTGAGGCAGCTGTTTCTATCCGGCTTCCGCGTTGTGGTCCTGCTCGCCGGCCACTATCCCTGGCAGTCCTTGCTCAACGAACGGGTGCCGGGTCTGGTTGCCGATCATGCCGATCGTCTGCTGCTTGCCGGCACTGAACTCACCATCGCCGACCTCGGGTTGCAGGGAGACCACGCCGCTCTCGAGGAGACCTCGTATGGTCTTGCCCTGTTCCCGGAGCACATCGACATGACGGCGCTGACTGCTGGACGCGGAGCAGATTCCACGTGGTCCACCGCCGGTGCGCCTGCCGAGTCCGGGCGCCATCCTGGTGTCGAATACGACCCGGCAGAGCCATTGTTCGGCCAGCTTGGTGAGGACGCGCGCCAGGCCAATGCCGATCGTGGCGAAGCCGGCGTCGTCCGCCTGGTGGAGGAGTTGTCGAGCCAGATTCTGCGCTTTCTCGGCGAAAGCTGAACGGGATCGCCCGTGGACGCCGAGACTTTCTTTGCCGGTCCCTTCCCCGCTTTGTAGGGGGACGACTTGTTGTTGCGCGAGTTGACGGAGGCAGATGGCGCCGCTCTGTTTCAGCAGTTCAGCGATGCCGAAGTCACTCGGTATTATGACCTCGAAACCTTCACCGATCCGCTTCAGGCAGAGCAACTCGTCGCCCTCTGGAGGCAGCGTCGAGGGCCACCGTGTGCAACTGGTCGCCGGCGGAGGTCGCCATCTTCTATGGTCTCGTCAATTCGGGATTCGCCCTGGCGGAGGGCACCTCCCGTGGCTTTCAACACGTGCACGACATGATCCGTTCCGGCACCTTCGATCGAGTGCTGTTGCGCCCCGATCGACGGGTCTGCAGCTCATGGGTCAGGAGTTGCAACTGCGACGGATCGGCCGCTTCGCTCAGGGCATCCTGGTGCTGGTCTGGGCGTGGCAGGAACTCGGGTTGGGGCTCGATCCGGCGCGCCAGTCTGTTCTACGCCTTGTCGGTTCTGGGGGGAATGATGTCCTTTTGGACTACGGAGACGATGGAGATCCTCAATTGCCTCACCCACGGAGGCAACTTTACGGGGCAGTATCCGATCTCCATCTACCTGACAATTTCCGCCGCTTCTTTACCTGGATCGTGCCTCTCGCATGCATCACCTACTATCCCGCACTGGCAATCATCAGCCGTATCGACCCGAAGTCGACATCGATCGGCTGGGTGACCCCACTGGCGAGCCCCATCTTCCTTCTCATCAGCTTGCGCCTCTGGCGTTTCGGCGTCAGTCACTACCGCTCCACCGGCAGCTGAGGCACACGGCGGCGTGGCTGCTGTGCGGCGTGGTCGTCGCCGGTTGTGGCAGTGATGGTGGCACAGGCCCGACCGAATTCGACCGCGCCGACCTGCTCCTGCTCTACGCCCCACTCAGTCAAAACGAACGGGCCACCGTCCTGGCTGAGTGGGAGGCACGCGACGTGGCAGTCCATGATGTGCGCATCGAACTGCGAGACACCGTCGCTGTGGGCATAGACACGCTGGAGGTGCGCATCCTGTCGCATCTGGTGCAAGGGGACCGGCACTACGGCGCCCTCATCCTGCCCCTCGATGCAGCCTCGACGCCACGAATCGTGCTCGCCTACACCCACTTCAGTGATGTCGGTGTCAGTGTCGAGTCGACACTGTTCGCCCTCGGCGCCGTCGCCGGCCTACGGGGCGATCAGGTCGCCCTCGTCATCCCCTCCTTTGGTGGCAAGAGTCTGTCCTTCGGATCGAACTCGTGGATCTCAGAGGGCCCTGTCAGCATCTTGGACGGCGAAGTCGATGATACGCTGGCCCTTATCCATGCGGCGTGGCAACAGCCGGGTGTCATCGATGGCCAGGCGGCAACCATCGGTTTCAGTTCAGGTGGCACCATTGCCTTGCTGACGGCGATTCGTGAGCCGGGCGTCCGGCGTGTCGTCGACTTCTTCGCGCCCGTCGATTTCTTCGGCCCCTTCGCGCAACAACTGTTGCTGGATATTCTCGACGACCAGCCGCCGGAGTTGGCGAGCATTCCGGTCCTTCAGGCGTCGTTGATCGACCCCTTCGAGCGCGGCGAACTGTCTGTGGCGCAGATGCGTCTGGAGTTGCTGCGGCGATCCGCTCTGCACTTTGCCGGCCGCCTGCCCCTCGTGCTCGCCCACCATGGCACGGCGGATCGTGTCGTGCATAGGGCTGAGACCGAAGCACTGGTGGCGGCAGTGGAAGCCGTGGGCGGGTCCATTCAGGCCTACTACTACAGCGGGGGCGACCACAACCCATTCAGCCTCGACGGCTCTCTGGCACGTACAGCGGCCTTCCTTGGGGAACTCGCGCCGGTTGCAGAGAAGGTGGCTGCGACACGAGTGCCGCCATGGGGTGGGGCTCGGACCCTGGAAGGGCTCAATCAGCCTTGATGGGCTCGCCCTCAGAAGAGATCGAGAGCAAGTCGAGCTGGTCCTTAACCTCTTCTTTGGCGAGAGGCCCGCAACCGGCGAAGGGATGGTCGCCACCGATGCAGTAAGTGCACAGATCGTCATTTTCGAGGCCGAGATGCTGGAAGGCACGCAGCATGCCCGGCACCGACACGTAGATGACGGGCATCCCCATCTTCTGGCTGATCTGCTCGGTGTCGCGCCCCCGGGCAATGAAGCCTTCCCCTGCCGGTGGATTCGGCGGCATATCGACGCCGAACATACATCCCCGCGCAATGCCATCATCGGGTAGGATCCCGATGGGTGGCGTGTACGACACCAGGTAGGCCTTCTTCACCCCCAACTGCTCATATAACAGGTCACGAGCACGGAGCGAATTGTTGCCGCGCACGATGCTGTCATCGATGAGGACCACCGTTTTGCCCGCCACTTGCGAGCGCATGCCAGGCAACACGTGCAGATTGCTGTCGATTGACTGTTTGCGATCCTCTGCGTTCGATCCCTGGAAGGAACGTTCGCCACGCATCTTGTAGAACATGGGGACAAAGGGCAGCCCCACACTGCGCGCGTACGAGCGCGCCGCCACCTCTGGACATCGGGGCAGAAATGTGACGACATCCGCGTCCGGCGGACGAAACTCCTCTGCCAGAATTTCTCCCAGCACCTCCCGTACTCGCCGCACCGAGAGATGATTGAGATTTGAATCTACGTCGGCGATGTAATTCCACTCGAAGAAGCAGTGCGCGCGCTGCGGTTCGATGATGGATTCCTTGGAGAAGTCCCCTTCGGGAGACAGGTAGTAGATCGCCCCGGGGTCCAGGTCTTCGATAAAGTCACCACCATTCTTGCGAAAGGCGATGTCCTCTGACGCCACGCCATACTTGCCATCCTTCCAGCCCAACACGCCCGGTTTGATCCCTGTCCGGTCGCGCATGACGATGACATCCCGCTTGCGCCAGTCCGCGATGGCCATGGCGTAGGCACCGGGCACCTTACGCAAGAATTCGTGCTCGCCATCGCGACGATACATGTACAACAGTGCTTCCGTGTCGCAGGAGGACTTGCTGCGGGACAGATCCACGTCGGAGAAGTGGCTGAGGTCCACCTGGCCATTGTGCACAGCCGCCATTTCGCAGTCCCGGATCAGAATATGATTGCCGCGGTCCTCTACCTGCCCGCCAAGGACGTGGGGGTGGGCATCGTCGAGGATTTTCTCCTTGCTCCCCCGCGTGGCGTATCGCACATGGGCCATGTAGGTGTGGTAATTGGGACTGGGGAAAATCTTGTGGAGGTCGGTGACGTCGAATCTGTCCACCCCACCCGCCCACTTGATGACATCGATCCGTCCCTCACCGACGGCGGCGATCCCCGCCGCCTCCCGCCCTCGATGCTGCAGGGAACGCAGAAAGGAATAGGCATCGTGAAGGGTGTGAGCGACGCAGAATCCGCAGTTATGACGGACGGCGTCTTCCATAGCAGGCTACCTCACCGGTTGCGGTGTACGGGCTGTCGGTTAGCGAATGGAAGATCAGAGGCAATACCGATGAAACCGGCCATGCCCGGAAAAACTGCGGGGAGTGTTAGGAATATAGCCTCTGTCGCATCCCCCCGCGAGGGTGGGTTCAACAAGAGACCGGCCTCATCGGGCGGTGTAATCTGCGTCCAGTGAACAGGCACCCGGGGCCATGGTCAGCAATGCCGTGCGGGCGAGTCCGTGCAGCAGAAAGCCTGGACCCATCTGTGACTCATACCAGTCGATACCGGCGGCGCCCACCGGCAGGTCTATGATCCGCCCTCCCACCTCAGGATAGTAGATCGGCAACAGGGCTTCGGCGAGTCCTTGTGCCCCCTCCAGCCACGATGCCTCCCCGGTCACGTCATACAAGTCTGCGAGCAATCCCAGGCCGAGACCGGCATCCATCGCCGGCACCTGAACCCCGGCGGGAAGTGGCTCTCGGACGTAGCGCTCGCCAGCGGCACGGGCCCAAGCCAGCAACCGCCTGTCCCCTGTCTGTCGATACCCGAGCAGGCAGGTGAGAGCGACATACGATGCCGGCCAGACACCGTAGACACTGCCCCACACCGGCATCTGCTGGTGGATCGTATTGCCCTCCCGTTTGCAGAGCAGGACGAAGATACCCGCCTCGGGTTCGTGGGGGGCACGCAAGAAACCCTCGACATAGGCGCTGGCCCGCTCACGCATCGTGGCCGCAAGGTCCGGCACCCCTTCGGCAATCAGAGGTGCCGCTTCGAGCAGGCTGACGGCGAGAGAGAGCGTCTGACCCGGCGCATTGGTACCGTGGAAGTGGCCGTCCTCGACAGGAGTACGACTCTCGATCAACAGCAAACCACGCTCATCCCGCATGGGCCACCAGTAGTCGACCATACGGCGGATCTGCTCGAGAAAATCCGCACGCGGCGTCTGTCGATAGGCGCGGCACCAGTCGAGGATGAAGAAACCACCGTGACGGGGAAAGTCACAGGAACGTGCCCCCCGAGGATGGTGCTGCCCTTTGTCGATGAAACCGTGACGGATGTATTCCGGTGAGTCGCCGGGCTCATTGTTGGACGTCCAATGATTGTCCAACCCTTCGGCGAAGCGTTCCAGGCAGGCTGGGTTGTAGCTGGCCAGTTTGTCCCAAAGCCAGAGAGGTGTAGCGCGCAGATGGTCGTGAATGGCCTGGCCATGACGTTGTGGATCTCGGTGCCAGTGGCTATCGCCGACACAGTCGCGCTCCAGGTCCCAGTACGCGTGTTCCCCCCACGGAAACAGACCCGACTCCGTGGTTGTGCAATCTCTGGCGAAATGTTCGAGGTAGTTGTCGGCGGCGGCGGCCAACTCGGGTTTGCCCGTCGCCTCG
>DPVW01000276.1:0-1468 GCA_003529325.1 Candidatus Latescibacterota bacterium | reverse complement strand
CGTCGCCTCGTCGTGCACCAGATTGCTGCCACGATACGAACGATCACCGCCACGCTGGCCCGGAATCGGTGCCGGCGCGTTGGCGATCATCTCGTGGTGGGTGCAGTCGATCATTGAGGGGAACAGGCCCTTGTGCCTGTCCCCCAGTCGAACCAGGACCTCCAGGGATGTCAGCACCCGCTGAAGGATATCCTCTGGGCCATTCACCTGGAACTCTGTCAGCTAGATCGCGGAGTCACCCATCTCACCTGTTCGGATTCTGATCACTTCGTCAACCGGTACGACAAAGATCTTCCCATCCCCGATATTGCCCGTATTCGCCGCCTCTTTTACCGCGTCGATGGCGCGCTCCACAATCTCTTCCCCGACGACGATTTCGATCTCCAACTTCGGGATGAAATCGATGTTGTACTCGGCGCCACGATAGACTTCCTTGTGGCCTTTCTGGCGGCCGTATCCCTTTACTTCACTCACCGTCATGCCCATGACGCCGAGCGCGCTGAGCGCCTCTTTCACCTTCTCCAGCGCGTTGGGCCTAACGACACATTTCAGCAGTTTCATAAGAGCCTCTTCATCCTTGCTGTCAAACCTCTGAGTAGTAACCTTGCTCGTTGTGTAGTGAGATGTCGAGACCACGATCCTCTTCGTCCTCGGCGACGCGCAGACCCACCAGACCATCGACGACCTTCAGAATGATGAAGGAGAGCACGCCACAGTAGACGATGGTGAACGCCACGCCGACAATCTGGGCCATCAGTTGGCTGCCGATCGTCATGCCGTCGGCCAGGCCCATGCCGCCAAGGGACTCGGCGGCGAAAACACCTGTCAGCAGGGCGCCGACAATGCCACCGATACCGTGAACGCCAAAAGCGTCGAGGGAATCGTCATATCCCAACTTGCGCTTGATGGTGGTGGCACCCCAGAAACAGAGACAACCGGAGGCCAGACCGATGACGATGGCGCCCAGGGGACCGACACTTCCGGAGGCGGGTGTGATGGCCACCAGGCCTGCCACGGCGCCGGTGACGATGCCGAGGACACTCGGCTTGCCATGTTTCACCCACTCCACCACCATCCAGGCGAGGGCCGCCGAGGCGGTCGCTACCTGCGTCACCAACATGGCCATACCGGCAGCGCCATTGGCGGCCAGCGCCGATCCTGCATTGAAGCCAAACCAACCGACCCACAACATGCAGGCGCCGATTACAGTTAGCACGAGATTGTGCGGAGGAATGACGGTTTCCGGATACCCGCGTCGTTTGCCGATAAGGATCGCCGTCACCAGCGCGGCGATACCAGCATTGATATGGACCACCGTGCCACCGGCGAAATCGAGGACACCCTTGTCCCAGAAAAAGGCACCGTCCCCACTCCAGGCCATGTGACAGATCGGCGCGTAGACGATGGTCGCCCAGAGGGCCATGAACAACAGCATGGCGGAGAACTTCATGCGCTCGGCGAAGGCGCC
>DPVW01000132.1:1492-11518 GCA_003529325.1 Candidatus Latescibacterota bacterium | reverse complement strand
CCAGTACGAGATCGAGACGCCCCGCTCTCGCCGGCGACGCGGTCGTCACGAAGCCCGCAAGGGCAGCAACTGAACGACTCCGCCCCGTCGCGTTCACGCGGCGGGGCGTTGGCATCTCACATTCAGTGATAGCTGTGGAATCCCGCCGCATAACTTGCGAGCACCCCATCGGCGTCATGGTCACTACCCGGTTTGTGGATCACCTCCACCGAAAAATGACCATCGAAACCGTCTTTCTCCAGCAGTTGAAGCGGTGTCGCATGGTCGATGATACCCTCGCCCAACGTGGCACTCACCTGCATCTGGCGATTGATATAACTGCCGTCGTGGGCGTGTATGTGGCGGATCAGATGGCCGAGGGCCTGAAACGACTCCGCCGGCTTCTCCATCATGCGTTGGGTATGCATAAAATCCCATAGCACACGTAGCCGTTTGTGGTCCACCGCCTCCACGACTGCCCGCACCGGCGCCGAGCAGCACCAGTCATCGTGCGTCTCCATCAGCACCGTCACGCCGGCGCCTTCCGCGTCGTCCAATACCTGCCGATACCCCTCCGCCGTATAATCGACGACCATCGCCCAGGGCGCGGAGGCGTCTCGTGGACCACCGAAGGTGCGGATCAATGGGCAGCCCAGATCCGCCGCCAGTTCGATATAACGACGTAGATCCTCCACATGGCCGTCGCGTGTATCAGCATCCGGCGTCGCCATGCGCACACCAGTGGCCAGACAGCAGATCGACAGCCCTTCGTCGTCGAAGCGGCGACGCACATCAGCCCGGGCCGGCGCTGTCAGGTCCTTTTCGATACCACTGGCATGCCCCCACTCGACACGCGGCTCCACCCCTTGGTAACCATGCCGATTCATCCCCGCCACAAGCTCGTCCAGACTCCAGTCGGGACAAACACTTGTCATCGTTGCCAGCTTCGTCATCCTCTCTTCTCCTGCCTCTCGTTAAGGCTGTTCGTCGCGATGCCACCAATGCCTCCGTCTGGCAGGCAAGGCGACGCTGTTTGTATCTTTCCAATCTAAAGGAGACCGAATTGCCAGACCACCCGGTCCGCGCCTACCCCCAGCATTACACCCCCGGCGATCTTGCATTTTCCCTCGACGTCCGGTTTGAGCCAGCCGAAGGTGGCGCGGTGGTTCATCTGCCCCAGTCCCCCATCGCCGGAACGCGGGGCACCTGGGTCCTGACGGTACACAACGACCACGCGGATCTGGCGGCGGGTGCCGTTGTTTGCATCACCCGCTTCGATTGCCAGTTCTCCTTCCAGTTTCAGACAGACCGCCCCGATCGGCGTGACTACGCCAGCCTGGAGAGTGACAGTGGCGCCGATCTGCGCCTGCTCATCGGCCGCGAATCGGTCGGCCTGTGCACCATCGTCGTCGACGCAGGTTGTCTGTGCCGCGGTGATGGTTTTGTCATCCGTCTCGGTGACACCCGAGGGGGTGGTTGTGGGTCGGAGGTATTCTGGTCGGTCACAGCCGGGCAACTGCTGCTGGCTGTCGACATCTCCGGTGACGGCGACTTTGTCGGTGCTGGCAAGCCTCTTGCCTTCCGCGTCACGCACCATCCGCAGCCGACACTGTTGCGTGTTCTCGGTCCGAGCATCACCGCTGTGGGCGAAACCTTCGACCTCCATGTTGGACTCTTCGATCGCAATGGCAACCCCTGCGAGGATTTCACCGGTGACGTCGAGTTTGCCTGTGGGGACATCAAGTCCCTGCCTGCCCGCGTTGTGCTGACTGCAGAAGATGCCGGCGTCAAAGTCATCGAAGGGGTGAGCCTCACCAGCACGGGGGTGTTCCGACTGCAGGCTTCCTGCGGTACGCTCACTTCGACGAGCAACCCGATCCTGGTGGAATCAGCCCCATCTATGCGACAATACTGGGGTGACGTGCACGCCCACGGTTGGGGTGACTCGACGATGCACCTGATGCACCTGCGCTCCGACCGCCTGGACCCGGCGGCTCGACATGCGCAGGCGCGGCACCTCGGCCGCTTTGACTTCTGCTGCCCCGCGTCCATGTCTATGGACCCAGCGCGGCGGGAAGAGACCTTCGGCGCCTATCGTGACGCCTGTGCCCAACACGACGAACCTGGACGCTACGTGCCCTTTCTCGCCTACGAGGCGCACCCGAAAGCGGGGGATCGGCAGGTGATCTTTCGCGACTATCGTGAGGAACCGATCCCACCACCGATGCGCGATCCCATGGAGCGGGTGATCGAATGCTACGGTGAGCGTGATGACGTGCTGTTGCAGGTTCACATCGGCGGCGATCCGCCGCACTGGGATATCCACCGACCAGCGCGTGAACGATTTCTCGAGGTCTGCTCCGGCTTCGGTTGCGCCGAGTGGTTGCTGCAGGAGGCACTGCAATTGGGTTATGAACCGGGGGTCTGTGCCGCCTCCGACCTGCATCTGGGTTGGATGGGTGGACCTCGATCGGTGGAGACCTTCCGTGGCCGCTTCGGACAGAAATACCCGATGCGGCAACGGGATAGTGCGTATGGTACGGGCCCAGTGACGGCCATCCAGGCGCCGGAGCTGACACGTGATTCACTGTGGACGGCGATCGAGGCACGACACACGGTGGGCACGAGCGGTGCACGCATGATCCTGGCACTACATCTGGGCAACGCCCAGGCCGGCGACAGTGTCGCAATCGGTGCGCGAGACCAACTCGACATGCATTTCCGCGTGCATGCCTGTGCCCCGCTGGCGCGCATCGATGTCATCGCCGGCGTGCACCGGCTGCACACATACGACCCCCAGGAACGGCTCGATTGGGAGGCCACCTTGTCACTGCCGGCAACCGAAGTCCCGGGGCGATGGGTCTACCTGCGTGTCGAGCAGGCGGACGGCGAGTGGGGTTGGACCAGTCCCATCTACCTGGAACGCGACAAAATTCCGCCCGCCGCCGAGGGCTTGCCAGCGTGGAACGATTGTGCTTGCGGCGAATCCGAGGAAGTTGCCCTCGAGGGTGACAGCGCGGCAGTTCATCTTGCCGAGTTGCGCTCTTATCTCGAACGGGAAGAACAGATCGACCGCTTCAACGACCTCACACCTGCCGGCATCCTGCACCTGGCGGTCGGTAACTGTGCCCAGTTCCGCTGCCGCTGGGGAGAGCAACGTCTGCCGATGACGATCCGCTGGTTCTTCGAATTCGAGATACCGAAGATCCGCTTCGACTTCGGCTGGCGTGACTACGGCGCCATGCCCGAAAACCAGTTGGGCCCGGAGCTGATGACGCGGTATGAGTAGTGCCTAATAGGTGGGTTCGGCGAACAACTGAGCCCGGTGGGGGCCCGTGCCAACCACATCGAGGCTACCCATCTTGCGCAAACAATACGTCATGCGTCCCGCCAGATTCAGACGCAGCTTGGCCGCCGTCGCCAGTTGACGATTTGTGAATGGGCGCGGAAGAGCTGCAGCCCCGGGCAGCAGGGCCGCCGCCTGTTGTGGATTGCACAGGCGGCGCTGTTCGAGCACCTCCAGCAGACGCCGGTCTTCTTTGCGCCATTCCGGATGTCGCCAACTGCCCTTGCCGTCGTACATGCGCACCTCCTCCTCGCGGATCATCAGCACTTCGAGGACGAAGCGCTCGTGCTGCATCAGATCAGGGATCGCCACCAGCTCCTTGAATACATCCTCGATGCGTCCACGCTTCGGCGACTTGCGCCGCCCCAGTTCTTCGCCGTGTTCGCTGATCTTGAGGATCCATTTCTCCGCGGCGATCGGATGCACGAGGCGTACGCTGTGGTTCTTAGTCAGCGCCCGCAGTTTTCTCTTTAGCGGCGAAAAGGAACGGGTCTGCACCTCGACGAGGAGATCATCCTCACGCACGATATCCACGACGTAACCGTCTACAAGCTTCTCTAGACTGTCCTCAGGTCGCGCGTACCAGGTTTTCACCGAGGCATGCAGCGATTTTTCGCGCAGCATGCCGATTTGTGGCTGGGTCTGTGTCAACGCCGGCTCTCTTGGGGAGGACGGCGGGGAGTGTGTAGATACAAGGCGGCTGTGGGGGGCCGCACGACACCGGCTGGGGAGCTGTGCCGTTGCTGTTTCAGTTCCTCTCGGCTAGCTCTGCCGGTTCGGTGGGCACGACGATGGTGAAGGTCGTGCCACGGCCCATTTCGCTATCCACCTCGATATGGCCACCGGGATCCTCCATGATATGAAAGCAGATCGACAGACCGAGGCCGGTACCGTCACCGACACCCTTCGTTGTATATCCTGGATCGAAGATACGGGTTAACAATTCCTCCGGGATTCCAGATCCGCTGTCGGTAATGGCGACGTGCACATTCCCCTCGACTTCCTTCGTGCGTATCGTAATGGTCCCCATACCGTCGATCGCCTGCTTGGCATTGTTGAGAACGTTGAGAAACACCTGGTTCAGTCGATCCGGGTAACACAATACGCTTTCGCCGTCGATGTATTGATCGTCAGTCGCTCGGAACGTACGAGACCGGTGGCACCTGCTCTGTGCTGGAGGGCGCGAGCATTTGCATAACGATCCACGCCAGCCACAAAACGAGAAGGATCCCCGTCGTGCGTCGTGTTGTTAGAGCGGTCATGACCGACAGGCCGACACCGATGACCCCTACCTCCCATAGATCAAAGAGATTGAGACTGCTGAGAAACCGTCCCAGGGGAGAAGCGAAAGGGTCCGCCATCAGGGCGCCCGGTGTGAAACTCAAGGGCGAGGCGCCGGCATCACCGGTGCGCACCAGGGGTGTCAGCAGGATCCATTGGGGAATCGTCACCAGCGACGCGTAGGCCTTCACCGTCAGCATCTGGCTGAGGGTTACCTGGACGCGCAACACCCAGCGACAGAGGCCGAGCAGCACCAGCCCCACCAGGGCCAGGCTGGAAAACGAATTCACCAGGGGAAAGCTGATCCAGCCATGGCTGCGCCATACTTTCAGCCCTTCGGTTGCCGACTGACGCTGCTCTTCGGTGAACTGCTCCCAGCCTTCCATCGTCGCTGGGATCTCTGGCGCCACGATGGACATCACCGCCAGATTGTGCGCCGCCCAGAAGAGGACGACGAGGGCCACCGGAGCCACCCAGTCGGGAAAACTGCCACCACCGGCGATGGCTTCGAAGGTGCGTCGTGGCGCATGGAAGACGCGCAGCATACGCTCCGCCAGGCCAATCTGTTCGACAGATGTCAGTCCTCTGGGTTCGGTCATGGTGCGTAATCTAGGTGGGGTGGACGGCCTGGGCAAAGACTGGACAGGATCTGGCAACAGCCCTTCGTTGATCTCGTGGCCGCAGCAAATCCCTCACACCATCGGCAGATCCTCACCATTGCTGTGCCTGTCGCGTTGTCGTCGCAGATCGACACCTTGGTGGGCATCGCCGATATCTTCATCGTCAGCGGCCTCGGCGCCGACGCCATCTCCGCCGTGGGCATGGCCCGGTTGTTCATCATGGTCCCTGGCGTCGTCATGATCTCGGCCACCACCGGCGCCTTCGCCATGGTTGCCCAACACATCGGTGGCGGCCGACTGCACGAGGCAAGCGCCACAGCCAAGCAGACTTTCACCCTCGTCACACTGATCACGGGCAGTCTCAGCCTCATCGGCTGGTTCGGCGCCCGCGTCTGCCTCGAAGCCATGTCATTGGCCCCCGCCGTCGTCGAGCTTGGGACCGACTATCTGCGCGTGTTCTTCGTCGGCATGACGGTTCTCAGCCTGAACCACGCCCTCAGCAGTTGCTTCTATGGCACCGGAGATGCCCGCACCCCCCTGTACATCAACCTCTTCGCTAGCCTCCTCAAAGTGGGTGCCACTTATGTACTCGTCCTGGGTCGATTTGGCTTTCCCGCCGCAGGCGTAGCCGGCGCCGCCGCCGGCAATCTGATCGGTGGCGCCGGCGGCCTCGCCATCGGTTTTCTCCTGCTCTACTCCGGCCGGTTCCGTCTGTGTCTGTTGCCGTCCACCTCGTATCGTCTCGATCCGAAGCTGGCCCGCCGCATTCTGCGTATCGGCATCCCGTCAGCTCTTCAGGGCCTGTTCCGCAACGGCTCTAGTCTCATCTTCGCCAAACTCGTCGCCCTGACGACGGCAGGCACCGCCGCCGTGGCGGCCTATTCTATCGGCAACCAGATCGAGCGGTTGCTGCGGCGTACGTCCCTATCCTTCGGCGTCGCCGCAACAACCCTCGTTGGCAACAGTCTCGGCGCGCAACAACAGGACGTAGCCGTGCAACGCGGCAGATCCGCCAATCTTGTCGGTGTGGTGGCGATGATTCTTTGTGGTCTGCCCGTGATGCTGCTGGCACGCCCCTTCATGGCGCTCTTTACCGACGTCCCTGAAGTCATCGCCATCGGCGTTATCTATCTGTGGGCGGTTGCCCTCGCCGAACCGTTCATGTGCCTGGGCATCACCGCCGGAGGCGCCCTGCGCGGGGCGGGAGATACGAAACCGACACTGTACTACACGATCATCGCCCAGTGGCTGGTCAGGCTCCCAATGGGTTACGTGCTGGCCTTCTCATTCGGTCTGCAGGAACACGGCCTCTGGATCGCGTTGGTCTTGCTCAGTGTCGTACAGGGGTTGCTGACGTGGCGCAAGTTCCGCCGCGGACTGTGGCTGGATCGCGAGATATAGGCCTCGGAGCATGTCCGATATCGCATGCTCTTCGAGAGATCGCGCTTCCTCCAGCAACTCCTCGTAGTCGGGTGCGCGATCGAGTCGAACCAGGATCATCGCCAGGAAACCGAGCAGTTCAGGTGACGTCGGATGCCGTCGACGTACTTCCTGCAGTTGCCTCATCGCCTTGCGAATGGGCGACACCTTGCCACTGGTGCACGTATGGAAACACTCGGGAATTCGCGCTAACAGCGCCTCCACTCGTTCGATAATGCCAACGAGTGTCTCGTCCACTTCACCGTCCTGGCCGCCTGCCTCCACATGTCCTGCCAGGGCTCGACGGGCGACGGCCATCACGGCTTCCTGTTCCGACATCAGGTCGAGACTGAGTTGCCACACCGTCACGCCCGGCGATGTCGCCGGCTGTGCTGCCGGACTGTCCAACCGCGCCGTGAGATGATGGAACACAGCCTGGCGATCCGGAATCGTCGGCACGCGCTCATCCTGTGCAAGATTGTCATCGAAGAGACGGTGCGCCTCGCCGACGATGAGTCCCCGGAAGACGGGTGTCGCCGATGGCGGGGATTGTGGGGATGGGATCAGATCGTGGATCTTGTCGATCTGCAGTGTCTCTACATCTTGCACAGGACGCCATCCAACAGACGATTCTGTCGGGCAAAGATGATCGTCTTGTCCGCCTGCGCGATGGCGGCATCGTCTCAGCGTCTGTGAGATCCCCTTCCTGCACGCCAGGTCTACCTCTTTACCGGCCAGGATTGAAACAGCGTCTGTTGCTCAGCACGCCAGCGTTTTCGGGTCGACTCCGTGATGAATGGTGGCTCATCCATGGTGGCGATATTCTGTGACTGCAACCAATACGGACCATAACCGACGTGCAGCGTCTTGCGCACCCTGTCGGAGATGTTGGTACGACCGCCGTGACGCAGGGCCTCCGTGAACAGGATCGCGTCCCCAGCCTTCACCTCCAGCGAGATCGTTCCCGGCTCGGTGTCTGGGTTGGAATCATAAGGACAGCTGACGTTGGACTTGTGCGTCCCTGGCAATACGGTAAATGCGCCACCATCGGCATCATTGTCGTGAATGAAGTAGATCATGCGGACCATCATGCAATCGATCCGTCCATTGCGGAACTCGTACGTGTATTTCTGATTCTCAGGCCGCATGCCACCGTGGTGTCCACTGGCGTTGCCCTTGTAACGAATGCGGATCTCCGAGTTGTTCACCGTCGGCCGCGACACGACCAGAGCCTGGATGTACGACATCGTCCGCTCGTGATCCACCAGCACGTCGAAGGCGGGATCCGCATTCCAGAAATCCTCGATGATCAGCGTTTTGCCTTCGGCGCGTTCGCCCTGCACGTGATAACCCAGTTCTTCGTTGGCATGATACTCGGCGCCCCAGGGTGACACCTTGCGCGGCGGCAAGTCGACATGGGCGGCGGCATGCTCTTCAAGACGATCGACGCCAGTCGCCAGCGACGCTACCTGGGCAGCCGACAGCATGTCCTCGATGACGATATATCCAACCCGGTCGAATTCGTACAACTCGATTTCATTCACTTCCGTCCTGCTCCTGTTACCGTTTGGACACACCCGTGTGGTATACGGGGAACATCTGTGCAATGCCCGACGAGTTGCCTGTCTGGCGACTCGGTCTGGCACGCTTTGTGCCTGATGGGGTGAGTGGTATATTCCCCCCGAGCAAGGAAAGGCACATGCCTGACTCCAGTGAACTGACCATCCGTGACGTCTTCGCCCAGATCGACCGCCGCCCTCGATGCGAGATTCGTCGCCCTCGACGCCAAGGTCGATCGCAATTTCCGCTGGCAGTTGGGCATCAGCACCATGCTGTGGCTGTCGGTCATGACAACCATTCTCCTCAAGTAGGCACCCACCCCAGTAGCCGCGCCAGATTGCCCCCCTTCACCAGGGCGCGATCCGTCTCCGAATACGCTTCCATATGGGCATCGACGATACCCGGTGAACCCGACCCCCACACCAACCGCTGCGGGCCAAACTCAGCAATCACTCTCCTCGTGAATGGCCTGGCACTCTCGTACAGGGGTTCGTCCTTGCTGAAGTGACCGAGGCCCGACAGTTTCATGTACACATTATCGAAACGCGCCAGATCCAGCACCTCGGCAAACTCTGTAGCATCCCCCATGTGTGGTTCCGCCAGGTGATCGATGAGCACCACGGTATCCGGCTGGTCACGCAGCACCTCCGCCACCTGTAGTGCGTAGTTCGGTCCGATGTGTAATTCGATGATGAGCCCCAGTTCCACCGCCTTCTGCCACAACGCCAGCACACTCTTGTCGGAAAAACTGTCCAGATACTGTTCTTTGCCGCGATGCGCATGGAATCGGGTCGCTATGATTCTCGGCTGCTCGGAAACCAGATCGACCAGTCGCTGGGGCGCATCGTCGTCCTTCGGATAGAACAGGCTCGTGCCGAAGAACAACGCCGGCTCCCGTTCGAGGCAGTCCAGCACGAGTCGATGATCGTCACCGTATGGCTCGGGATGAACAAGGATGGCGCCGTCGATGCCCTCGTTGCGCATGTGTTCCATGTAAACCACCAATGGCTCCATTCCACGCCTCGACATGTCCGGCCGATAGACGGCGCGTTCGTGCAGTGGAAACCGCTCCGTATCCGCATGAAAGATGTGCTGGTTCCATTCGATGATCACCTCTTTGGCTCCTTTCGTCAGGTCGTCGCCTCAGCGTAGAGTCAGCGTCGCGAATCGCGCCGGTGTGTGAAATCGGCCGAAGGTTGGTGCCAGAGCGGTCGCCTCGCTCTGCCCGGCGACGCCGACCTGGCGATCGCGGGGGATGTTGAAGCGGAACGTATTCTCCTCGTTCGGTGTAGCCATGTCGAGGCCACGCCACGTCAACCGCAATTCGGCTCGCCAGCCACCCTCGTATCGTGTGACCCCGTATTGCAGGTCCTCGCTGGACAGATCCCAATCGACGGAAAAGAGACCATCCACCTTGCGACCATCGAGCAGTGCGCCAGCACTGGACAGGATCAACTGGTGGAAATCACGTCCTGTGCTGGCGCCATCAACAAAGATCTCCACGGCATTGTCCGTCCACACCGGGCCGTCGCGCTCGCTGACGGCTTCGAGAACATCCGCCATCAGTGGCTCCTCGCAGTCCAATCTGATGTACAAAGCCTCCTCGTCCCACGCCAGAAAGACGGCGGTCTCCGCCTTTGGGGAATCAGCCGTCGCATTGTCCGCCAGACCGACTCCTGTCCGGGCGGCGGGCCACGACGTTTCATCCAAGCGTCCATCGATCACAGGCGGAGCCGACACACGACGCCCATCAAAGGCGCGACGATCAGCCACCCGGGGTTCGATTAGCAGCGACGTAATGCCCGTAGCATCACCCATCTG
>DPVW01000132.1:0-1096 GCA_003529325.1 Candidatus Latescibacterota bacterium | reverse complement strand
GCTACCCCTGCTACCCCATCCGCGGGCACCCCGGCGACAGCGACACGTGCACCTTCGCCCGCCATATGTCGTGCACTCGCCGCACCGATCCCGGACCCACCCCCAGTGATCAGGGCCACCTTTCCTTCTAGTCTCATGCTCTGTCTCCTTGAATGGCAGGGCAAGCTATCCCTGTTTGCCACGCATGGTCAACCTAGACGAAGCACCCCAAACCCTGTCCTGGCCCACCGCTGAACCGGCCAGCGTAGGTCTCGATGCGGAGTTGCTGAACGAGGCCTGGTCCGTCCTCGCCGAGCGCTCCACTCAGGCCCTGCTCGTGCTACGCCGCGGCACCCTCGTCTTTGAGCGTTATAGGCGAGGCTGGCGCCGTCGACAAACGACACTACACAGCATCGATGGCCAAGGCCCTCGTGGGCGGATTGTCTCTGGCAGTTGCCATCGATGACGGCCTGCTGTCGCCGGACGATCTCGCCTGAGACTATATCCCGCAATGGGTCGACGATCCACTCAAGTCGAAAATCACCCTGCGCCACCTGGCGACGCACACATCGGGCATCGAGGACGCGGAGTTGGCAGTCGATGATCCAGCATACGGTGCCCACCACATGGAGTTGCCTGGGTGGAAAGGCATCTTCTGGCGGGGTACCAGCGACAAGCACATGAAAACATGGACCTGGGCGGACTGGACTTTCGCCGAATTCGGGCATCCCTCCTTCGTCAACTTCGGCTGCAACTATGCAGAGGCGCGCGACGACTACGTCTATATCACCTCACACGACAACGGCAGCGCTTAAGCGACGCCCGCTTCGACAGCGGTTTCGGCCTCTATGACGCCCCGGAACCGTGGGGACAAGTGGGACATCGGTCCCGGCGATCTGGGTCACGTCAACGCCAAGTGGACGAGCGACGATGGCGGCACGATCTGGCTCGTCTTCGCCGGCAGCGATAACTTCTGCGCACGTCGTGCGAAGCTGACCCTATCTGCCTTGCCCACAACGGCTTGACGATGGGTTGACAGTTGCAGGGCAGGACGTACTTTCACTCGTCCAGCCAGAATCAGAAATAGAATTTGTGGCCCGTTCGTCTAGAGGCCTAG
>DPVW01000279.1:570-10882 GCA_003529325.1 Candidatus Latescibacterota bacterium | reverse complement strand
GAGGCCTTCGTGTTGGGCAAAAGTTGCCACCACAATGGCGATCGACGGCGGGTCACGTCGTACGATATCGCCGCCGACCTCGCCGACTCTCTCGCGCGGCAGCGTGCCCCGTACCACGATCTGCACTGCCTGCACCGCGACGATAAGAATGTCCCCGTAGGGCCCATCGTCGATGCCCTCAACGAGCAACTCGATGCCGGTCGCATTCATGCCTTCGGTGGCTCCAACTGGACGACGGCACGGATTGCCCAGGCCAACGACTATGCCGCCGCCAATGGACTGCAAGGTTTCGTCGCCTCCAGTCCGAACTTCAGTCTCGCCGACGAAAAGGAAGTGCCGTGGGAGGGCTGTCTCAGTGTCTCCGGTCCGTCCAAAGCGGCGGACCGCGAGTGGTACGCTGCGCAGAACATGCCCCTGTTCACCTGGTCGAGTCTGGCACGCGGATTCTTCTCCGGCGTGCTGTCGCGAGACAACGCAGAATCCGTGCGCGAAAACATGGACGGCTCCAGCGTCACATCATACTGGCACGAGGACAACTGGAAGCGCCTCGACCGCGTGCACGAACTCGCAAGCGAAAAAGGTGTTGCAGTCCCCCTTGTGGCGCTCGCCTGGGTCCTGCGGAATCCGGAACTCGACGTCTACGCCCTCGTCGGCGCTCGCACGCCGGGTGAGGTCAAAGCGAATGCCGAGGTTTTCGACCTCAAGCTGTCGACTGAAGAGGCCGATTGGCTCGACCTGCGCCGGGACGATCGCTGATGCCAGGCGGAAAACGCAACATCCTGGTGCTCATGTCGGACCAGCAACGTCTCGACACGGTCAGCGCCTATGGTCTCAACGACATCTGTCGTACGCCCCGCATCGATGGTCTGGCGCAGCGGGGTGTGCGTTTCGATGGCGCCTTCACACCGACGGCGATCTGTTCCCCCGCCCGGGCTTCATTCATGACCGGGTTGTATCCACACAAGCATGGGGTCACGGCCAATGGTTTGTGCATCAAGGACGGCGTTCGTGGCATCCCCGATTACCTGACACCAGCCGGTTATCGTTGCGGTTATGCCGGCAAGTGGCACGTCGACGAGCAGCGCGGCCCGAGCCAGATGGGCTTCACCGGCCAGGACTTCATGGGGTATGCTTTCCCCGGGTCGAATCTTCTTCCTGGGCTGCAGTTCGGCGCAGCACCACGCACGGGCAATCCCTACGCCGACTACCTGAAGGAGCAGGGCTTGGGCCTGCCGACGGTGTCACAACGTTTCGTCGGAACGAATCCGGGCACCCAACGCCAGGAGATGTTCGCCCTGCATGAGGGACCACTGGAATCGACGATCGAATATTTCGTCAGTCACGAAACGAACCGCATCATCGACGAACTTTCAGGCGGGGAGGAGCCCTTTTTCCTGTGGGCCAACTACTGGGGACCGCACACGCCCTGCCTCGTACCGGAACCGTACTTCTCCATGTATGACCCGGCATCGATTCCCGAGCATCCCAGCTATTGCGAGACCTTCGAAAACAAACCCTATCGTCAGCATCTGGTAGAACGGCTCTGGGGTCTCGGGGACTATGGTTGGGAGGGTTTTCAAAAGATCGCCGCCCGATATTATGGTCACAGCACCCTGATTGACGACTGCGTCGGAGTGGTCCTCGATCACCTCGAGCAGCGCGGCCTCGCAGAGGACACCATCGTCGTCTACGTCGCCGATCATGGCGACTGCATGGGCGCCCACAAGCTGATCGAGAAGGGGGAGTTCATGTACGACGAGATCTATCGTATCCCCCTCGTCGTCTACCACCCCGATTGTGAAAACCCCGGTACGGTGAACGACGATCTCGTCTACCTGCAGGAGTTGATGTGCACGGTGCTCGATGCCGCTGGGGCCGACGTGCCGGACGAACTCGATGGCCGCTCCTTTCTCGACGCCACGCTGGGCCGCCAGACCGATTGGGAGCGTGATGACGTCTACTGCGTCTTCGAACGTCACTTCACCGTCGCCCAGCAACGCATGGTGCGCACGCGCACCCATCAGTTGACCTTCAACTCCGCCGACCAGGGCGAGTTGTACGATCTGCAGAAGGATCCCTATCAGCTGAACAATGTCTACGGTGACCCAGCGTACGATGTTGTGCGGCGCGATCTGGGCGAACGTATGGGGGCGCACATGGAGCGATTGGACGATCCACTGCGAGGTCGGTTTCGTACGATCTGGAATGTCTATTGACCAACTTTACCACACACCCAATCCCAATTCAGGAGAAGAACATCCATGGGCGCTGAAGCAAGAGCTCTCGAACTCGGCCTCAAATTTTCGGACGATGCCGAGAAGGCGTATCTCAACATGGCCGCTCGCATGGGCAATGTTATCATCACCTCCGGTCACACCTCAACGCAGAAGGGCAAACTCGGCGCAGAAGTCAGTGTCGAGCAGGGCTACGCGGCAGCCAAGGAAGTTGTGGAGAACATTCTGAAGTCCGTGCACCAGGAGGTGGGATCACTGGACGGTCTGCGGGTTGTCAAACTCCTCGGCTGCGTCAACTCGACACTAGACTTCATCGAGCAGCATCTGGTCATCAATGGCGCCTCGGATCTGCTGCACAAGATCTTTGAGGGAGATGACGGTTTCCACGCGCGCTCCGCCATCGGTTTCGCCCAGTTGCCCACGGGCGTTGCCGTCGAGATCGAAGCGATCTTCGAAATCAAGAGTTAGAGATAGAGAATCACCTGGACCATTGGGGGGCATGTGTCATCTGGCGCGTGCCCCCTTTTTTGTCCCTACGGGTTCGGCACCGACAGAATGACGTTCGTTCCTGCCAGTTCCCAGGTTTCGTTGTAGACCGTAGGCTGCGGACGTTCGGGCGGATGGCCGGTGGGCGACACCGCCGGATCCCACAGTTCGTACCGGTCCCTGCCCCGCGGGGCATCCAGCCATTGCCGCTCCTCTTCGGCAGCGGCGACGTGCCGCTGCAGAATGAATTCCACGTGGTCAAAAGCGGTGATCGCAACGTGCGCGAGGAACACGCGCGACACGCCTTCGCCGTCCCAGGTAGCCAGGTCCGGGAGAATGACGGGGCCTGTGCAGATCTGAAACTCACCATTCTCCTCGTTGATGTTGATCAGATTCACGGGATACTCGACGGTGACCGTCACTTTACGCTCCACATCTTCATAGGAGGAGCGCACATTCATGATCTCATTTGCTAGTGTCGCCGTCACGATTTCGCCGCCATCTTGCAGAGTTCGACTGTCCCCCGCCTGCCGCAGGTCGAGGCGGGTCTCGGCAAACACCTCTGACAGCGGCCCACGCTGTACGGCTTCTGACTCCCAGCTTGGGCGATGGGCGATGGGGATGCTGTCCGTGGCACTGAAAGCAAGGCGCCACTCGGCACTGGGAATCTGGAAAAGATTGCGCCGCGCGATGGTGTACTCCGAGCGGCAGGGCGCTCCACAATACAGTTCCGTCACGGCACCGGATTCGTCGGTGATCTCACACTTGGCCTCCAGGCGAAAACGGACGTGGTAGACCTGACCCACCTGGCCGACGAAGCCGCTAGTGTATTTGTAGTACTCATCCTTTTCCCATGGATGGTGTTTCCAGGTGAAGGAGGAGCGTGAGAAATCGATCATCTTGTCACCTCTTCAGCCCGCTTCGGTGAGGACCGCCAGGATATTTTCGGCGATGATCGTGTGCCCGGCGTGGTTGGGGTGCACGGGTTCCGGACAGAAGGTGTCTGCGTCGCGGTGTGCGAGTTGCTCCTGGAAGACGTCGTGGAGTGGCACCATGAGGGTGTCGTATTTGTCGCTCATCTTTGACACGACCTCGATGTATTGTGGCAGGAGTTCGAGGACCTGACTGCGAAAGGTCTGCCCGGAGGTGTCTTTGGAGATGTAGAACGGCGACACCAGCACCACGGGACAACCCAACTCCGACTTCGTCATATCGAGAATCTCATCGTAGAGCTGCTCGAAGCGAGCCGGATCGACACCACCTTCGGCACCGCGCAGACTGGAATGCAGGTCGTTGATGCCGATCTTCACCGACAGACGGTCGGGTTTGTGAAACAGCACATCGTCAACCCAGCGTTCACGCAGGTCGGAGACCTTGTTGCCACCGATGCCCTTGTTGATCCAGCGGATGTTCCGCTCCGGCCAGCGAGAGGTCGCCAACTCGGTAAAGGCCCGCACATATCCCGCCCCGAGGGGGGCCTCGGCGCCACGACGCCCGCAGTCGGTGATACTGTCGCCGATGAACAGCATCGTCGTGTCCTCTTCAAACCATTCGCTCATTTCGTCTCCTGTTGCTGCGTCTCACAGTGAGTGTAGTGGACGACGATGTCGTACAGCACGCGCGTGGCAAACGACAATTCCTCCACCGACGTGCGTTCATCGTGCCCATGGATAAGTTGCATCTCTTCCAGTCCCGGCTGTTGCCGGTATGGCATGAACCCGTAGACCTGCGTGCCCGGCCGCCGTGGCACGATATGTTTGGCGTCGGTGCCACCCGTAGACAGGCTCGGTATCACCGGAGCGTCTGGATCGTGATGCCCCATCCGGTCGGCGATGACGTCGTAGAGCCCGCCCTCGGCGCTGGCCTCCAGCGGCGGATTGTACTGATCGACTTCAAATTCGACATCATCCCCCACCAAGGCACGCAACTCCTTGAGAAAACCATCCTGCGTGGCCCCCGGCGCCAGACGGCCATCGACCCACGCCGACGCCTCGGAGGGAATGACGTTGATCTTCGTTCCCGCCTGCAACATGGTGACCGAGGCGGTGTTGCGCAGTAAAGAACCCCACTGGGCTCGCGTGTCCGCATCGATT
The DNA here is from genome assembly GCA_003529325.1 of Candidatus Latescibacterota bacterium. GTDB lineage: Bacteria > Latescibacterota > UBA2968 > UBA8231 > UBA8231 > UBA8231. Next base: position 6,069 of record DPVW01000279.1, on the reverse strand, counting down.
GGCAGACGCACCAAGGCAGCGTCGCTCTCTGCCGGATCAAGCACGGCACGCAGATCCGCGGCGAGCGCCTCCGGCTGACCGATGGCGACGCCCTCGAGGAAAGCTCGCATGGTAGCCGAGGCGTGTAGGGGCAGCTGGGCCCTCTGCAACGGCGCCAGTGCAGCACACAATGCCAGCACGGCGTTGTCTCCGTGGGGCACCGAACCATGACCCGGTCGGCCACGAGCGGTCACCTTCATGCGGCAGATGCCCTTCTGCCCTACCTGACAGGTGGTAAAACGCCTGGCGCCGACGACGACGTCGTGGCCACCCCCTTCGGTCAGGATCACGGGCGCTTCGATCTGCTCGGGGTGGTGGTCGAGAAGCCAACCGGGGCCGTGCTCACCCTTGCCGGCCTCCTCGTCAGCCGTGGCGGCAAAGATGACATCCCGATCAGGCCGCGCGCCGGTTCGCTTCAGCAGCAGCATGACCATCAACTCGGCAGCGACCATGTTCTTCATGTCCAGCGCACCCCGCCCCCAGATGTAGCCGTCCACCAGCGCCCCGGAAAAGGGCGGGTGTGTCCAGTGCGGGGCGTCGGTGGCGACCACATCGGTATGCCCGAGCAGCAACAACGGCTCCCCAGCACCACCAGACAGGCGGGTGGTGACATTGCCACGCCCCGGCGCCGATTCGGTCAGCGCAGTGCGGAACCCTTCCCGTGTCAGCACCCCGGAGATGTATTCTGCCGCCACCCTTTCGTTACCCGGTGGATTCGTCGTGTCGATGCGGATCAAGTCCTGCAGATAGCCGGCGACCTCATCGCGCACGCCATGCCAATCGATCTCTTTGTCCATAGTGGGAAAACAAAGCGAAAGCACGTTACATTCAAAGTATGGGCAGATATCTCCTCATTCTCGCGACGCTGTTGACGGGCCTGGCTTGTAATGGTTCGGATCCGGCCATTGGCAACCACGAGCCAGACCCGGAGCCACCGTCGCTTCCCGATGGGGACGTGCCCTTCTGGTCGTACGACATCGTCAACAAATTCGAACACGACGCCGGCGCCTACACACAGGGCCTCGTTTTTGTCGATGGGGACTTTCTCGAGGGGACCGGGGGTGGTACGCGGCTGCAGTCGTTCGACGCCCTGTCCTCGCTGCGACGTGTCTCAATCGAAACCGGCGAGATCCTTGAACAGGTCATCCTCGACAAACAGTACTTCGGCGAAGGGATCACGCTACTGGATGGTCGCATCTACCAGCTGACGTGGAGATCGATGATCGGTTTCGTCTATGACCTCGAGGGCCTGACTCCGACAGGGCAGTTTGCCTACGCGACGCAGGACACGACCGGGTGGGGGCTGACCCACGATGGCGAACATCTGTGGATGAGTGATGGCAGCCCATACCTGACCAGACGCACGCCGGAGACCTTTGCCGAGGTCGGCCGCGTCGAGGTGCGGCACAAGGGCAAGGCCATCCGGGGCTTGAACGAGTTGGAATGGGTGGAGGGCGAGATCTGGGCCAATATTTTCGCCACCGATATCGTTGCTCGTATCAACCCTGCTGACGGCGACGTGACCGGGTGGATCGATCTGCGGGGACTGCTTACCCCGGGCGAACGCCAACGGGCGAACGTCCTTAACGGCATCGCCTATGATCCGTTGACGAAACGCATCTTTGTGACGGGGAAACTCTGGCCCTGGGTTTTCGAGATCGAGTTGATCCGTTAACAGCCGCACCAAGCCTCCTGCAGCAAATGGCGGCCACAACAGGCGGTCCTGCGGCGACAGACGAGCCGCCGCCTCGACGATCGCTTTCTCTCTATCTGCTGATAGGTATCTGCTCCGTGTCACCGCGCCTCACAACATCGACTCTGATTCTCGTCGCCAGTCAGGCGATCTACAATGGCGGCATGGCCATCGAGGTCGTCCTCATGCTCAGATGGTTCGAGAGTCTGCAGATCGATGCCTATTTCTACGCCCTCAGTCTGGCCAGCGTTTTTGAGGTCGGTGTGCACTGGGGCAGTCAGCACATGGTAAACCGTGAAGCCACTGCGCGCTTCGAAGAATTGAACCAGCGTCTGCCCGGACTCTTCACCGCATCGTTACTGACCGTCCTGTTCGTCTTTCTCCTCATCGCGGGAATTGAGGGTCCCGTGTTGGCCGTCATCGCCTGCTGTGCCCTGATCCGTGCTGGATCAACACTGCTGGGTGCCATCTGTATCGGTCGCGGTCACATCGGCCCTCCGGCCCTTGCACGTCTGTTGGCGTCAGGCACTGGACTACTGGGGTTGCTCCTTTTCGTGCAGCCAAATCCTAGTCTCGGGCGACTCGCCATCGTCATCGGCTCAGCAACCCTCGCCTACGTGCTGCCCCTCGTGATCGCCAGTCGCCGTATCGGTGTACGCCTGACGACGAAGTCGGCGCAATTGCCCCTCATCTGGCGCCAACTCGCCGTCCGCCTCTGGCCCTTTCTGTTCTTGTTCTTCTGTGGGCAATTTCTCTATCGTGTCGACCCCGCCATCCTCACATGGATCGGCGACGAAGGACTTGTCACGCGCTATAGCGCCGCTTTCAAGTGGGTGGAGGGCCTCTTCTTCCTGGCCTACGTCGTTGCCTCAGCGACGATCCCGGCCCTGGTCAAGGCGACGCAGGGCCCCTCTGTTGAGAGTGCCAACCGGACACTCCTCCAGGTCGCAGCCACGCTGACTGCAGGGACCCTGTGCGTGGCGGTGGCACTGTTGTTTGTCGGCGAACCATTGCTGCTGTGGATGGTGGGAATCAACTTCGAGCCCTCTGTGCCACTGTTTCGCGTCTTCGCCTGGTTGTTACCGATCCACAGTCTCGGCGTGTTCCTTTCCGCTGCACTGGTAGCCTTCGGCTGCGAACGCCGTCTGCTCACCATCACCGCCCTGGCTGCGGCCGTCGGCCTCGCCATCAAGGTCCCTGGTTTTGCTCTATACGGGATCGACCTCTTCGTCGTCGGCGTCTTCTCGGGCCTCATCTTTCATGTACTGGCCTGCGCTGTGGCACTCTGGCGCCAACCACTTGCCGCGACGGCATGAGGCTGCGCTCTCCCACCAGTGCGATTCTGCTGGCCTGTGGTCTGACGTGGCGGCGCATATGGGAACCGACGCGCAGAGCCCCGTATAGGCCATGAACAAGCTGATTGCTGGCCACCAGTGGGAGATCGGGGTTAGGTTAGTTTTGGGAGAATTATCCAGCCTGTCCCTTTGGAGAACTCAATATGGAAAGTATCCTGATCATCGTCGTCGCCGGCCTCGGCTATCTCGTCGCCTACAATACGTACGGCCGGTATCTGAGCCGTAGGGTATTTGGTCTCAACGTCGACAATCTGACGCCATCGCGAGAGCTGGAGGATGGCGTCGACTACGTGCCGACGAAGAAGCAGGTCATCTTCGGCCATCACTTTACCTCGATCGCCGGCACCGGACCCATCGTTGGTCCCGCCATCGGCATCATCTGGGGTTGGGTGCCGGCCCTGCTCTGGGTCTTTCTAGGGTCCATCTTCATGGGTGCCGTGCACGATCTGGGAGCCCTCGTCATTTCCTTGCGGCACAAGGGGCACACGATGGCGGAGATCACCGGGATGGTGATGAACCGTCACATGAAGATCATGTTCTTCATCATCGTCTTCCTCGCCCTGCTCATCGTCATCGCCATCTTCGGCATGGTCATCGCCATTATTTTTGACATGTACCCGGCAGCGGTGTTACCCGTGTGGCTGCAGATCCCCATCGCCATTGTCATGGGTCGCATCATCCTCGACGGCACTGCCAATCTGACGAAGGTGACGGCTGTCGCCGTGGCCGCCATGTATGGCGGCATCGCCCTCGGCTATTATCTGCCCGTGCCGATGCCGGAGATCGCCGGTCTGCCGGCGACGGGGGTCTGGACCGTGCTGCTGCTCATCTACGCCTATATCGTCTCCACCTTGTCCGTCACGACGCTGTTGCAGCCGCGGGACTTCATCAATGCCTGGCAGTTGATCGTCGTCATGGTGTTGCTCGTGGTCGGCATTTTTGTCGCCGCACCGGACATGGTTGCACCCGCCTTCAATCTGTCACCTGAGGGCGCACCACCGTGGATGCCCTTCCTCTTTATCACCATCGCCTGCGGCGCCATCAGTGGCTTCCACTGTCTCGTCTCCAGCGGCACCTCCTCGAAGCAGGTAGAAACCGAACCGGATGCTCGCTTCGTCGGTTATGGCTCGATGCTGACCGAGGGTTTTCTGGCGACGATCGTGTTGATCGCCTGCGGTGGTGGCCTCGCCCTGGCATACACGACCGCCGATGGCCAGGTGCTGACGGGACCGGCCGCCTTTGCCACGCATTACGGCTCGTGGATGGCCTCGAGTGGCATCGGTTCCAAGGTCGGCGCCTTTGTTGAAGGTTCAGCCAATATGATCGCCACCATCGGTCTGCCCAAGGAGATTGGCGTCGTCCTCATGGGCGTTTTCGTTGCCTCCTTTGCCGGCACCACTCTGGACACCTCGGTGCGTCTACAGCGATACGTCATCAGTGAACTGGCAGTGGATCTCAAGATCGAGGCCTTGAGGAAGCCGCATCCGGCGACTTTGCTGGCCGTCATCACCGCGATGGGTCTCGCCTTCTATAACGGTGCCGGTGGCAAGGGAGCACTCTTGCTGTGGCCTCTGTTTGGCAGCATCAATCAATTGCTCGCCGGCCTGGCACTGATCGTCATCAGCTACTGGCTCAAGCAACAGGGCCGCAATTATATCGTCACCCTGTTGCCATCGCTCATCATTCTTGTATTCACATCCTGGGCTCTGACCCACACCCTTAGCAGCCTCTACGACGGCGGCAACATCCCGGGCCTGCTCATCGGCTCGATCGCCCTGTTGCTGCAGATCTGGCTGACAATCGAAGGCCTGGCGTTGATGTTGCGTGGCCGCGACACGGACGCAATACCCGCTACAGGAGGCTAAAGAAGTCACTCCCCTGCAGACTGGGGAACATCTCACAGAACCCGGGGGGTCAATGGCGATGCCCGCGCCCATCCGGTGGTGGTTTCTGATTTATTGTTGACCGATCGGTTCCGTAATGGGATATCCGCTGGCGTTGGCTTGTCATTTTCGGCTCCCTCGCCGGCTCCGGTGCCGCCAACCTGGCCTTCAACAACGACTATCGCGTCTTCTTCTCCGAGGACAATCCGGAGTTGCAGGCCTTCGAGAAACTCCAGCGTACCTACACAAAGATCGACAATGTGCTGTTCACGATCGCCCCATGGGGGGATCAGGTCTTTGAGCCCGCCATTCTCGACGCCATCGAACTGCTGACTGAGAAGGCCTGGCAACTTCCCTACGTGCTGCGCGTCGATTCGAAGCCGAGTATGACGTCGATGTGCATCTGACCGGCATGGTCATGATGAACAACGCCTCTTCGAAATGAGCATGCTGGACATGGGTACGATTGGTACCCGCCATGTATCTGATCATCATCGTGGTGACCCTCTTTCTCGTGCGTTCCTTTACC
>DPVW01000279.1:0-201 GCA_003529325.1 Candidatus Latescibacterota bacterium | reverse complement strand
CCTCCTCGGCGGCACCGACGATCATTATGACACTCGCCGTGGCTGACTCGATTCACATCCTTATCACGATGCTCAGTGCCATGCGCAGAGGCGTCGGTCGCCGTGAATCGCTGGTGGAAAGTCTGCGCGTCAACATGGCCCCCGTGTTCCTCACCAGTCTGACCACGGCCATCGGCTTTCTGTCGCTGAATTTTTCCGACT
>DPVW01000230.1:13732-14703 GCA_003529325.1 Candidatus Latescibacterota bacterium | reverse complement strand
GCCGTATCGGCGACGTTGCGCCTGTATTAGGCTAGGTGAGAAACAGCAGACTCAGGTCCAAGGCGGGGGCGGAATGCGTCAAGGCACCCACGGAGATGACATCGACGCCGGTCTCGGCGGCAGCGCGCACTGTGGTTAGATCGATATTTCCCGTCGCTTCGAGTTCGATGTCCGGGACGACTTCGCGGACGACGGAGACACACTGATGCATCAGCTCGGGCGGCATATTGTCGAGTAGGATGCGGTCTGGTGCCAGATGGGGGCCACCCGCCACGAGCGCGCGAACCTGGTCGAGGTCTTCCGCCTCACACATGATACGTGTTACGGGCCTTTGTGAGCCCTGGGCCCCGAGTCGTGCACGACGGACTGCTTCGGTGACACTGCCGGCGGCGGTGACGTGATTTTCCTTGATGAGTACCGCATCGTGCAGGCCACTTCGATGGCTGATACCGCCCCCACAACGCACGGCATGTTTCTGCAATTCGCGCAGTCCTGGGACGGTCTTGCGGGTGTCGGTGATCTGTGCGCCTGTGCCGGAAATGGCCTCGACATAGGTGCGGGTGAGGGTTGCCACCCCAGACAGTTGCTGCAGGAAGTTGAGGGCCGTGCGTTCGCCCGCAAGGATGGCCGCAGCTGAACCAGAGATATCCATCACCGTGTCATCGGCATCGACGCTGGCACCGTCCACGGTGTGGCAATGCAGCATCAGGGACGGGTCAACTCGATTGAAGACCGCCACAGCGACATCAACGCCAGCGACGACGCCCCGGGCACGCGCCAGGATGTGGGCCTGAGCGGGTGTGTCTTCAGCCACCGTCCAGCGCGTGGTGATGTCCGCCTCCGGGGAAAGGTTGTCACCGAGATCCTCACGCAGGGCACGATCGACGAGATTGGCAATACTGGATCCGATAGTCTCCGTCATCGTCCGTCTTTCCGGTGTCTCGGTTCACTCTCGAGGGCGGCGGCTTGAG
>DPVW01000230.1:0-13387 GCA_003529325.1 Candidatus Latescibacterota bacterium | reverse complement strand
GTGCCTTTTCTCGAGGGCGATACGTTCGTCATCCATGCTGTCCGTGTCGAACTTTGCCTCGTCGAGTTCCGTCCTGACCTCGCTGAGACGGTCCTCCAGTTGCTGCTGGGCGGTGAGGAGTTCGGTGACGGCTTCACGCAGTTCGCTGCCTCGAACGAGGTGATTGAACAGGGCCAGCACGCCGAGACTGGCGAAGGCGACGATGATGATAGCGTAGACGGCTTCGATCATGCTGTGTCTTCGGGATCGAGTTCAGTTACCGGTGGGTTCCCAGACGAATTCGATTCGCCCTCGGTTGTAGTGGGCTCTGGAGCATGGACGAGTGACATCACCCAGTGACCATCGACGCTGTCACTCGGTTCGATGCCGGGACGATCACCCAACAGTCCGTGCGCCCTCTCATTGAAGACCAACGTCCTCGGCTCCGCTTCCTCGATAAGCTGGCGTGCGCTATGCAGAGTACGGGCGAACAGACGATTCACATGTTCCCGGTCGGACTCCGACACCGTGATGCCGGCGACGAGGACAGCGCGTAGAACATTGACACCCGTCGGTTCGTCGAAGGCCGTGGTCAGTACCTGTGGGCTGCCTTCCGGCGCCCCCTGCCGCTTGTCAGGCCCGGTGAAGCGTATCTCAAGAACCGTCAGTCGTTTCACCAGCTCCCCAGCCAGCACTGTGCGCGTTTGACGTTGTTCAGCAGCCGTGAGTGATGGTCATGTAGACGGCGCATGTGAAATGTGGTCAGAAACTTGATCAGCGCGTAGCTGAAAGCGACGAGGAGGGCACCGAATGCTAGCCACATGATCTATCTGTCCCTTCGGCGGACGGAATCGGCGCGTGCCGCCTGCCGCGCGTCTGCAGGCGCGTACTCATCGAGCAGTCCCAAGCGCTTTAACAGTGGCATAAAGGCGAACAGATCCTTGAGCATGTACGTTGCTACGCCTGCCTCATCGACGAGCCAACGGAAGAGTCGATAACCTGCGTCGAGAATCTCCTCGTCTCCCGTCTCTTCGTAGGCCCACGCCAACGACGACAGGCACATAACTGTGGAAGCGTGTGGTGTATCGCTGACAGGGGATTCCTTGTAGTAGAAAATACCCTCCACCGTCCGCCCATGTCGTGCCAGGAAGGTGGCGCCATCCAGTGCCATGCGTCGGGCTCGGCGGTCCCCCGTCGCTTTGTGATAGAGCTGCAACCCTTGCAGGACCCCGGAGATCATGAAGGGCGTAGCACCGCGGTTGTGGCTGCCGATCTGGTCTCGCCATCGGCCTTGTTCATCCTGCCATGTTTCGAGCAGATCGACGAGGGCTTCCATGGCTGGCAGGAAACGGTCCTCTGGAAAGGCATCGTAGTAGGTGCCCATTCCGGTCAGGGCCCAGCCGACCACGCGGGTAGAGAAAGGCCACTCCTTCTGCTGCAGAGGGTGAGCGGCAATCTCGGCTGTCAGTTGACCTTTCCAGGCGTAGGGTGCTGCTCGTCGGCAGTAGTCGGCGCACATCTCGGCAACCTGTCGGGCGCGCGGACAACCGGTGAGGAAGTGGTAATCGAGCAGGGAGCCGAGCCAGGTGTGACTGGTGCGAGGTCCCATCAATTCGTCTTCATCGGTGGTGCGGTAGTGATGGTTCTGTGACCATTCGAAATAGGGGCCACCTACCCAATCCGGATGCTCGCTGCAGAAGTGGACGGTATCCACGTCCATCAGGTGGCGGATAGAGGCCTCGCCCTCCCAGAGCAGGCGCTGATCACCGGAGCGCAGATATTGGCGCAGCATCGAGCTTGGAAGTTCGTATGCCAGATTCTCCGTCGTGCGGGTCACGGTTCGTCCATCGGGGAGCCGTTCGAGGTGGACCTGATCCCCATCATTGATGATCCCACGCCCATTCGGAGGTCGACAGAAACGGCGTAGTTTCAACTCCAGTGGCCAACGGCTGTCGTCAAAAGCAGGGAATGGGCCAAAGACACCCGTGTCGCCCCAGCGGCTGGAGGGTAGCTGCAACTGCAGTGGCATCTCGGCGGCCAGTGCAAAGGCATCGACTTCGTCGCCCTGCTCAACCGGCGCACCGAAGTGCAGGAAGATCTCGTGGGTCCTTGCCATGCCTTGCGGCAACCGCAGCGGCCGATCGTGCTGCACGCCAACGGCATAGTCAATCTCCGTCCAGCGACGACCAGATTCGACGCCGGCACTGCGAAATCCAGCAAGGTCGGGGAACAGCTCGAGTCCTAGACGGTCGCCGTCGTAGGTCCAGGATTTCGGGTAGCTCTGCCACGGTCGCCGCAATTTCATCGTCACTGAACCATCTGAATCCTCTACGTGCAGCCAACCAAGGGCGTTGCTGGTACGGTCAAGGCGTTGCCGATCGGCAGCGGCTCCCCATGCCAGGGTGTGACGCTCCAGATTCCACTGCGTCATTTCGATGGTGCCACTGTCGGCGTCAATCGGTGGCGTCAGTTGCCAGCCGGCCTCGAAGGAACCCAGGTATGCCCGTCGTCCGCTTTGGGCGAGTGCCAGGGGCAGGTGGAACAGGAGTCGGCGCAGGTGGACGAAGGGTCGCGTCGGCTCGTCGTGGACGAAGGTGATCTGCAGGCGTATGAAGGCTTGATCGGCAAAGAAGGTGAGACGTACCACCCAGCCGATGAGTCGCTCTGTGTCACGGTGGAAGGAACCATGGACACGAATCACGAGGCGGAGCGGATTTGACTCCTCCACCTCGGCTTCTTCGATGGCGCCGCAGAACGGGGCGCCACCCCCTTGTTCCCAGGCCAGCAGGTCGGCGCCGTCGTCGTCCGGGCGCAGATATTCACGTTGGCCGTGCGACACGGAGCGCACAAGTCTGGGGCCGGAGCGCGCCACCCGAACGGCGATCTTGCCGGTGACGACATCGATCACATCCGCACGAGTTGTGGCACGCAACTGGGAAACGGGTGCCGTGCCCTCACTCTCAATGTCGAGATTGAGCTCGAGTCGGTCCTGGGCATCGATGTCGGTCTGTAAATCGAGCAGAGCCCAACGGATCGAGCCGTCTGGCCACCTGGCCAGTTCCCTGGCACATGCGGGGAGAGGGCCGCCCTCCCCGTCGAGGATTCGGATACGGGATATGTCACGCAGTTCGCCAGCGGCGAAGGGTAGACCTGCTGTAACCGGCCAGGCACGCCGGGGGACACCGGCGGCCTCGACGATGTGGACAGGTACAGTGGTCACGTGAGAATGGCGCCTCGGTTGTGTGTCGGTGGGATGGGAGGGGGAGTTTCAATAATACCCAGAAGATCGGGGGTCAGCAAAGGTCTGCGGCGTGACCCAGGACACACGGACTTCTATACTACTGCACCATAATAGTGGGTTGCAGAAGAGAGTCCAATGGCAGCTGAACCTTTGACATGACGCATGATGCAAGGCAATACCGTGGCTGGGCGGAGCTGACTCCGAGCACACCCGTGACGGCGGGCAGTGTGGGGACATGGACGCTCACCTACCATGTTGGGGAATATGGTATCGATGATGGTGGCACCCTGAAGATCGCCTGGCGCTTTGCGTCCGACTGGGGCAAGCCGCAGAGCGAAGATCCCACCGCCCCAAACTACTACACGGTCACCCACAGTGGTGCTGGCCGCGTCACCCATCGTTGGGATCCGAAGGGATACATCCGCCCCTGGCAGAAGTGCGTCGTCATCGATGTCGCCGAATGGGCTTTGGCCAAAGGGGACACGATCACCGTCACCTATGGTGACACCAGTGGTGGCTCCATCGGCACCGTGGCGCAGACCTTTCGCGAGCACACCTTTGAATTCAAGGTTGTCGTCGACGCCTTTGGTACTGGTCAATTCGTCGAGATCGACAGTCAGCCGGAGATCGAGATCCTCCCGGATACGGCGGCCCGACTCGTGTTACTGGCGCCGACCGGCGTGGTGCGAGGTGAGGACTTCGCTCTTGGGGTCAAGTTCGAGGATACGTGGGGAAACCCAGCCGGGGGCTACCGCGGCCAGGTGCGCTTTGAGCTCCCCAAGGGGGTCAGCGGTCTGCCACGGATTTTGAACTTCGACGGCAGTGAGGGAGGTGCGATTCGCCTTGAAGGGTTGCAGGCCAAGGGGCTGGAGACCTTCACCATCGTCGCCCGGGCCGGCCAGCTGTCGGGAGAAAGCAACCCAATCGAGTCTGTCGAAGACAACGGCGGGTTGCGCCCTTTCTGGGGTGACCTTCACGGCCAGAGCGAGGAGACGGTGGGGACCAACAGTGTGGAGGATTATTTCGCCTTCGCTCGCGATATAGCATTTGTCGACTTCGCCGGACACCAGGGCAATGATTTCCAGATCAGCAACAGCTTCTGGGAGCGCATCGGCCGCTGTGCGACGCAATTCTACGAGCCCGGCCGGTTCGTCCTCTTCCCCGGGTATGAATGGTCGGCGACGACGCCAGCCGGCGGTGATCGCAACGTCTACTACCTCGACGATGGGCAACCGATCTATCGGACCAGCCATTGGCAGGTTGCCGATCACGACGATGTGGCGACCGATCGTTACCCGGTGCAGGAGTTGTTCGAACAGCTGAAGAAGGGGCGTCCCGCCCTGGTGGTGCCACATATCGGCGGGCGACCGGCAAATCTCGAATATCATGATCCGGCGTTGGAACCCGTCATCGAGATCACCTCGGCGTGGGGGCAGTTCGAATGGTTGTTGGAGGAAGCGATCGAGCGTGGGTATCAAGTCGGATTTACCGGTGGGAGCGACGACCACAAAGGTCGTCCTGGCGCCAGCTATCCAGGCTCGTCCTCCTTCGGCGTATACGGTGGTATGACCTGTTTGTTTGCCGACGAACTCACCCGTCAGGGCGTATGGAAGGCGCTCTACTCCAGACGATGTTACGCGACCAGTGGCCCACGAATCCTGCTCGATGTGCAAGCGGTTGACGACGAGGGCGTCGGACATTGGATCGGTGCGGCGTACGACAGTGATGAGATGCGATTGCGGTTGCGTGCCGTGGGTACTGAACAGATCGAAGAGATCCGTGTCATGCGAGGTCTTGAATGTGTCTATCGCTGGCCTGAGATCGTCGATCGTGATCGTGCCCGTGTGCGTGTCGTCTGGAGTGGCGCCCGCATCAAGGGGCGGGACCGGATCGCGACATGGGACGGAAGTCTGCGTCTGACGGCGGGGGTTATCCGGGCAGTCGAGGGGTATGCTTTCGACAGCGCCAATGAAGGTGTCATCGAGCAAACGGAAACGAGCGTGGCGTGGCAGTCGGTGACTTCCGGTGACGAGGACGGTGTGATTCTCGACGTCGAGGTCACATCTGACAGCGTACTCGAATTCCATTCCGCCATCACCGATTTTGCCGTGCCTCTGGCCGCCATCGAGCAGGAGCCTTTCGTGCACGCCGTTGGGGGGGTAGGCCTACAAGTGAGGGTTGAGTATCTGCCCCGCGGCAATGGCAGGACGTGCCGCTTTGAGTATGAGGAATCGCTACCGTCGGGTGGCACGGCTCAACCCTACTATGTGCGTCTCACGCAGATCGATGGCAATCGTGCCTGGACGAGTCCGTTCTATGTTACCCGGAGTCACCCATGAGCATCGCCGTACACGTCACCCACGAGGCGATCCACAAGGTCGGCGGCATCGGTGCGGTGCTGGCTGGACTGGTCACAGCGGCGCAATACCGGAATGGGACTCAGCGGACGATTCTGGTTGGTCCGCTGACGGACCGACATCGCGCCACCCCTCTCGGTGCCGATGGCACTGTGCTGTATGACAACCGGAATGGCACCTGGTCCGAATCCGTCGGCACCCTCCTCTATGAAGTGGAGAGGCGCTACGGCCAACGCATCGTCTATGGTCGTCGTCGATTTGACTGTCCAGACGGCACTCAAGTCGAACCTGAGGTCCTGCTCGTGGATGTCGAAGGGGGTGCTCCGCATGGCCTGGGACAATTCAAGTTCCAACTGTTCCAGCACTTCGGCCTCGCCTCCGATCGTTATGAGAGCGAATGGGAATACGAACAGTACGTGCGTCTCGCGGAGCCGGCATACGATGCGGTACTGGCCCTGATCGGCGAACGCCAGGGAGTGCCGGTGCACATCATCGCTCATGAGTTCATGGGGCTGCCAACGGCTCTCAAGGCGAAACTGGCTGACGATAGCGCAGTGTTCACCGTATTCTATGCCCACGAAGTAGCGACAGCGCGACGCCTCGTGGAAGATGTACCAGGTGGGGATGTCGCATTCTACGGTGCCCTACGTGCCACAGCCGGTTCCACTCAGTTCATCGAAGACGTGTTCGGTCCACAGGATGCATTCTTCAAGCATGCTCTCATCCGCCAGGCTTGGCGCTGCGATGCCGTGTTCGCTGTGGGCGATCTCGTGCAACAGGAACTGCGGTTTCTCGGTCCTGAATTTTCGCAGATTGAGATCGATCGCGTCTACAACGGGGTCCCACTACACAGCGCACTGGCGGGGCCAGAGCGCGAAGCCGCCCGTCTGCGGCTGGCAAGCTTCGCCGAAGGTCTATTCGGTTGGTCTCCCGGGCTCGTCTTCACTCACGTGGGGCGACTCGTTGCCAGCAAGGCTCTCTGGCGGGATCTACTCGTTCTCGAAGCCCTCGAAGAAGAGCTGCTCGCCCAGGGACGGGATGCCGTGCTCATCGTGCTCGCCACAGAAGCGGGACCAAGGCTGGCTGCGAGTGTCGAGCAGATGCGACGGGAGTATGACTGGCCCCTCGTGCATCGCGAGGGGTATCCTGACCTGACGCCTGGGGAGATGGCTTTCGATTTGAAGGTCCGTGCCTTCAACGCGCGGGCGCGCAGAATCCGAGTTCTGTTCGTCAATCAGTTCGGCTTCGACACGGCCAGCACCGCTGGGGCCGTGCCGGCAGATGTGGAATTTGCCGACCTGAGACGGGGCAGTGACGCCGAGTTTGGTCTGTCCACATACGAACCTTTTGGTATTGCGCAGATCGAACCGTTGGCATCCGGTGCCGTGAGTGTCATCAGCGATGTGTGTGGTTGTCTGGGATTTCTGCAACAGGTTACGGCGGATGCAGAGGGGCCGCCCGTCTTCGTTCGCGGTGAATTTACCCAAATCGGTGCAGCGGCGCCGGCGGATGCAGCGGGGTGGCGATCCTTCGAAGCGGCTGACCGCCAGAGCTGGGAGCTCCGGTGCAGCCGGGAACTGGCCAAGGTGCTGGCCCGTACGTTGCCTGCAGATGAAAAGGGACGTCAGCACCTGCTCGAAGCGGGGCAGGCGGCGGCGGCGGCGATGAGCTGGGATCGAGTCGTCGAAACCCAGTACCTGCCCGCGCTGTCGCGCATGGAGCAGCGTCGTCGACGATGAGAATCTTGCGATTTGCCGGTGAATCGGTCATTGGGTACATGTCGATCTCAGGGGGGTGGCAGGGTGCGACCGCAGCGGAATCAGGTCGCGGGTCTCAATTTGGGTCCGATTGCGCACGGTTACGGTGACCACCTCCCGCGAGACCAGGAAGTGACCACCTCGGGCAACCCGTTGTTCGCCGGTGGCGGGGCCTGTCGGATCGGTGCCGGGACTGTCGGTGTAGTGGCTGGGGTCATACCAATCGGCGACCCATTCCATGACGTTGCCGGCAAGGTTGTGCACGCCATAGGGGCTGACGCCATCAGCATGCTGGCCGACGGCGGCGGTCTCGCTGGTGATGTTGTTGTAGTTCAGTAATCGCGCCTCGGGGAAGGTGAGCGCGTAGAGATTCGGATCTTCATCACCCCATGGGAACCGGCGCTCGTCATTTTCCCCCTCGCCGCTTTCTCCCATTCCGCTTCCGTGAGCAGCCGTTTGCCCGCCCAGCCACAGAACGCTTACCTCCTGGGTTGTTTCCCACCGACCAGTGATAGCTGAGGCTATCGCCATCTTCATCGAGAGAACCGCTGCCGTCGAGTACGGCACGGGTGCCGACGGCGACGGTCTGCGGGGGCCCCGCCTTGGCAATGGGGGTGACATTGCCCTCCGTCGTTACCAGCACAGTGATGTCGTCGGTCCCGATCAGGGTCCCATCGCTGTCCAGGAGTTGGAATGTGTACGTCCCAGGCAGCAGGGGGATGATCGCGGTCTGCACCGACGCTGAGTCCACGATCGAGATGATGTCGGGATCGACCAGCGTCGTCCATAGGAACGTGAGCGGGTCGCCGTCGGCGTCCGAACTACTGGCCCCGTCGAGGAAGAAGTTGCCTCCGAGAGCGGCGGCATAATCGGGCCCGGCCTGCCCAGAGGCGATCGGTTGTCGTCACTTTGCACGGTGAGACGCATCGAGTCCGGTAGGCTCGACGTGGCGCCCGCCGTGACGATGAGGATGAAGGTATACTCTCCAGGCTTCGTGGGTATGAAACGAACGATGGATGTACTGGTCAGTACCACCGATGCGGGGTTGTCCACGGCGGCGGACCAAGCGAAGGAGAGCACCTCTTCATCGGGATCTGAGGAAGTGGATCCGTCGAGGGTGGCCAGTGAACCGAATGGCACATCCTGATCGGCTCCCGCCCGGGAGACGGGTGGTTCATCCGGCTTGGGTGGTGCCGGCGGCGTCGAGCAGGAAGTACAGAAGAGTGCGAGATCGAGGGCGACGACGCCAGCAGCAAAGAGCTTGTGGCTCAAGAACATCGAAGTCAAGATCATAGCTTTGAAGTCAGCAGGTCGGCTTTGTGGTCGGCATTATATGTGTATGATAGCAACCCGGAGCGCGAATTTGTCACGCCTGTTCCGTATATTCGAAAAAGATGACGGAGGCACAACCCCATAACGAGACCCCCACCGAGGTCAATCTCGGCATACTGGATGGCGACGTCTCGCACGTCGACATCAACCGGCCGATCTCCGCTTCGGAGCGCGTGATCCTGTTTGGCGAGCAAACCCGCCTGCCTCATTTTCCTGAAGATCGTCGCCTGCCCCGCCTGCATGCCGCCGACCCCCTCGTGCTGTTTTTCTGGCGCGTACTGAAGAAGGTGCCCCCGTATCTGCGCGATGCTCTGATCGATGGCTCGATCTCCATCACGCTCGTGCGTGGCGACACGCTGTTCCACTTTCGTGACGTTCGGTGTCATCAGGCGGTACACATCGGTCGCCGACGTCGGACCATCTATCTGCGAAATCCTGCTGCTTCAGGCCGAAGAGAAGGGCTACAATCACTGGTCCATCGCCGAGGGAGTGATCTTCGCCGCCTGGATGCTACTCGACTACCTGTTGCTCGCCGACGTGCTCAGCGCCTACGGCGAGAGAGCCCGTGACCGCCGGACACCGAATGGCTCTGAGGTCGGAGACGGAGGAATTCATCGCCGGCTACGGCAGTGCTTTGTTCCGCGTGCAGAGTGTCAGTGCCTGGACCCGAGCCGATTTTGGTCCTTCGGATCCGGACACAAATGCACAATTGGCAAACATCCTCGTGCGGATGGATCTTTGCGACGAATACGAAGAGTTGCTGAATCGCATCCCAAGTCTCGGTCCAACTGCGGTCTCCGCCATGTATGAGGTTCTTGAGCAAGTCTCGGAGCGCGACGACCGCCGTCGACCCATCCTGCAGCAAGCCAAGCAGTTGCTCGGCCGTATTCTCCTCGAGAGGCAGTTGCGGGCGCGAGCGCGAACGCGGGCGAAGCCATCGGCGCTGACAAACGCGCAGGGCGGCACGACAGAGCCTGACGTCGTTGTCTCCACCAAGCCACGCCCTGATAATTTTGTCGGACTGCAGCGGGAACTGTTGACGGGCACCGCTTTTCTCGAGCGCGGTGGCGAACCACCCGACAAGGGAGAGGACGATTGAGCAAGGCTGTCTTTCACGTTGCATGTGTGCCCGTGGTGTTGCTCCTGGTCTCCTGTTGGCCAGGCTCCAGGGGGGCGGGGACGGCGAATGTCCATGCCCAACTGATACAGGTATTAGGAGGGTGGGGGACGGTGGACACCGTCACTGTCGCCGGTTTCCGTCTGCCCGATGGCAAGATCTCTGCTGAGACGCTGGCCCTCGACGAGGCATTGTTGTCGGCAGCGGTCCGCGCCGGTGTGCAGGTTCGCCCCGATGCCGGTATTGCGGGCAAAGGGAGAGCCGAGGACATCGACTGGCGGGCGGATGAATTGTTACCCAGAGATTGGCGCCAGTTACCCGGAAATCTGCTCAGCGCTGGCCAGGTCCACCTCGCCTCGCCCTGGGTGTATCTGCGTCTGGCTTTGGTGGATGGTGGCACCGGTGATCTGCGGGACGAGTCGACGGTCCGCCTCTCGCAACGGGATCTGACGCGGTTGACGACGGCATATCAGGCACGCGGGTCGAAGTCGGTTGTCGCCTCCCTGGCGGATTTGAATCTGGAATTCCACCTGCTCGTACGCCGTGACGAGGGTGGCTTCCCGCGCCTCATAGAGTTCGTGGAAGGGGGCCAACTCGACGAGGGGGACCGCCTGCAACTGCGATTTCGCGCGGACCAGGACTGCGAGGTATATGCATTCCTCTACAGTTCTGAGGGAACGAACACCGTCCTGCACGACGGCACCGTATTTGCCGATCGGTGGCAGTATGCTCCAAGTGAGAACCGCTGGGAGGGCCTGTCACAGGGTGACGAAGTCTACTCCCTGTATTTGTTGGCAGCGCGACGCCTCGAGGAGGACAAGAGTTCGATGTGGGAGGAGATCTCGCGGCTGCAGGAGCAGGGGCAGATCGAGAAGTTTCGCGGTGTAGAACTGATCGATAGCGCCGTTGGCAGGCTGCTGCAACGGACATCGGAGATTGATTCTGTGGCGCTGGTCCGTGGCGATGAGGGCGTGGTGCTGGGGGAGAGCGAACGGTTCGTCTATGCCGATGGCACAGCATTTGACAGTCGTGGACGGCTACTTTCAGGACAGGTCGTGGCCGTCGCCTACAGTGTCGAAGTACAGTTCAGATGATCTACTTCGACCACAATGCAACGACACCTCTGCGGCCGGAAGTCCGGGCGGCGATGGAGCCCTTTCTCGGGGATATTTTCGGCAACCCCTCCAGCCCCCATGCTGCGGGCCGTCAAGCGCGCGCTGCGGTTGAAATGGCACGGCAGCAGGTCGCCTCTCTTCTCGGGGCATCCCCGCAAGAGTTGCACTTCACCAGCGGCGGCACCGAGGCCGACAACTGGGCTCTGTGCGGACATGACCAGATCGTCACCTCCGCTGTAGAACATCCCGCGGTACTGTTCTCGGCCCAGGCTCGACGCGACCTCGGCGGTGATGTGACATTTATTCCCGTCGACGAGGAAGGGCGGATCGATCCTGCCGCTGTCGTCGACATCGTCGGCAGCAGCGACGCCGGTGTGGTGTCGTTGATTCTGGCCAACAATGAGACGGGCACCATCCAGCCATTGGCACAGATCGGCTCCCGGTTACGCCAACGAAGCGTCCTGTTCCACATCGATGCAGTACAGGCTTTCGGTAAGATTCCCGTCGATGTCGACAGGCTGGGAGCTGACCTCATGTCGCTGTCGGCGCATAAGATCAACGGGCCCAAGGGGGTGGGGGCCCTCTATGTTCGCCCAGGGACCGTGCTGGCGCCCTGGACTCATGGCGGCGGGCACGATGGCAATCTGCGTGCTGGCACCGAGAATGTCGCCGGTATCGTCGGTTTTGGTGCCGCCGCCGCCCTGCGTCAGACGGATATGGAGGAGGATGCTGGGCGACTGAGTGGACTCCGAGACCGCCTCGAACGAGGGGTGCTGGAAAGTATCGAAGATGTCGTCATCAATGGCAGTCGCAGCCACCGTCTCCCCGGTACGCTGAACATCTCCTTCCGCAGAGTGGAAGCTGAGTCGATTCTGCTGGGTCTGGATCTGGAGGGTATCGCCGTCTCCAGTGGCTCGGCGTGCACTTCCGGAACTGCGGAACCGTCGCACGTGCTGCTGGCGATGGGGCGGGAGCCACGTCTGGCAGCGGGAGCGATCCGTTTCAGTCTGGGATACCAGAACACCGCCGCCGAGGTGGACGGCGTCGTCGAACTGCTGACACCGATCATCCAGCGCCTGCGAGCACTGTCGGTGTACTGAAAGAGGCTGAAGCTGGTCAGAGCACCGCGGTTATGGCACTGCACAAGCTGTCGACGTTGTCGGCGGTGATTCCGGCGACGTTGATGCAGACCGATCCCACGATGTAGACGGCATGTTCCCGGCGCAATCGTTCGACCTGCTCAGAGGTCAGACCCGAGAAGGAGACATTCCGCGCTGTGCTTCGATGAAGGAGAAGTCCCCCGACGCGGTTGCCGCGCCTGACTCTTGCAGCTTGCTCACCAACAACTTTCGCATGCCGTTGATCCGGTCACGCATGGCGGTTACCTACCTCCGCCTCCCACCGAGCTCGCAGATTCTCATCCGGCAGGATCTCGGTGACGATCGCCGCACCATGGGCGGGCGGATTCGAGAAGTTGGTGCGCACACACACCTTCAGCTGACTGAGCACATTGTGTGCCGAATTCTGTGTGGCAGCCATGGCGGTCAAGGCGCCGACACGCTCACGATAGAGGCCGAAGTTCTTGGAAAAGGAACTGGCAATCAGGGCCTCTGGCACTCGTTCGACCAGGTTGCCCAGCCCGGCAGCATCCTGCTGAAGTCCATCACCGAATCCCTAATATGCGAAGTCGACGAGGGGCAACAGTCCCTTGGTGACGACGGTGTCGCCAAGGCGTTGCCACTGGTCGTGATTCAAGTCGGCACCGGTGGGGTTGTGGCAACAACGCGTGCCTCCGCGGTGCGAATGGATTGCAGAACAGGTGTCTGGCCGTCGGCGTCGCGGTATTCACCGACGCCAAGGTTGATCTTGTTCTGATTCGGGTCATCGTCGCGGACAATCCGAGGATGGGATCGGCTGGTGCTGCCTGGATGGTGTCGAGCATGCTCTTCTACGATCTCCTGTGGTAGGTCAAAAAACGTAGACCCTCCTCCGACACTTCGTTAACGATCTCCCAGTCCGTTTCATTCCAGGCGGGAAAATAGGTGTCTCCTTCGACGCGGTCCGGAACATGGGTGAGGATCATTTCATGCCCCAGGGGCAGTGCTTCGCGATAGACGCCACCGCCACCGCAGATATAGACCACCGGGCAGTCTTGGGCACGACAGTGATCGAGGGCTGCGGTCAAGTCGGCAAAGCGCTGAGCTCCTGTCAGGTCGCACTGTGCATTCTGCGTTAGCACCAGGTTGGGCCGCTTTGGCAGTGGGCGTTTGGGAAACGACTCATACGTGCGGCGCCCCATGATACATGGGTGACCGATCGTGGTGCGCATGAAGTGCTTCATGTCCGCTGGGTAATGCCACGGCATGTCGCCGTCACGACCGATAATGAGGTCGGGTGAGAGAGCGGCGATGAGACAGATCTTCATCGGTAGAAAGTCCCCTATTGCGGATGGAAGAACAGGGTAAGGTCATCGCGGCTGCTGTGGCGGG
>DPVW01000425.1:7022-14656 GCA_003529325.1 Candidatus Latescibacterota bacterium | reverse complement strand
GGCCCCGTGCCCGTCACCAGCAGCCGTGGCAGGTCCAGGGCTGCCGTGGTCGCCAGTATCTGTCCGAGGACCGTCGTGTCACCAAGGGGCAGAGCGGCTTTGGTGCGGCCACCCATACGCCGGCTCAGCCCCCCACAGAGTATGGCGACGCAGGTGTCAGGAGCAGGCTGCTCAAGCATGCTGCTCGACCCGCGGGTTGGTGATCCGCAAGGCGGGGGTCATCGGTCAGTCTTCGACCATCGGGTCGATGCTTCGGTTGTTGATCAGAGCCGCGGCATACCCGGCACCGTAGCCGTTGTCGATGTTGACGACAAGGACGCCGGAGGCGCAGGAATTGAGCATCGTCAACAACGCCGACACACCCCCAAAACTGGCGCCATAACCAACGGAGGTCGGCACGGCAACGACGGGAGCCTCGACGAGACCACCGACGACACTCGCCAACGCTCCCTCCATGCCGGCGGCGACGACGATGACCCGCGCCTCGTGCAGCCGTTCACGATACGCGAGGAGTCGGTGAATGCCGGCGACACCGACATCGAAGATGCCCTCGGTACGGGCTCCCATGCTTCGCGCCGTAACGATCGCCTCCTGGGCGACGGGCAGATCCGAGGTGCCGGCGGACAGGACCAGGACGAGACCCGTCTCTGGTTGCGGCACCATGTCGGTTGGGCGGACGATGACGGTCCTGGCGGTGGTGTCGTGGTCCACTTGCCTGAATCGTGCCGCCAGGGCGACCGCTGTCGGATCATCGACCCGAGTCGCCAACACCAGCGAGCCGGCATCGACGAGGCGCTCGGCGATTGCCACCGTCTGTTGCGGCGTTTTGCCCTGGCTGAAGATGGTCTCGGGATAACCGCGGCGAAGGCTGCGATGGTGATCGATATGGGCGAATCCGAGATCCTCGAAAGGCAGGTCGCGCAGACGTCCAAGGGCCTCGTCGGCCGTCGTCGATCCTGAAGCGACCTGTTCGAGCAGGGATTTCAGCGAGGCGGCATCCACGCGACTGACTCCGGAAAAGAGTTCGGCCTTGGCGTCTCAACGATGGCAGTCTTTTCCCGCCAGCGTCCGACAACGGCACGATAATTTCTCTGAAAGTGTAATGACGACAGGTAGTTACGTCCACGGAAGGATTTCGGCACAGGCATTGCCTTTGTCCTGTCCGTCAACCTCGATCCACAAGGGACTGTGGGGCGAGAGTGTGTCATCTCGACGACGAAAAGTGTGTGGATCGTATGAGCGCCGAGTTCGTAGTTCTCGTCGCCTTGTTTCTCGCCGTGCCCATCACGGCAAAATATGTCACAAGTTTCCAGATCCGAACGCTGGTGGATGCCCTCAAGCGCCGTGATCGCGAGATCGACCTGATGTACGCCCAACTCGACGGGCTGGATCAGGAACGCGAGGTCACCGAGCGAGTGGTGGTACAGGTCTGTGAACAGCGTCGCTGGTCGGTGACGCGGCGTATCTGATGGCGGAAGAACTGCTGCGGGCGCAGCGGCGTCGCCCACGTGCCCGGCCTGTTATTGACGACCCCTTCGAACTGGAGAAGACACCTGTGTGGCAGCCGGAATCAGAGTTGCCGGTGCATACAGAGGAAGCCGCTCACTCAGCGGCAGCAGCGGAAGCCACGCTCTGATCTAGCGTACCCCTGGAAGTTGGTCTGAACCAGAAGAGCATCGACAGCGGCACGATCGCCATCGTCCATCTCGTCCGCAAAGGGCACGGAGGGCTGGCGCGTATCGATCGACCCACACGAGCCCGGAATCGCCGTGCCACTCAGACTGGCAGTTGCCTGGCGACCGAAGAAGGGATCGAGGTCGCTGAGCCATTCGAAGGCATTTCCCGTCATGTCGTAGACCCCGGTAGAGGATGAGCAGTTCGGAAAACTTCCCGACGGCACAACCTCGTCGAAGCCGGGTGTCTCACTGGCCAGGCCGGACCCAACGCCATTGCAGAATCTGAGTCCGTACTGCTCAGGCAGTGATTCCGGATCGTCCACCGAGGAGTAGGGGTTGGCTTCCGGTCCCCGACAGGCATAGGTCCACTCCAGACTTGAACAGAGCCGTTTGCCCTGTTCTCGACACAGAGCCGAAGCCTCAAACCAGTCATCCACGATCAGTGGATCGACACCCAGTTGATTGGGATACTCGTACACGTCGATCTCGTAGGGGATGCTGACCCCGTCGTCCCGTGGCAACTCGAGAGCGACCATTCCCCCTTCGGGTTGCTCAGTCGCAGTGATGGTGACGGTGAACTCCCTGCGCAGTGTGTCAGAGCCGTCCGTCGTCATGACGGCCAACGGGATCTGTCCCGGTGTCAGAGGCAACAATCGCAGTGTCGATACGCCACCACGCGTCTGTTGTTCGCGCACCACTTGATCGACACTCAATCCACCCTCAAGTATTTCCCACTCAAAGCTCAGCGCATCGTTGTCTTCGTCGGTTGCCCGGGCCTCGAGCACGATACCCGGGTCGCGGAAGGAAATTACCGTGTCGGCTGGGGCGACAAGGACCGGCACACGTTGCACGACCTCGATGAGGAAGGTCTCCACCGGATCTTCCGTATCCGGTTGATTGTCGATGATGGTCACCGTGATCAGGAAGAATTCGGAACTGCTGGCAATCTGGTCCGGCGCAATCCAAAAAGTCGAGTTCGCCAGGGAGTCTTGGAAACTGCCTGCGCCGAAGGAACTCCATTCGTAGCGCAGTGGGTCGTCATCCTCGTCGGAGGCGCTGACGGTGAGTTCCACCCTCCCCCCTCGGGCGACGACGGTGGTATCCGCCTCGCGGATCTGGACGATGGGGGATTGGTTGGCCGGGTCCTGATGAACCAGAGAGCACGACGTCCAGGCGCTGGCGGCGACGATTATTGTCGCCGCCCAACTCAGACAGAAGCGCAGTGAAGATGAGTGGGTTATCTGCGGGGACCAGGACACATTACTGCCGACGCCCGAAGGGGGCTGCGGGATCCGGAATCAATCCAGCAACAACTCGAGGATGCGCTCGAGATCGTCATCATCGTAATACTCGATCTCGATACGACCCTTCTTGCCCCCGTGATGGATGGCGACAGCCGTCGCAAATCGGTGGCGGAGTTTGTCCTCGAGAGCAGTCAGTGTCGGGTCCTTGCGGTTGGCGCCGTTGCCGCTGGAACGGCCCTTGCCGCCCCCTTTGGTGGATTTGCCGTCCGTGCTGTGGGTGCGCACGGCCTTCTCGAGTTCGCGAACCGTCATCTGTTCCTTGATACAGCGCCGGCCAAGTTCCAAGGCACTCTGTTCGTCGAGGCTGACCAGGGCCCTGGCATGGCCCATCTGCAATTCACCTGCCCGGAGACTGATCTGTAGCTGTTTTGGGAGCTTCAGCAGACGAACCGCATTGGCGATCGTCGATCGTTCCTTGCCTACACGCTGAGCGATCTCCTCCTGGGTCAGCATGCAGCGACTTATCAAAGCCTGATAGCCCTCGGCCTCTTCGATGGCATTGAGGTCTTCGCGCTGGATGTTCTCGATCAGCGCCAACTCCATCAGCTCCTGAGGAGAGTCGATCTCGTGAACGACGGCGGGTACCGTTTCCAGACCGGCCCGCTGCGCCGCTCGCCAACGCCGTTCTCCGGCGATAAGGTGATAGGCATTGGGTGCAGTACGGTTGAGGACCACCGGCTGCAGGATTCCCTTTTCCCGAATCGAAGATTCGAGCTCCGCCAGCGCCTCATCGTCGAATTCTCGCCGTGGTTGATAGGGGTTGGGCTCGATATCAGTGATGGGGACCTCGAGCAGTTGTGTGCCCGACTCCTCCACGCCCTGGGGGTATTCTGCGATCAGGGCGTGGATGCCCTTGCCGAGGACTTCGCGGCCACGTTTAGCCATGAGGCACGGTTGTCCGGTTGAGTGTCAATGCGTCCATCTCTATCCGTGCTTGATGATCTCGCCAGCAAGGCTCATATAATTCTGTGCCCCAGGGGAGACGATGTCGTAGAGGACGATGGGTTGTCCATGTCCAGGTGCCTCGGCAAGCCGCACATTCCGGGCGATCGCCGTCTTGTACACTTTGTTGCCGAAATAGGAACGGACCTCATCGGCAACCTGGCGGGACAGGTTCAGGCGACGGTCGTACATAGTGAGTAACACGCCGCAGATCTGCAGTTTCTTGTTCAGATGTCGCTGGATGAGGCGGATTGTGTTGAGCAATTTGCCCAAGCCCTCCAGAGCATAATATTCGCACTGAATCGGGATGAGGACGGAATCGGCTGCGGTGAGAGAATTCAGTGTCAATTGTCCAAGGGATGGCGGACAATCCAGGATGACATATTCATACTCTTCGCCCACATCTCCGAGAATGTTCGACAGCTTCTGTTCACGGGCGATCATGTTCACCATCTCCACCTCGGCTCCCGTCAGATTGATATGTGACGGCAACAGGGACAGGTGGGGGATCTTGGTCAGGTGAACGACGTCGTGAATCGGCAGATGGCCGAGCAGGGCATGATAGATATTACCCTTTTCCACCTCAGCGGCTTCAATGCCGCAGCCGCTGGTGGCGTTGGCCTGAGGATCCATATCCACCAGCAGTGTGCGTTTTTCGGCGACGGCGAGGCAGGCCGCCAGATTGACGGCTGTCGTCGTCTTGCCGACACCGCCTTTCTGATTGGCGACAGCAATGATCGCCGGCCGGCGGGCGCCAAGTTTCTCCGTTGGAGATTTTGTCGCGGCAGCGGGGGCCGCCTCGGTCGTCGAAGTCATCAAACCTGTCTAGGTCAGGGCCGCCTGAGCCGCTGCCAGGCGTGCGATGGGAACACGGAAGGGTGAACAGGAAACGTAATCGAGTCCGATGTTATGGCAAAACGTCACCGACGCGGGGTCGCCGCCATGCTCGCCGCAGATGCCGACCTTCAGTGTCTTACGAGTCTTGCGACCCCGTTTCGTGCCGATCTCGAGTAGCTGACCGGTGCCCTCGATGTCGAGGGACTGGAAGGGGTCACAAGGCAGGATACCGCTGTCGACATACACCGGAAGGAACTTGCCAGCGTCGTCGCGACTGTAGCCAAAGGTCAGTTGGGTCAGATCGTTGGTACCGAAGCTGAAGAACTCAGCTTCCTTGGCGATCTTGTCCGCCAGCAGGGCGGCACGAGGGATCTCGATCATGGTGCCCACCATGTAGTTGACCTTCGCCTTCTTCTTCTTCATGACCTGGGCGGCGACTCGGTCCGTCATCTCTTTGAGATAAGACAACTCCTTGACGGTGCCCACCAGCGGGATCATGATTTCAGGCAATGCCTTGATCTTGCGCTTCTTCGAGTTGAGGGCGGCCTCGATGATGGCCTCAACCTGCATCTCGTAGATTTCCGGGTAGGTGATACCGAGACGACAACCTCTATGGCCGAGCATAGGGTTGAATTCGTGCAGGGAGTCGACCTTTGCCTTCACCTGTGCCAGAGAGATCCCCATGTTCTTGGCCATCTCCCGCTGTTGAGCGGTCTCATGCGGCAAGAATTCGTGCAATGGTGGATCGAGAAGGCGGATGGTGACAGGAAGCCCATTCATGGCCTTGAAGATGCCCTCGAAGTCCTTACGCTGTATCGGCTTCAGTTTTGCCAGCGCCTTGCGGCGTCCGGCTTCGTCCTCAGCGAGAATCATCTCGCGCACGGCATCGATACGGTCGCCCTCGAAGAACATGTGCTCCGTACGACAGAGGCCGATGCCCTCGGCACCAAAGGTTCGCGCCACAACTGAATCGTGCGGTGTGTCGGCGTTCGTGCGCACCTTCAGTCGTCGCTCACGGTCCGCCCACTTCATGAGGTCTTCGAAGTCCTTCGACAGAGCGGTTTCCGTCGTGGCAACCTGGCCGAGCATGACCTCGCCAGAAGAACCGTCGATGGAGATCCAGTCCCCTTTCTTCACGGTCTTGCCGCCGGCGGTGAACAGGTCCTTCCCGTAGTCGATACCCAGCGCCCCACAACCAGCAACGCAACACTTGCCCATGCCACGGGCGACGACGGCGGCGTGTGATGTCATGCCACCGCGTGCGGTCAGGATGCCCTGCGCGGCGTGCATGCCGCCAATGTCCTCGGGGGATGTCTCAAGGCGCACGAGGATGGTTCTTTCGCCTTTGGCAGCCAGCTCTTCGGCCTCCTCGGCATGGAACACGACCTGACCCGTGGCAGCACCGGGGGAGGCGGGCAGACCCGTGCCGATGACATGCCGGCGGGCTGCTGGGTCGAAGGATGGGTGCAGCAACTGGTCGAGATCCGAAGGATTGACCCGCATCAGGGCTTCTTTTTGTCCGATGAGTCTCTCACGCGTCATGTCCACGGCGATCTTGACAGCGGCGGCGGCGGTGCGCTTACCACTACGAGTCTGCAACATCCACAGATGGCCGTTCTGGATGGTGAACTCGAGATCCTGCATGTCCTTATAGTGCTTCTCCAGCCGCCCACAGACAGCCTCGAATTCCTTGAAGGCCTTGGGCATCAGCTTCTTCAATTCAATCATCGGCTCGGGTGTGCGAATGCCGGCGACGACATCCTCCCCCTGGGCGTTGATGAGGAACTCGCCGTAGAGCTTGTTTTCGCCAGTGGAGGGGTCGCGGGTAAAGGCGACACCGGTGGCGCAATCGTCGCCCATATTGCCGTAGACCATGGACTGCACGTTGACCGCCGTTCCCCAGCCGTGGGGGATGCCTTCGAGTTCACGGTAGCGGATGGCGCGCGCTCCCTGCCAGGAGCCGAAGACGGCGCCCACGGCACCCCACAACTGCTCCTCCGGGTTATCTGGGAATTCGCGCTTCAGGCGCTTCTTGATGACCGCCTTGAACTCACCGACTAACTCCTTGAGGTCATCGGCAGTGAGTTGATTGTCGATCTCGACGCCACGCTTGGCCTTCTTCTTTTCCAGCAGGACCTCGAATGGGTCATGCTCTTTTCCCTCAGGACGCAGCCCCATCACGACATCGCCATACATCTGAATGAAACGGCGATAGACATCGTAGGCGAATCGGGCGTCCCCCGTCTTCTCGATCAGACCCTCCGTGATCTCGTCGTTGAGACCGAGGTTGAGGACGGTCTCCATCATGCCCGGCATGGACACGCGGGCGCCGGAGCGAACCGACAACAGCAGCGGGTTCTTCGGGTCACCGAAGGTGGCGCCCATCTTCTTTTCCACTGCGGTGAGCGCCACGCGTACCTGATTGGCGAGCGCTGTTGGATATTTCTGGCCATGGTTGTAGTAGTACGTGCAGACCTCGGTGCTTATCGTAAAGCCGGCTGGTACGGGCAGCTTGAGGTTGGACATTTCCGCAAGGTTGGAGCCCTTGCCACCGAGCAGTTCTCGATAACTGGCGTCTCCCTCTGTGTGGGCCGTGCCAAACTGATAGATGAATTTTTTCGTAGAAGCCTTCTTAGCCATTCGTCGATTCAACACAGGGATGGGGTCAGCAGCCGAAGCTCTCGGACCGAGGGTGACAGGATGTTCATAGGGGCGTTCAAGATGAAAACAAAAAGGGCGCTCATGCATGGTCCATGGGCCCCGCTCAGGAAGGAAAATATACCTAATACTGAAAATATACCTAATATTATAGGGGGCTGCAAGACGGCGGCGGCGCTCGACGGCTTTTCATAAATCATCGGTGGTTCAAGCGCCT
>DPVW01000425.1:0-6679 GCA_003529325.1 Candidatus Latescibacterota bacterium | reverse complement strand
TCATCGGTGGTTCAAGCGCCTCGCCCCGCCATTCGCTGAACTGCGCGAATGAGCTCATGGCCGATCATAACAATGCTGGTGGCCCTGAGCCGATGAACGACGCGCGATGGATGGTATGCGGACGTTACCAGACTTTCTCCCACGACCTTGATTCAGCGGAACGATATAGGGCGAGGGCGGTGCGTAGCTCACCGAGGGAGTGTTTGGCTGGTGCGGCGGGTTTGTCACCGTCGAGGATGACACGGGCGAAATCGTCTAGTTCTGGGTCGAAGGAACGAGGGTATCCAGCTGGCTCCATGACGCGCATGCCGTCCGGGTGGTCGGTGTCGTACAGTCTCAGTCCACCGTCGAAAGCACCGTCGATGAGGATCTCGCCTTTTGTACCGGTCACACGCCACCATGGTTCGGGGGCGAGAATGGTATCGATCATCATCGCGTCGAAGGAGGCGACGATGCCGGACTGGAAACGAAGCAGGGAGCGACACAAAGACTCGCCCTGCATCGCTGTAAGTGGATTGCCGGTGATGGCTACGACCTCGTCGATTTCGCCCAGCCACATTCGCAGGGGGCGAATCCAGTGCGAACCACCGTCGATGCAAATACCACCCCCGGTGCGTTCACGGTCGTAACGCCAGGCTTTGCGGTCGGGGAACCAGTATTCGTCGAATTGCACCACGAAGGCCGCCCGTGCCGTGATGATGTCACCGATGGCACCGTCCTCGATGAGTTCGGCGGCGCGTACGATCTCCGGCCAGTACTGCGCATTCTCGGCGATCATGAAAGTGCGACCGGAGTTCTCGGCGGTAGCCAGGATTCGGTCGCAGGCCTCCAGGTCGGGAGCCATGGGCTTTTCCATCAACACATGCTTACCTGCCGCCAGGCAGGTCGTTGCCGCCCACTCATGCAGGTCGTGGGGCAGCATGATGTCCACGGCGTCGAAATCGCCGTCACTCAAGGCCGCCTCGATGGTGGGGAAGGGGGTGGCGCCCGTTTCGGCGGCGAAGGCTGCCGCCTTGTCCGGGTCGTTGTCGACGACGGTGGTGACACAGAGCCGGCCCTGTCCGGCGAGGATGCCATCCAGATGGTAGCGGGCTATAGCCCCACAGCCGATGAGGGCGAGATTGAGTTTTTCGGTCATGTCATATCAATCGTTTGAGGACGGAGCGCTAAACTTCGGATTCAACTCCGAGCCCTGCAAGGGACTCGACGTGACCCGCGTCAAGGGCTTTATATTAGGCGTGTGTTGACCAACCCATGCTTTTCTATCGGAACAGGGAGACGACGCCAATGACCCGGATCGCTCGCAGTATTCTCGTTTGCATTTGGCTCGCGGCAATAACTGCCGATGCCGCCGAACTGACAGGCAGCATCACCGACACTGATGGGGTGGCACTCCCAGGGGCAAATGTCACCGTCACCGGAGGCGGGCTGGAACGGGCCGCCGGGGCGGTCTCAGGAATATCAGGAGAGTTTGTCATCCGCGACCTGCCGCGGGGCAGCTATACCGTCAGTGTCTCCCACGTTGGCTTCCGCACCACGTCTCGGAGTGCGGTGCAAGTCGGTGCTTCGGGTGCCAACCTGGTGATCACGCTGGAAGCCGCTCTGCTCGATCTGGAGTTGACCGTCGTCAGTGCCTCACGCAGCAATGAGAAGGTGCTGGATGCGCCCGCTTCGATCTCGGTCGTGGAAGCCGAAGATATCGCCAATCGTTCCGTGCTCACCGTCGCCGGTCTCGTCCGCGATCAACCCGGCATCGATTTCGCCCAGACCGGACTGGTGCAGAGCAACGTCGTCACCCGTGGGTTCAACAATATTTTCAGTGGCTCCATGCTGACGCTGTCGGACAATCGCATCGCCAATGTTCCTTCCTTGCGCGTCAACGTGCACAACTTTATTCCCGTCACCAACGAAGATATTGAGCGGATCGAAATCGTCCTTGGTCCCGGGGCGGCTCTTTACGGTCCGAATAGCGCCAACGGCGTCATGCACATCATCTCGCATTCGCCCTTCGAATCGGCGGGCACCTCTGTGACCTTTGGCGCCGGTGAGCGCAGTCTCGCCAAAGGTACTTTGCGCCACGCAGGGGTCGTAAACCCGCAACTTGCCTACAAGATTTCGGCCCAGTACTACAAGGGGGAAGACTGGAAATACACCGACCCAGTGGAGGTTGCCTCCCGTGCCGCGGCGTTGGCTGCCGGTGCCTCCGAGGCGGGACTGCTGATCGGCAAACGGGACTTCGATATAAAACGTCAGAGTCTCGAGGCACGCGTAGATTTTCGGCCCACCGAGGACTTGAGCGCCATCGTCAGCTATGGCTACAACCAGGGTGATCACATCGAACTCACCGGCCTCGGTGCCGGGCAGGGGCAGGATTGGGCATCCAGCTACGTGCAGACGCGTCTGTTGTACCAAGACTGGTTCGCCCAATTCTATCACAACTGGAGCGACGCGCAGGATACCTACCTGCTGCGTTCCGGGGAACCCATCATCGACAAGTCGACAATGGACGTGTTTCAGGTGCAGCACGCGGCACAACTCGGTGGCCGCTACCAGTTCGTCTATGGTGTGGACGCATTGTTCACGCGACCACAGACCAAGGGCACGATCACGGGCAACAACGAGAATGACGACGACATCGACGAGTATGGCGCCTATCTGCAGGGCGAGACGGCACTGCGTAACGATCTGGATCTGTTGTTGGCCTTGCGTTATGACAAGCACAACCGCCTCGATGATGCCGAATTTTCACCCCGCGGTGCGCTGGTTTACAAACTGGCGGAGAGCCAGTCTCTGCGGTTTACCTACAACCGTGCATTTTCGACGCCGACGACGAACAATCTCTATCTCGACCTGCTGGCTCTGAGGGGGGCTTTCGCACCCCTGGAGGCCTTCACGCCGACTTTCGGTTTCAGCCCCAATGTCGATGTTCGCGCACAGGGGACCTACCGAAGCGGATTCTCCGAGGGCTTCACCTTTCGCCGCAGTGCTGCGGGCCGGCCCATGTATCGCTCCTCCTTTCAGCCCTTCCTCAACAGCCTTGGACTGGTACCCGGAGAGACTGGCTCCGTCGATGCCGACGGTTACATCCCTCTCGACGACCCCACCGTCACCAACGTACAGTGGGGGATCGGTCGTAACGCTGTGCTCGCCCAGTTTGGTCCCGTCCTCGAGTCGTTGGCCCCTGGCTTGATCGCGCAGCAATTGATCGCCGCCGGAATGGATGCTGACGCTGCGCAGGCCGCGGGTCAGGCACAAGCCGCCCTTGTAACGGCGGCGTTGCCTTCTCTCATACCACAACAGCTGCCCGGACTGACCAATTCCATTCTCAAACTGAATCTCGAGACTTCCGGGTTCGATCCTGTCGCCGATGCCTTCGATGTACCACGGTCACGATCGACCATCACCCAGACGCTAGAGGTGGGATACAAGGGAATCGTCGGCAAGAAGCTGGTTGTCGCCGCCGATCTGTATCGCTCAGACGTGGAGGACTTTGTCGGACCGCTGGCAGTAGAGACGCCGAATGTGTTCTTGCACCCCACGGCGCTCGGCGCCGCTCTCGTACCCGCCTTGCAGCAGTCTCTGTCAGATCCCGCCAATGCACTGGCCGCTTCTGTTCTCGGGGCTCTGGATCAGGTGTCGATCCCTGGCGTAAGCGCTGCCAACAACAATGGCACCGCTGCTGACGAACTGGCTACGATTTTTGCCACTGGCGCTGTACAGATTCCCTTCGGCACGGTATCGCCTGAACAGGCCTACGATCCGACGGCCGTGCTTCTCACGTATCGCAATTTTGGTGACGTCACACTCTACGGTCTCGACCTCGCCCTCGGTTACTACGCCACCGACAACCTCAGCTTCAGTGGCAACTATTCCTTCGTCAACGACGACTTCTTCGAAAATCTTGGAGGGATCAGCGACGTGGCACTGAATGCGCCAAAGCACAAGGTGAAGGTCGGAACAAAGTATGATCTGCCGCAGTACGACCTTCGGCTGGGTGCCCGGCTACGTTACAACGGCGAATTCCCGATGAACTCTGGTGTCTACGTGGGGGCGGTGGATTCGTATACGACGCTTGACCTGAGTGCCCGATATGATCTACCTATGGCCGATGGACTCTACCTGCTGGCCAATCTCGACAACGTGCTCGACGAAAGATATCGTGCCTTTATTGGCGCGCCCGAGGTGGGTCGGCTGTCGTACGTGCAGTTGGGAATGGATTTTTGAACGAGGAACGGGGAGAGCGGGATAGAAATTGTCCCGCTCTCCCCGTTCTTGAGAGTTTGACAGGTGCTACGCGCCTGTCTGCGGGTTTGCTGCGCAAACCCGATCAGTGGTTCAGGTGATTTCAGTACCCCTCGCCATCACCACTTTTCCTGTTCGTACCATCTCTCGCAGGTCGAACTTGCCCAGCATCTTTTCCAGGGCATCCATTTTTTCGGTGGTGCCTGTCGCTTCGATGGTGATTGTTTCATCGGTGATGTCGATTGTTTTGCCGCGGAAGACTTCGGTGATCTGTAGGATCTCGCTGCGTTCGACAACTGAGCATGCGACTTTGAACAATGCCAGTTCACGGGTGACGGCGTCATCGTCGGTGTGGTCGTGGGCGTGGATGACATCGACCAGTTTGTCCAACTGCAGGATGATCTGATGCAGTACGTCCGCCGGTCCTGAACAGGTGATCGTCATGCGCGAGGTGCCAGGCATGACATGAGCGGAGGAGACGACGAGGGACTCGATGTTGTAGCCTCGACGACTGAAGACCTGGCTCGTGCGCACCAGAACGCCCGGCTGGTCATTGACCAGCAGACCGATCGTCGTTCGCCGCACTTGTTGGCCGGCTCCCAGATTGCGCTGGTAGGCGGCTTCGGCGACAGCCGTGTCGCCGCCGCGACCATTGCCCCGTGAGCCATTTGTCAGGGGTGGAGTTGGGGTCTGTGTCATGACGATCACGTGCTCCCAGTCGGCTTGGCAAGTTTGTGTTTTGGCGCTTCGAGCAACATCTCATGCAGCGGCGCGCCGGCAGGTATCATGGGATACACGTCGTCCTCTTTCTCGCAGTGGCAGTGGACGATGCTCGGACCATCATTGTATTCGAGCATCTTCGTCAGAATCTTGTCGATATCGGCAGTCCGTTTCAAGTGCCAGCCCTCAATGCCATATGCAGCGGCCAGTTTGATGAAATCCGGGTTGCCTTCGAGATCGACGCCCGATAGCCGATTGTCGTGAAACAGATGCTGCCACTGACGGACCATGCCCAGGTAGGCGTTGTCCATGATCAGGATCTTCAACGGCAGCTTGTGAATCGCCGCCGTCGCCAGTTCCGACATCGTCATCTGGAAGCCCCCATCTCCCGAGATGGAGATGACCGTGTCATCGGGACGACCAAACTGTGCGCCTATCGCGGCGGGGAAACCGTAGCCCATGGTCCCTGCGCCTCCCGAGGACAGCCACTGCCGGTTGTGAGCGGTCTTGTAGAACTGCGCCGCCCACATCTGATGCTGGCCGACATCGGTGGCCACCACCGCCCGCCCTGCGGTCAGTTCGTATACACGGTCGAAGACGGCCTGCATCTTCAAGCCCCCCTTGCGCCCATACTTCAGGGGAAATTTCTCCTTCCATTCGTCGATCTGGGCGAGCCACGGCTCGGTCTCGAGGGGCTCGACCATGTGGATCAATTCCTCCAACACCTCGAGGGCGTCGCCCTGCAGAAAAACATCTGGCATGACGACTTTGCCGAATTCGGCGGGGTCGATATCGACGTGGATCTTCTTCGCGTCCGGGCAGAATGCCTCGAGTTTGCCCGTGATTCGGTCATCCCAGCGGCCACCGACGGACATGATCAGGTCACAGCCGACGACGGCCTTGTTGGCATAGGCGGTTCCGTGCATACCCAACATGCCCACCGACAATCGATGTTGTTCCGGAAAGGCACCCTTACCGAGCAAGGTGTTGGTCACCGGCATCTGTAACTTTTCGGCAAATGCCTTGGCCGCCATGTGGGCGCCTGACGCGACGGCGCCACCCCCGAGGTAGAGCAGGGGACGTCGGCTGGCACGAATCAGACGGGCCGTTTCCTCGAGTGCGGTTGGGTCTGCCTTGGAGCGCACATTATATCCGGGCAGATACACGCGCTCGGGGAAATCACTCTCACATTGGGCGGAGGTGACATCTTTTGGCAGATCGATCAGAACCGGTCCCTTGCGGCCGCTGTCGGCGATGTGAAAAGCCTCCATCATCACCCGGGGGATGTCATCGGCGTTCTTGACCAGATACGAATGCTTGACGACGGGCATGGATATCCCAAAGACGTCAGCCTCCTGGAACGCATCTTTGCCAAGCATGGGAGAAATCGTCTGGCCCGTCAGGACGATGATGGGGACTGAGTCCATCTGCGCCGTGAGCAGCCCCGTAATCGTATTCGTCGCACCCGGCCCCGAGGTGACGAGCACTACCCCCGGTCTGCCGGTGGCTCTGGCGTAACCATCCGCCATATGGGTAGCGCCTTGCTCGTGCCGTGTGAGCACGAACTTGATCTTATCCGTATCGACGAGGGCGTCGAAAATGGGCATGGCAGCACCGCCTGGATGGCCGAAGATGTATTCCACCCCCTGGCGTTCAAGTGCCTTGATAACCGCGTCAGCGCCTCTCATATCAGCTAGACCTCCAATTGACCCACTAA
>DPVW01000221.1:1165-4778 GCA_003529325.1 Candidatus Latescibacterota bacterium | reverse complement strand
GGTATCCCCGCGCCACGTGGTCTGACGGCACAGGACGAGATCGGCCGCATCGTCATCAGCTGGCAGCCCGTGGACGATTCCGAACTGGCAGGATATGAGGTCTATCGTTCGACCCGTTCCGACCAGGGGTATGTCCGCCTTGCCGGTTCTGAAGGGGCCGATTTCACCACCGGTCGCACGACATATATCGACAGCAACCTTGCCGGTGGCAGTCTGTTCTTCTATAAGGTACAAGCGGTCGGCACCAACGGTCTGCTGAGCGAGCGTTCCGCTTTCATCGGCGGGCAAGCCCTGGCTGACGAATCAGCCCCCGGCACACCGCGCAACTTGTCCGCCGTGGCTGATGAGAGCGACACGGGGCAGATCACGGTGGGCTGGAGTGCACCCGCCGCCGACGCAGACGGTGCGGATCTTACAGGCCTCGAAGGTTTCGTGTTGTTGCGTGCCGAAGGCACCGAAGGCGCGCTGCTGACGGTGGATACCCTGCTCGCCGACACGCGCAGCTACATCGATACAGGGCTGCAGGCGCTGACCAGCTATCGCTACGCGATTCTCGCCTTCGATGCCTCAGGCAATCAGAGCGCACAGGTGTTGTCCAGTTCCACGCGTACCGCGGGAATCCCAACACCGACTGCATTACAGGCCGCCGATGGTCTCGGGCGGATTACGTTGCAGTGGCAGGCCGTCGACAGCGATGACCTGGTCGGTTATGACGTCTACCGTTCGACCCGCTCCGACGGCACTTACGAGGCCATTGTGGGCGGCGAGGCGTCGCCATTCACCACAGGCCGTACGAGTTACATCGACTCCAATCTCGCCGGCGGTACACTGCTGTTTTACAAGGTTCGCGCCATTGGCGCCAACGGCATCACCAGTGCACTGTCAACCTTCGTCAGCGGCGAGGCGGCAACGGACGAATCGGCCCCGGGGGCGCCGCAGAATGTCTCCGTCATCCCCTCGGAAACGGATCCGACGCGGATCACGGTCCGCTGGACGGCACCCGTTGTCGACGCCGGTGGTGGTTCGCGCACGGGTCTGTCTGGTTTCCGCCTGCTGCGTGCCGAAGGCTCCGGGTCCTTTATTCCAATCGCCACGCTCACAGCCGATGCGCGTCAGTACAACGACAGCGAGCTTCGCTCTCTCACCCTTTATCGTTATACGCTGATCGCCTTCGACGCCGACGGTAACGAAGGTGCCCAGTCCTCATCTGCTCAGGCGACGACGATCGGCGTGCCCGTGCCTTCGGGAGTCCGTGCTACCGATGGCATCGGCCGTATCGCCATCAGCTGGGATGCCATCGACGATGACGGCCTGCTCGGTTATGACGTTTACCGCGCAACCCGGTCAGATGGCACCTATGAGGTCCTGGCCGGTGGCGAGGAATCCACATTCACGACGGGGCGTACGAGCTACATCGACTCCAATCTCGCTGGCGGCACGTTGCTGTTTTACAAGGTTCGCGCCATCGGTGCCATCGGTATCACCAGCGAGCTGTCCGCCTTCGTCAGCGCCGAGGCCGCCGCCGACGAGTCCGCACCGGGGGTACCACAGAACGTCTCCGTCATCCCCTCCGAAACGGACCCGACACTGATCACGGTCCGCTGGACGGCGCCCATCACCGACGCCAGCGGGGCCACACTTACCGGCCTGACCGGATTCCGTCTGCTACGTGCCGAGGGCTCCGGCTCTCTTGTCCCGGCTGCCACGCTGGACGCCGATGCGCGGCAGTATGACGACAGCGACCTCCGGTCCCTGACGCTCTATCGTTATGCATTGATCGCCTTCGATGCCAATGGCAACGAGTCTGCGCAATCATCAGCAGAACAGGCCCAAACCATCGGTGTGCAAGTGCCTTCAGGTCTGCTCGCCGCCGATGGCATCGGTCGCATCGATATCAGTTGGAGCACCGTCGATGACGATGATCTGATCGGTTACAACGTATTCCGCTCGACGCGGCCCGATCTGGAGTTCACCCAACTCGAAGGGGATGGTGGGTCCAGCTTCACCACCGGTCGTACCACCTTCGTAGATTCCACCGTGACGGCAGGAGAACTGTCCTATTACAAAGTGGCTGCCGTCACTTCGAGTCTGCAGAGCGAACGTTCCGCTTTTGTCAGTGGTCGAGCTGCCACCGACGATGTCGCGCCGGCGTCGCCTTCTGATCTCGTCGTTATCGCCGACGATTCGCAAGTCCTCGTCTCCCTCAGTTGGTCAGGCTCGCGCCGCGATCAGGGGGGCGGTGATCTCACCGGTCTGACGAGCTACATCCTGTTCCGCGGCGAGGACAGCGCCAGTGCTTTGGCCGCCCTCGACACGATCGATGCCAGTTCTACGGCCTACGTCGATACCGCCCTGCAGGCGGCGACGACGTACTTCTACGCCATCAGCGCCATCGACGGTTCCGGCAATGTGAGCCCCCGCTCTTCGGCCGCGTCGGCGACGACGCATGGCATCGGTGCGCCCGCCAATGTGGGTGCCATCGGTGATGTGAAGAGCATTACCGTCAGTTGGACGGCGAGCGACTTGCAGGACCTGCAGGGTTACAACGTCTACCGCTCGGCGCGCTCCGACCAGGATTACAGTCGCTTGACGGGAACGGAAGGCACCTCCTTCACCACCGGGCAGACCAGTTACATCGACTCCAATCTGACGGGTGGGCAGATCCTGTTTTACCGCGTGTCCGTGGTGACCACAGAAGGGGAGAGCGAGCGGTCCGCCTTTGACGGCGCCACCGTGCAGAACGACACGCGGGCACCGGCAGCGCCGACCTTCCTCGACGGCGACCCCATTACGGGGGACCCTGAGCGTCTGTCGCTGAGTTGGCGCGCTCCGAGTTCAGACTCGAATGGGGCAACTCTGACGGGGGTCAGTCTGTACCGGATCTACCGCGCCGCCACCTCGGATGGCGAATACTCGGAGATCGCCAGTTCCTCCACTACATCCTACGACGACACGGGCCTGGATCAGCGCACCACGTACTACTATCAGGTGGAAGCCCTCGACGACGATGGCAACATCAGCCCACGATCGTCGACGGCGGCGGTGACGACGAGTGGTGTCGATCTGCCGACGAATGTGCGTCTCGTTGCCTCGACGCCATCCAGTAGCTCCGAATCACCGATCGTGACGATCAGCTGGACCAAGTCGGTGGGCGCGATTCTCCGCTATGAGGTTCAGCGGACAACCGTGGCAAACAGTTCGACGGATTCGGATTATACGGTGGTGGTGCCGAACGATGTCAACACGACACGCAGTGACGATGGTGTCACCCGCGGTACGACCTACTACTACAGGATCAGAGCGGTGGACATCGATATCAGGGAGAGCGACTGGACGGAGACCTTGTCGATTACCGTGTCCAACTAAAGGTCTACCCAAGTTTCAGCAAGTAGGTACAGGGGAGTGACCGGTGGGACCGGTCACTCCCCTGTGTCGTTCAGTTCGGCGTGCCATTTGAGTCGGCATCGAGGATTTCTTTGAGTTCCTCGGCTTTGGCTGGGTCGACGCGGCCGATTCCAGGATAATCGATACTGCCGTCATCATGTCTGGCGGAAGGAGTTTCCGTCACTGCGGCAAGTTGGGCCGCCAGGCGAGCCATATTGTCGGCGATCGT
>DPVW01000221.1:524-904 GCA_003529325.1 Candidatus Latescibacterota bacterium | reverse complement strand
CGAGCCATATTGTTGGCGATCGTATCGACGGCCGATTGCAATTGACGTCGAGCCTGATCCGGCATGCCTATCTTGTTGCTGCCATCGAATTCACGGCGCAGCAGGGAGTAAATCTCCAGCATGCGAGCCGTTTGGATGCGGATTCCGGCGAGTTTGTGGGGGGTGGACATCTCGGGCTCCCTCAGAAGGGGTTCGGTCTTCATCGCAATACGGGATTCACAAGCAATCCTCATTTCCAGGGCCGGATCTGGCACTTCATGCGGCGTGATCTGAGGGCAGAGGAACTGGCGAAACATGTCGAGAGTCGACTCGAGGAGGCCGGCGTGCGTTCAGGGGACGGCGTGGTCGTGGCTGTCTCCGGTGGTGTGGACTCCGTCGTG
>DPVW01000221.1:0-191 GCA_003529325.1 Candidatus Latescibacterota bacterium | reverse complement strand
TGTTCGACATTCTCCACCACCTGGCTCCTACCCTGGCGCTAAACCTGCAAGTGGTGCACCTCGATCATCGCCTGCGCCCCGACTCAGCCACCGATGCCGCCTACGTGAAGGCCCTTGCCGAGCGGCACGGCTGGCCGGTGACGGTGGAGTCAGCGGATGTCGCGGCAAAGAGTCGTGAGTTCAGCCTGTCG
>DPVW01000198.1:8934-17752 GCA_003529325.1 Candidatus Latescibacterota bacterium | reverse complement strand
GTTACCAGTTCCGTGTCGGCAACCTGCTGTTTCTGCTCATGAGTGACCGCAACGACGGGGGGCCACCGGTGGGCCGCGCCGAGCGGGGCGGTTATCCCGCCGGCGCCGTCACGGGCGACACCTTCCGTTGGTGGACCCAGCAGGTCGAGGCGCATGCGGACGGTATCATCGTCAGCGCCCACCACCACATGCTGAAGGAGACCACCGTCGCCTCCGGCCCTTGGGAGGGGTTCCGCAAAGACGAGGATGGCGATTGGAAATCCCACTATCATGGGTATTTCCCGGACGGGGGTCCGGAGGGCGCGTCCTACCTCTATTTCGTTGATGACAAGCCGGATGCTCAGGCCTTCGAGGGATATCTCGGCACGCACGAAGGTGCCACCGACTTCTGGCTCGGCGCCCACACCCACACGAACCCCGATGACACCTACGGTGGGCGTTCCCATATAGAGCGAAAGTGGGATACCACCTTCGTCAACTGTGCGTCCGCGTCAAAATATCACGCCGGTCGCACCACCATGCCCATGAGCCGGTTGATTACCTTCACCGAAGGCAGCGATCAGGTGAGTATCCGTTGTTATCTGCACACCTCTGATCACGCTCCTCAGGGCTGGTACACCCCCGCCGAGCGGAGCGTTCAGGTCCGCGCGCCCTTCAACTTCTAGGCCGTCATGGGAGTCTGGGCACGACCTCGTTCGCCAGTCGAGCCATCGATGCCCGCCACTTGTCGGCGTCGTCCCAGTCGTGGGCGATCATGAGCAGAGTGCCAAAACCACCCGTCTCGCCGTGCAACGCGTGCAACTGCTGTGTCACGGAGTCGACATCTCCAACGATGCAGAGCTCCTCTAAGCAGTAGTCGGGTGTGACGTCGGAGTCCGCCATGTTCGGGTCCCGCTTCATCAGCCCCAGTTGGCCGAGTGAGCCCAGCACCTGGATGAGATACTCGAAGGACTGACGTGTCGTTCCCGAGGCGACATGTTGTTCGGCTTCTGCTTGTGAACTGCCGACGTATATCGAGCGAGAGATCCGCCAGATGTCCCGCGTCGGTACCTCGCGCTTCTCTTCCCGTGCTCCGGCGCAGTACGTGTCCCAGTGTTCGGCCACCGTCGGCACGGGCACCAGATTTGTGCTCATCGGAATCCAACCACGCGCCCCGGCCATGCGCGCCGCCATGGACGTACCCTTGATGACACTCATGGCGATCGGTGGATGCGGTTGCTGATATGGCTGTAGCAGTTCACCGATTCCCAACTCAGGCACCGGGTCGGTAATCTTCACATGCCAGTGCTCCCCTTTAAAGTCGAAAGGGGCCTTCTCCTGCCATAGCTTGAGCACCAACTCGATCCCCTCCACCGTCATCAGGCCCTGGGTCTTGGGATCCGGCAAGTCGAACAGGCCCCAGTCGGTGGGCACACCGCCCTGGCCAAAGCCGCAGTTGATCCGTCCCCGCGACAGGTGATCGAGGAAGGCGAGGCGCACGGCAATATTGACTGGGTGATGTTGTGGCACGATCGATACCCCCGTGCCCAGTCGGATATTGGTCGTACGCGGCAACAGATTGGCGATGAACAGATCGTTCGCAGGAATCGGCTCCCAGGCGACCGAATGATGCTGACCGATCCAGGCTTCGGAAAAGCCCAGCTCATCGGCCAACACAATGGCCTCAATGTCCTCCTCGAAACAGATCGTGCGATCTTTTTTCGGCGGGTGCAGGGGCATCATGAATAGTCCGAGTTGCATCTCCTCTTCACTCCCTTTTTTCATCCTGCTTGTTTACGGCGCGACGCACGATGGCTTCGGCGGCGCTCGGTCGCAAACCATGCAACTTGGTAAGGGCTCTCAACTTCCATGGGATGACGAGTTCCCGTTCGCGTTTTGCAACACCCCCAAGGATCGCCGCGCAGGCTTGTTCGAGACTTACCGACTCGCTGCTGTGGCCGCGCCGACGGTCCCCCATGGGTTCACCATCCGCGCCGAAAGCATTGCGCCTCAACTCGGTCCCGCGCAGCCAGTGCAGCAGCACGGTGAGAACCTGAACCCCACGACTCGCCTGCTCCATGCGTAGCGTGTCGCAGAATCCCTGCAGCGCGTGTTTGGCGGCGACGTAGCCCGTGTGGTTTGGCACCCCGAGTCGTCCCTGAATGGAGGAGATGGCGACAAACAGACCCTGTCGTTGTTGCAGAAACGCCAATGCGGGGTGCACGCAGTGTACGGCACCGAGATAGTTCACCTCGAGCAATCGGCGGAACAGAGACAGATCCGTCACCTCCTCAAAGGGAGCCCACATGCTCATGCCCGCATTCGCGATCAAACAGTCGATACCGCCGTGGGCGGCGACGGCGCATTCAGTCAGTCGCCGGCCATCCTCGA
The DNA here is from genome assembly GCA_003529325.1 of Candidatus Latescibacterota bacterium. Taxonomy (GTDB): domain Bacteria; phylum Latescibacterota; class UBA2968; order UBA8231; family UBA8231; genus UBA8231. The sequence continues at coordinate 15,382 of DPVW01000198.1, read as the reverse complement.
CGAGGGTTACGTCACCGATGACGGTGGTCACCTCCGCCCCCCGGGCACGACAGTCCTCAGCAACCTGCCCCAGTTCGTCCTCCCTGCGAGCCAGCAGGGTCAACCCCGCACCGGCGTCGGCGAAGGCGCGAGCCAGAGCCGCCCCAAGACCTGCGGAGGCGCCGGTGATGACGACGGATTTTCCCCGGTGTGGTTCGGGCATACCCGTTATCAGCCTGCCGTGTCGGCGAGTGCCCCGTTACGGGCGCCGAAAATATTGTCCGGATCGACGGCACGCTTGGTCTCACGCAGAACTTGCAGACTCGCTGCCGACTGCACCTGTGACAGGAAGCCGGCGCGGATCTTGCCGATTCCATGGTGATGGGACAGGGAGCCACCATTGTCCAGAATCGCCTGGCGGAGCCCGGCTTCGATCTGATGGTAGGTCGCGTCCGGCTTGTCGAGACCCTTGCCTGAGAAGCCCATGGTGAAATAAATGCAGACGCCCGTGTGGTAGGTCTGGGTCACACGGTATGCCAGATACGGAATGCCGCGAATGTGGTGGGTGGCACACTCTTGCTGCAGCTTTTTCTCGACCGCCTTCGTCACATCGTGAATTCGATTCCATGGAACGGAGGTCTCGAAGGTTTCGCCCATGATGTGGAACTGGTTGAAGAAGTCGCGGATGTAGGCGATGCCGAAGGTCAGCATGTAACCACGCTGGCCGTTGTGCGACCCACCGCTCATGCCGCCATAGGCCTTGACGAGCGTGAAGATGATCTTCTTCTGGTGAGCGACCTCGCGCTGTGTGCCCTCCATGACGATGGTGCACGCCGCCATCTCCAATGGATCGAAGCCCTTGAGCGTCAGCAGAACGAATTTCTGCACTTTCGACATGACACCCTGGATAGCGGATGGCGCTGGCTTGAGGGCCTGGCCGAAGCGAAACTCGGTATTGTTCACCAGCCGGATGCTTGCCGGCAGTCCCCCCTCTTGCCGCAACCTTTTGAGAAAGCGAACGCCATTGTCGAATCGTGGAAACACGAGCGAGCCGTACTCCTTGGCCGCCGGTAGTGGGTGGATCTTGATCGTCGCTTTGGTGATGATGCCAAAGTTTCCCTCATTGCCGAACAACCAGACCCGCGGTGGCACACCGGTGGAGTTGCGGGGTGTCGCATGGAATGTCTCGATATCGCCGGCGGGCGTCACAAGGGTTGCCTCGAGAACGATATCCTCAATGTTGCCGTAACGATTCTTCTTCATACCACTGGCATTTGTGGCAATCCACCCCCCCAGAGTGGACAGTTCGACGCTGTCCGGATCGTGGCCCGAGGTAAAACCGAGGGCGCCGAGTTCGCGCTCCAGTTCCTTGCCCGAGATACCGGCTTCGATCGTGGCCTGCAGATTCTCGTCGTCGAGCAACAGAATGTTGTTCATCCGTCGCATATCGACGGAGACGATGACGCGCTCCTCGTTCTCGGGCAGACTCAGCGCGCCACTGACATTGGTGCCACCACCATATGGGACCAGGCACACACCGTGTGCTATCGCGGTGTGCACGATGTGGCGTACATCCGCCTCGCTTTCGGGGAACACTACGCGATCGACGATGCGACCGAGGGCTCCCAGATAGAGCAGACGATAGATCTCGTCGACGCTGAGCTGACCGTGGCTGTGTACGAGTCGATCGTTGTCTTCGGTGGAGATCTGGTCGTCGTCGAGATGTTGACTCAGTGAGGCGTCGAAGTCTCCGTGCACCCGTGGCGTCGGCGGCGTCTTGTGTGGCACCTCCGTCATCATCTCCTCAGGTGTGATCGGTACCCCCAGGACCTCTTCAGCAAAAGGGATGAAATAAGGCATCGAATAACCCGCCAGGGGGTATCGACTGCCGGTAACACGGACGGAACGGGGACCGTCGAATTCGAAGATCGTATCGGTGTACCCCCACTTGTGCGGCTGCCGCTCGCCGTCAGACAAGTCATAGAACGTATCTACTTGAGCATGCCCGGGGCGCCGCAGGATGAGCCAGGCGAGCAGGGCGACGGCGAGTGCGGCGACAACGAGGGTTTCAGACATGGAGGACTCCGCGAGATTCTGTGGCTGATGTGCTCGAACAGCCCGTTGATGTACGGCCGTCGGGGTGGAGGCGTCAACCGCCTCTGCCTACCTTTGACCGTCTCATGACGATCCCAAAAGAGATGGCGATCCCAAAAGAGCTCAGAATTGCAGGCGTTGAAGCATTCCCGATCCGGCTGGCGCCAGCCGGCGCCGACAGTGGCCGAGGCCCGTCGCGACGGGACATGCAGCCACAGGATGTCGGACAAGACTACTTCATCTCCAGCGAAGGCTGGCGTTCCATCTACTCGCGCCGTCACGAAACCTGCCTGGTACGCATCGAAGATGACACGGGCAAAATCGGCTGGGGTGAGGGTCAGGCGCCGGTCTCTCCTCGTACTGTGGCCAGTATCGTCGAAGAGCTGCTGCGCCCTATGCTTCTCGGTCATCATCCGGTGGACATGGAATATCTGTGGTATCGCATGTACTCCGCCATGCGCGAGCGTGGCCATGCCACGGGGTTTTACGTCGATGCCCTCGCCGGTGTCGATCTGGCACTCTATGATCTGGTGGGGAAGAGACTTGGCCTACCGGCTCATCGACTGCTGGGTGGCCGATATCGAGACCGAATTCGGGTCTACGCCGGTATCGGCGGCGGCGATGCCGAAGTCGTGGCCAACAGCGCCCGGGAGCATGTCGAGAACTTCGGCTACGGCGCGCTCAAACTGCACGTGCACGCACCCAATCGCGAGATTCTTGAGCTCCTCTCAGCCGTACGAACCGCCGTCGGCGTGGACGTGGAACTCATGGTTGACGTCCATGGCACCCGTGATGTATCCGGCGCCATCGAGCTCGGTCGAGGTATGCAAGAACTGGGCGCACGCTGGCTCGAAGCCCCGACTCTGGCCGAAGACGTTCACGGCCACACGCAGGTCGCCGCCGCCCTTGATCTACAAGTCGCCACCGGAGAGTGGTTGCGAACGGCCTGGGAGTGGCGACCCTGGATCGAAGGGCGCGCCTTTGATGTTGCCATGCCTGACATTGCACGCACAGGGCTGACAGAAGGCAAACGCATTGCGGGTTTGTGTGACACCTTTGGACTGCCCGTGGCGCCGCACGTGGGAGGGGGAGGAATCCTGTCCGTCGCCGCCTCGCTGCAATTCAGCGCCGCCATTCCCAATTTTCAGATCCTCGAACACTCGCATGGCGCCCACGCCCACAAGGCCCAGATCGCCCATACGTATCCGCTTCCCGAACAGGGCGCCTTCGTCGTCGACGACACACCCGGTCTGGGGGTAGACATCGACGAGGAGCGTGTGCGCGCACTTGCCGCCAACTCATAGAGACCCGGTACCCTTCAACCTTCCACACTCTGGAGCATTTCATGTCCGAAGCCGACACGCATACACCCGACATCGTCCGTCCACCACAAGAACTCGTGGATGGACTCCGTGAGGTCGGCGCTGCGACCGCCGCTGGCGAGATGAGAAAACTTGGAATCGACAATCCCACCATCCAAGGCCCCACAACCCACAATCCTGGCAAAGTCGTCGCCGGGCCGGCTCTGACCCTGCAGTTCATGCCGAAGCGTAACGATGTCTACAACCAGGACGAGTATACCGGGCCGGAGCGACAGCTGCATCGCCACGCCCTGTATCACACCCAACCTGGTGACGTCATCTGTGTCGATGCCCGAGGCAGCATGACGAGTGGCGTCTTCGGCAACATGATGCTGACATTTTTCCAGGGCCGCGGCGGCGTTGGTGTCGTCGTCGATGGCTGCATTCGTGACTTTCCCATCGTCCAACGCGATCTGGATCTGGGTCTTTGGTTGCGTGGGGTGACGCCAAACTTTCACACGCAGACCAACATCTACCCCTACGCCGTCAACGTGCCCATCGCCATGAATGAAACCCTCGTTCTTCCGGGGGACATCATCGTCGCCGATGACGACGGCGTCGTTGCCGTACCGGCGAAGCTTGCCGCTGACTTACTCGACCTCGCCAGCCAACACGCCGAGTGGGAGGAATTCAGTCGCGACAAGCTGCTGGCTGGTGGGCATCTGAAGAGATACTACCCGCTGTCGGATGAGGCCCGACCAGAATACGAAGCTTGGAAGAAGGAGCAGGGCCAATAGCGGAGAGAGCCCGAGGAATGGTTGCTAGCCGACCAGTGCCTGCCATCCACCTTCTGGTTGACGTAACGCAGTCGCCCCCCCCTTACGGATTTGCGGCGCCAGTTCCCCCGCCGTATCACGCTCGGTCAGGACCATTCGTTTCGAGTCGCTGGGTTCCGGCATGACGACAGCGGTGATCGTCGTCAGCCGACCATCGACGCGACGACCGGGGAAAGTTCCGGCTCCTCATCCAGAACAGCCGCCTCCTCGCCGTCGGCATGATCGAGCATGGTCTCCAGGTCATCCAGCACCTCGTCGGTGTCGGCAGCCTGCTTCTGCTCCATCGACATCAACAGGCCCTGGATGCGTCGGCGCACGGCGAGTTCTTCCTCGGGCGAGGCGTCGACAATGACAGGCAGCAGCTTCTGCTGCAACAACTGCTCCGCCTTGGCCCGGGAGTCGGGAAGCACGCCACCGACCTGGTAGATGCTCTCGATCTCGCTGTTGCAGTCCCGCAATACACGATTTGCGGCCAGCAGTCGAACCTTGTGCCGAAAGGGACTCGCCTCGAGCAGTCGGAGTAGCAGATATATGAGACTGTGGATATCGGCCTCGGCGCGAGTTCGATCGGCGCCGTCTCCTGAATGCAATCTCGCCGAGTATTGTTCCGGTGTAAGGCGACGCAGATCATCAACAAAGGAATCTTCGATCGTCAGGTTGGTGCCCTGCTTGCGCGGTTGAACCGTGTCGTAAGGTGGCTGTCGCTCCGACAACTGGCGCAACTCCGGATCCTTGCGCTCTATGGCAGCCATGGCCAGATCGAGGAGACCGGGGCTGCGCATCAGTGCCGTCATCAACGCCGAGCGGTCGCCGTCATCGCCGACGACAAGTTCCTTATGCTCCACCAGAATACGCAGCAGGCCATCGAATTCGGGCGCAATCCGCTGCAGTGCGGTGAAAATCTCCACCTCCGCTACCTTCTCCCCTCCATCCTTCTCCAGGATTTCCTGCAAAGAGGGCACTCCCAAGGCGTCGAGTTTCTCCGCCCGCTGCTCGGCTGTCACGAAGAACTCCTGGGGCTCTCCCATGACTCCTGTCGTACCATCCGCTCCATAACGACCCTTGACGGCGCCCTTCCGGGGTGGCGATACGGCAGCAGTGCTGGCAACGCCATGGCGCACGCAGGCGTAGAGATCGATCAGGGCCGGGTCCAAGCGACTGATCACAGTCATAGACTCTGGTCAAGCTGTGGGGAGGAGTTGAGGAAACGAACTTGTATCAATTAAACCGGAGCAGGGGGTACGAATGATGCCTCCAATCTACGGATAGAGCCGTGATTCCGGTCATGTCTCAAGGTAAAGAACTCAGGTTGACGGTGTCCACATGGTCGGCGACCTTCCACTCATTGACTGACCGGTCAGTCTAGAACAGACACGCTCTTCGTAACTACTCACCCGAGGCCGATGCAAGCAAATCCATTCAGGCCATTCCGTCGCTGGTTGCGGCCTTATCGACGCCAGGTCATTCTCGGACTGCTATTGTTGTTTGCCGCTCAGTGCATCCAAACCGTCCTGCCCCTATTGCTGAAGCAGGCGATCGATGACGCCAGCGGCACCACAGCGGCAGGCTCGGGCGTGCTGACCATCCAGCTACAGTGGCTCAGGGATATCTCGGATCCGATCGAGGTGTACGCAGGCATCATCGCCGGACTCGCCGTCATCGGCTGGGCCGTCAACTTCGGCATGCGCTGGTATTTCACCAGCCTGTCGCGCTACGTAGAGGGGGATATTCGTAGTGCCTATGTAGAACACCTCGTCCGTCTGCCTCTGCGTTTCTTCCATGAGCGTCGCGTCGGCGATCTCATGTCACGCGCAATCAACGACGTGGAGGCGATCCAGCGCTTTCTGCATCACGCCTTCCGCATGACTCTGACGGGGCTCCTCACCTTCTTCCTCAGCCTGACGCTGATGTGCCTCATCGATTGGAAGCTGGCACTGCTCTCTCTGGCGCCGATGCCGGTGATGGTGCTGGCAACCAACGCCGTCGCCGGCCGGGTACGAGACGGCTACCGTCTGGTGCAGGAGCAATTCGCCACCATGAGCTCGCGCATCCAGGAGAATCTGTCTGGCATGCGTGTCGTCAAAGCCAACGCCCTCGAATCACGCCAGATCAATGGTTTCGCGGAATTGAATGATCAGTATGTTGAACGCAACCGCAAACTCGTCGTCGTACGCAGCCTGTTCTACCCCTTCGCCAGCTTCCTCAATGGCACGTCCATGGTTGTCGTGTTATGGCTCC
>DPVW01000198.1:0-8622 GCA_003529325.1 Candidatus Latescibacterota bacterium | reverse complement strand
TCGTGTTATGGCTCGGAGGTCTGCGTGTCATCGATGAGTCCTTGTCTCTGGGAGCCTTCGTCGCCTTCAACGCGTATCTGATTCGCATGAGTCGCCCGTTGATGATGCTCGGCCGCATGGTCGACGAATTTCAGCGGTCCATCGCCTCGCTGGCGCGCATTGAAGCCGTCATCGACCATCCGCCTGAGGATCGCGGCTCCGGGGCGGATCGATGCATCACCGGCGAAATCGAACTGCGCGACGTCTCTTTCACCTTTCCTGGCGATGATACGCCCGTCCTCGACAGGATCTCCTTGCGGATACCTGCTGGCGACACACTGGCAATTGTCGGACGCGTGGGTTCCGGCAAGTCGACGCTGGCACGCTTGCTGCCACGTCTGCTCGAACCGACGACGGGAGAGGTCCTCGTCGATGGCACGCCGGTACAGCAGATGCCATTGGCAACCCTGCGAAGTGCCATCGGCTACGTACCACAGGATTCCTTTCTGTTCTCCGAAACGATCAGGGAAAATCTGTCGATCGGTCTGGATGGGGTTTCCGACTCCCCCTCCAGCCGCCCCGAACCCGTGGAGTGGGCAGCAGGTATCTCACAGCTGGCAGGGGATCTCGAGGACTTCCCTGCCGGATACGAGACGATGGTGGGCGAACGGGGTGTGACGCTGTCCGGCGGCCAGAAGCAACGTGCAGCCCTGGCACGCGCCGTCATTCGGGAGCCGCGAATCCTCGTCCTCGATGATGCTCTGGCGAGTGTCGACACGCACACCGAGGAACGTATCCTCAAGAGTCTGCGTGAGATCATGAAAGCGCGCACGACGATCGTGATTGCCCATCGGTTGTCCACCGTGCGCGACGCGGACCGCATCATCCTCCTCAATGACGGTCACATCACCGAATCGGGGACCCACGACGAACTCGTCGCCAAGGGTGGACGGTACGCGGATATGTATCGGCGGCAGAATCTGACCCAGGAATTGGGTGACCTCTAGCATGGCGCAGGAAGAGTCCACCCCCCTCGGTCGCGGTCTCGATCTGCGGGTCCTGGCACGCCTGCTGCGGTACCTGCTCCCGTACGCACCATGGGTGGGTCTGACATTGCTGTTCATCCTCATCGGCTCACTGGCCCGCCAGGCGGGTCCCCTGATAACCAAGTTTGCTGTCGACGACCACTTCAGACCTGGCATCGTTGATGGTTTCGACACCCTCGTTTACATCTACCTGGGTCTGCTCATCCTGCAATTCGCTCTCGGCTATTGTGAGAGCTGGGCGACCAACATGGTCGGTCAATGGGCGATGCGGGACGTACGGATGCAGATGTTCCGTCACCTGCAACGTCTCCCTCTGCGCTTTTTCGACCACACCCCCATCGGTCGCTTGATGGCGCGCAACACGAGTGACGTAGACGCCCTCAACGAGCTGTTCACCGATGGCCTCGTCGCCCTTGTCAGCGATGTCGTCACCATCGTCACCATCCTCAGCCTCATCTTCTACATGGATGTGCGCATGGGTCTGCTCACGGCGGTCTGCTTACCTGTGTCCTTCGCCGCCACCGTGTGGTTGCAGCGGGTGACCTATGGCTCCTACCAGGAGGCGCGTACACGCTTCGCCAGTTTCGCCTCATCCCTGCAGGAGGCGATATCGGGGATGGAGGTCGTCCAGCTGTTCGGCTCCGAGGATCGTCGCTCACGCAGCTTCGCCCACAGCAATGAGCGCTACCTCGAAGCACGACTGTTGGCCAGTCGCTACCATTCAGCCTACTTCCCGTCGATGGAAATGTGGGGCGGGCTGTTGCTGGCCTTGACCCTCTGGTATGGCACGGGACAGATCAGCAAACAGGAGATGGAGTGGGGTGTGCTCGTCGCCATGCTCCAGTATGTGCCCCGCTTCTTCATGCCCCTGCGCGATATCGCCGAACGCTACGCCACGGTGCAGACCGCCATGGCCTCGGCGGAGCGCATCTTCGAACTCGTCGAGACGGAGCCGGAAGCAACGGGCTCGCACCGCCCCCCGCAGCAGGTTCAGGGACGAATCGAATTCCGCTCTGTCTCCTTCACCTACGGGGACACCCATGGCGACGACGCCGAGTGGATCCTGCGCGATGTCTCCTTCACGGTGGAGCCCGGTCAGAGTCTTGCCATCGTCGGCGCTACGGGTGCGGGAAAGAGTACCGTTGTCAGCCTCTTGTGTCGGTTCTACGAGGTACAGAAGGGCGCCGTCCTCGTCGATGGCGTTGACGTCAAGGACTGGGACGCCCGGGACCTGCGCCGCCGCATCGGTCTCGTACAACAGGACGTGTTCCTTTTCGCCGGCACCATAGGGGAGAATATCTCTCTCGGCGATCCAGAGCTGTCACGTGAGCACCTCGAGGCAGCGGCACGTCACACCAATGCCGATCGTTTCATCCGGCCCCTGCCGAAGGGATACGATCAACCGGTGGGCGAACGGGGCGTGTCGCTTTCAGCGGGTCAACGACAGTTGCTGTCCTTCGCCCGGGTGTTGGCGGCGAACCCCGAGATCCTCGTCCTCGACGAAGCGACAGCGAATATCGACACGGAAACAGAGATGTGGATTCAGGACGCGGTGGGTAGATTGATGCAGCAGCGCACGAGCCTCGTCATCGCCCATCGCTTGTCAACGGTGCGCACGGCAGATACCATTCTGGTGCTGCACCACGGAGAGGTCCGCGAGATGGGACCACATGACACCTTGCTTGCCAAGCGTGGCCTCTACTACCGTCTGCATCAATTACAGTACGGGGAAGGAAAATCGGCATGAAAAGCCAGGAGCGACGGGACAAGATCCTCACCCGCGCCGCCCGATTGTTCGCCTCTGCTCGTTACGACGAAGTGCTGATGGAGCACATCGCCCGCGAGGCCGGCGTCGCCAAAGGCACGCTTTACAGCCACTTCGCCGACAAGGACTCGCTGTACTTCGCCGTCGTCTTCGACGGCATCTCGCAACTCAATGAACGCTTGCACGCCGCTGCGACCACTGCCAACCACTCGGCCCAACAGCAGTTGCACGCTGTGATGAACGCAATCCTCTCCTTCTTCGCCCGCAACCGGGTCTTCTTCCGCCTGCTGTCGATGGAAGACGCCAAGGCCGGTCCCGGTGGTAGCAAGAGCCGGCAGCGTTGGCAGACGGAGCGCACCGAACAGATCGACGTCATCGAGTCCGTGTTGCGCCGGGGGGTGGCCAGCGATGAGTTCGATATCGATCATCCACGATTACAGGCTTTCGTCCTGCGCGGCATGGTCCGCTCCGTGCTGACCAGCGGCGAGAAACTGTCCCCTACGGAGATGGTCGATGTCATCGTTGACACCTTTCTCGGAGGGGCCCGTCGTGTCGCCGACCCCGCCGAGGCGCCCTCTTCGTGAGCGGGCGGCGCAGGCTGGCGCTGGCAGCTGCCGGCGTCCTCCTCGTATGGGCTTTTCTTGCCATCCTGCCTGCACCCATTTCTTTCCCACACCCCTATTTCGCTCAACATCCTCGCTGGGGAGAGTCGATACCACAGATCATCGCCCACCGTGGTGGTTGGGGACTGTGGCCACAGCACACGCTGTATGGCTATCGTCACGCCGTCGACATGGGGGTCGATGCATTGGAACTCGACATACAGCGCTCGTCGGATGGTGTGATGGTCGTGTTCCACGACCGCCGCGTCGGTCGTGTCACCGAAGCCGGGGGCCGGATCGACTCCTACACCTTCGAAGAGCTCCAGAGCCTCGATGCCGGCTACAACTGGTCGGCGGACGAGGGCGCCACCCATCCATTTCGTGGCCAGGGCCTGCGCATCCCCTCCCTCGACGAGGTCCTGTCCACCTTCCCCGATCAGCACATGATCATCGAGTTGAAAACCAACGATGCGCAGAGCGCCGAACAGCTCTGTGGCCTGCTGCGCGCACACCGCCACCAACACCGGGCCATCGTCGCCTCCTTCGACACGGAATCTCTCGACATCTTCCGCCAGGTCTGTCCAGGGGTTGCCACATCCGCATCTTTTGCGGAAGCGTGGTCGTACACGATCCTGCACCTGCTGCGGCTGGATGTGCTCGCCAACCCCGAGTTTGAGGCGCTGCAGGTGACCGAATTCAAGGGGCCCCTGACTCTTGTCAACGAACGATTCGTCGACAAGAGTCAGGGACGCGGAATCGCGGTCCAGGTGTGGACCATCGACAAAGAACAGGACATGGAGCGATTGACCGACCTTGGCGTGCAGGGCCTGATCACCCGTCGTCCCGACCGTCTCAAAAGGGTACTGGAGGCGCGAGGCCGGCGATGACGAATGTGCTCGAAGTCCGCGACCTGACCCGAACCTATCGCAGCGGCGATCGTGACTTGACCGTGCTCGACGGTGTCACCTTCAGCGTCGCCGCCGGCACCACCTGTGCCATCGTCGGTCCGTCGGGCAGTGGCAAGACAACCCTGCTCGGCCTGTGTGCGGGGCTCGACCGGACGAGTGCCGGCAGAGTCATCCTCGATGGGCAGCCCCTGGAGGGACTGGACGAGGACGAACGTGCGTTGTTGCGTCGTGATCTGGTAGGCTTCGTGTTCCAGAATTTTCAACTTTTGCCGACACTGAGTGCCGTGGAGAATGTCTCCGTACCACTCGAACTGCGTGGAGAATCTGGTGCCCGCAATGGCGCTGCCGAACTGCTCGACCGCGTCGGCCTCGGTGACCGCCTCGACCATTACCCGGTGCAACTGTCGGGTGGTGAACAGCAACGGGTCGGTCTGGCGCGCGCCTTCATTCACCGTCCGAAGATCCTCTTCGCCGACGAGCCGACAGGCAATCTCGACGCCGAAACGGGCGCTTCGGTGGCAGACCTGCTCTTCGACTTGAATCGCGAGGCAGACACCACCCTCGTGCTCGTCACGCACGATATCGACCTGGCCCGACGCTGCGGCCGGATCATCCGCCTTCGTGCGGGTGCCGTCGTCGAGGACAGCGCCTCCGAGGGGTCCTGACATGTTGTGGGTTTTGCGCATGGCCTGGCGCGACAGTCGCGGTTTCCGTCAGCGATTGCTGCTCTATACCAGTGCCATCGCCATCGGCATCGCCGCACTGACCGCCCTGCGGGGATTGAGCCACGCCATGAAGGAAGGCGTGGCGCAGCAGGCCTCCGAACTACTCGGCGCCGACCTCGAAATCGAGAGCAATCAGCCCTTTTCCGCCGTGGCGGAGACCGTTTTCGACTCCATTGGTGGACGCCAGTCGCGCATGGTCGTCACCTACTCCATGATACTGTTGCCCAAAAGTGGCGGCACTCGTCTTTCGGAAGTACGCGCGATCCGGGGTGGCTGGCCATTCTATGGAGAACTGCGCACCGACCCGCCATTGGCAGCGCAGAGCTTCCGTCAAGGACGCAGGGCACTCGTCGACAATGGCATTCTCCTTCAGTTCGGTGCCGACGTAGGTGATTCCATCAAGGTCGGCCGTGTCACCTTTTGTATCGCTGGCCGCCTGCTCGGGATCCCCGGTGAGACGGCGGTGCGCACCGACGTGCGTCCACCTGTACTCATCCCATTTGACTATCTGGAACAGACCGAGCTGGTGCAGTATGGCAGCCGCGTCGAATACAAAGCGCTGTTCCGGTTCGACGACGGACGTGACGTCGAGGGCCTGGCACAGAGCGTGCAAACGAGACTGAACGACAGTGATGACGACATTGACGCCGATACTGCCAGGGATCGTCAGCGACGCCTCGGGCGGACCGTGCGCAACCTCGATCGTTTCCTCGGGCTCGGAGGGTTCATCGCGCTGCTGTTGGGGGCCGTCGGCGTCGCCAGTGCCATCCATGCCTATATAGAGCAGAAACTCGAGAGCGTCGCCATCCTGCGATCGTTGGGTGCCACCTCACGTCAGGCTCTTTGGATCTACATGATACAGGCCGGCGCTCTCGGCTTTATCGGCTCCGCCACAGGCGCCGCCGCCGGCGTCGCCGTGCTGATGGTGTTGCCAGGACTCGTCGCCGACTTCCTGCCGGGGACTCTGACCGTCTCCCCCTCGCTGAGCGTCGCCCTGGAGGGAATCACCGTCGGCACCCTCATCGCCCTCCTCTTCGCTGCACGGCCCCTGTTGGCGGTTCGTAGTGCCAGTCCATTGCTGGCCATACGCGCCTCCTACGAAACGGGCGTGCGCCCCGGAGACCGCGTGCTTCGCGCCCTCGTGATGGTCGCTGCTGCCTTGGGCGCCTACCTGCTGGCACGCGTACTGGCGGGCCGGCCCGATCACGCACTCATGTTCACCTGCGGTACCGCAGCGGCTCTGCTGTTTCTCGCCATGTCGGCGCGACTACTGCGCGGTGGCGTACGCCGATACTTCCCCCGCTCCTTCTCTTATGTGAAACGCCAGGGGCTGGCCAACCTCTACCGGCCTCATAATCAGACCTTGCTGTTGATGGTGAGTCTTGGTCTCGGCACGTTCCTCGTCGCCTCTCTTTACACCGCACAGAACTCTGTGCTCGCCCACATCAACAGCATCGGCGGACAGGACCAGCCAAATGTCGTGCTATTCGACATTCAGACAGATCAGGCGGAGGGGGTGCGACAACTGGTGCGGGAGATGGACATGCCGGTGCTGCAACTCGTACCTGTTGTCGCCATGCACATCGCCGAAGTCGGTGGCACACCCGCCGATAGCCTAGGGGATCGTGGTGGTTGGGCGCTGCACCGTGAGTATCGCTCGACCTATCGTGCGGATCTGGTCGATAGCGAAACCCTCGTGGGGGGCACCTGGCATGGCGACAGACCGGGTGCTTCTGTCTCCCTGGAAGTGGGCGTCGCCGAACGTCTCAGCATCGACGTGGGAGACTCCCTCACTTTCGATGTGCAAGGCGTACATCTTACCGTCGCCGTGGGCAGCCTGCGGCGTGTCGACTGGCAGCGCATCATGCCGAATTTTCTCTGTGTCTTCTCACCAGGGGTGCTGGAGGCTGCGCCGCAGTTCCACGTACTCGTCACCCGCGGCGACAGCCCCGAAGCGCGCGCCGACCTGCAACGGCGCATCGTCGAAACCTATCCCAACGTGTCGGCCATCGATCTCGACCTGATCCTGCGCACTGTGGACGAGATCCTGGATCGCATCGCTACACTCGTACGCTTCATGGCCCTGTTCAGCGTGGCGACGGGGGTCGTCGTGCTCGTGGCCTCGGTATCGGCGAGTCGCTTTCAGCGCCTGCGCGAGAGCGCCCTGCTGCGCACCCTTGGCGCCAGCCGCAGGCAGATAAGCCGCATACTCATCGTGGAATATGCCGCCCTCGGACTGCTGGCCGGTTTGACGGGACTGCTGCTCGCCATCGGTGGCGGCTGGGGACTGGCTACCTATGTCTTCGAGGTCACCTATGCTCCGGCGTGGGATTGGCTCGCCAGTGCCATGATCGTCGTGCCGTCACTCACCGTCATCGTCGGCCTCTTCGGTAGTCGTGGCGTCGCCACTGTCCCCCCCCTCGAGGTCCTGCGCCGCGCCGGGTGAGTCGGCCCTACCACACAGCAGTGGCGCCAGTTCCAGCCACACGGTCCGCGCCACATGACGGTGCCCGCAGACATTCGGATGGAGGCCATCAGCATTCATCAACTGCCGATCGCCTGAGACGCCATGCAACAATCCGGAGATGAGTCCCGCGCCATTGGCCTTGGCCAGGCGCTTAAAAATGGCGTGAAATCCTTCGGTGTACTCGGGCCCAAGATTCGGCGGCAGACGCACCCCGGCGATGACGAGCCTGGCGGCGGGCGCCCTCTTTTTTACCCGGTCGATGATCCCCTGCAGATTGCGCTCGGTCTCGGCCAGGGGCACACCACGCAGGCCATCGTTGCCGCCCAATTCGAGCACGAAAACATCAACCGGCTGCTGCAGGATCCAGTCGACGCGCCGCAGACCACCCGCCGTCGTCTCTCCCGCCAGACCGGCGTTGACGATGCGGGCCCCACAATGGAGTGAATCAGCCTGGGCCTGTACCAGCGCCGGAAAGGCGTTGGCCTTGCCGACGCCGTAACCGGACGTCAGACTGTCACCAAAAAACAGCACGACTTGGGGCCCCGCAGATTCGTCGGCCACAGCGACAAACGCCAGCAGCGTGCCGCCGAGGAGAAATCGGGTCCGGTTGCTAGTTCGTGCCAAGCATCTGCTCCGTAAAGCCCGGTTTGTGGTGACACGTTGATGTGATTGTAGGCGAAGAACAGCGCCATTCCTTGTCCTGCCGCAGCGCCAAACACTGGGCGCGAAGTGGCGCCATCTCCGTCTCGCTCAGCACGGCTGGGAACAGCAGAAATCCCTTCAGATCGAACAGCACCTTGTCCCGCTCCGTGAGCGGTGTGTATTCGGTTGATGTCATCGTCTAACTAACTCCCCCTTTTCCGGATTTCCATTTCCACGCCGAACTCGGCCGCCGTCGTCGAAAGTTCGCGAATCGTCGCCTCGTTCAGGGGGATCCCGTCACGTAGGTACTCCACCCGACGCTGGGCTTCCGGCTCGCCTGAAACGTAGAGTCGATCCACTCCCGGTGCTCGGCCGCAGTCGCGGGTCTGTCGGATCACCCCGTCGACGGGCTCCTTGAAGCGGGCCACATCTATACGAATCTTGCCGTGGGATGATCCACTGAAGGCGGCATCGAATACGATGGGAAT
>DPVW01000156.1:5418-7172 GCA_003529325.1 Candidatus Latescibacterota bacterium | reverse complement strand
CGAACGCTGAGCTCGATGGATGGGGCGATTCGCATTGTCTTCGACGTACCCTTGGTATCGCAAGGGGAGGCAGCCGTGGGAAGAGGATGCGTCATTAGGGGGGCATCCCTCTGCCCAAATGAACATAAAACACCGCAATTCCACTAGGCTGTACTAGTCGAAAAAGTCTTCATCTCCCTCGGGCAGATATTTTTTCGCCGCTTCGACCCTGAACACGACGCCAAGTCCCGGCCGGTCCCACACTTCGATATGGCTGTCCTGTACGATCGGATCGGGCAGCCCATCGACGATATCATACCACCACTCCGGGCGCGCCGCCGGATATTCAAAAGCGAGAAAGTTGGCCGGCATCGTGGCACAGACATGTACCAGTGCCGCCAGACCGAAGATGCCGTCGAAGACACCATGGGGCGCCATGAGCACACCGTGTAGATCCGCATATTCGGCGACCCATTTCAGCTCCGCGATGCCACCGATGTCGCAGGGATCGGGGCCGACGATATCGACGGCACGCTTGCTGATAAGATCGATGAAATTCTGTCGCAGGTAGATCTGTTCACCCGTATGAATCGGCGTCGTCGTATTTGCCGTCACCTCCCGATAGAGATCTGCCTGGACATAGGGGGTGTAGTCACCGGTGATCATGTCCTCCAGCCAGGCGATGTTCAACGGCTCCACCGCCTGGGCCAGCTTCCTGGCATCCTGAACCATCATGCCTGGGCCACAGTCGAGGGCGAGACCAACATCGTCACCGCAGACCTCCTTCATCGCCTGGATGCGTTCCAGCAGGTGGTTGAAACCCTTCTCCGTCAACGCCCCTCGGTTCGGGTACAGACGAGACTCATCCGGTTCGCCATAGTAGAATCCGTCAACCGTTGTGGGCATGGAACTATGAAAGCTCACGCCCTGCTTGATGATGGAGAATCCTTCCGGCGACTCCTTCATAAGCGCCATTTCCTCGGCCCAGTGCGCCGGTGTGTCCCCCTGTCTGGCGATGCGCACACCGCCATTGTAGACGCGGACACGATCGCGGACCTTGCCTCCCAGCAGCCGGTAGACGGGCAGACCCGCAGCCTTGCCCGCGATGTCCCACAACGCCATCTCGATGGCGCTGACTGCGGAGCCCCACGGTTTGAAACTGCCCATCCGGCGAATGCGAAGCATCACCCGCTCCACATCCCGCGGGTCCTGTCCGAGGATACGATCCCGGTAGAACAGCACGTGTGGTTTGAGATAACTCTTGCTGTTCTCCACCTGCGCAAATCCGTCAATGCCCTGATCTGTCGTGATCCGCACGACGGGATTGCTGCCCATGACCGTGCACTTCAGGTCGGTGATCTTCATGACACGCCTCTCTTTTGCCGGTGATGGTATCGCAGTTCCCTGAACCGAGCAAACCGTGTTGACCGCTCCGGCACTGGTTCACAGAAGAGATCGTTACGTGGGTCCAACTTCAAGGGGAAACAGGCGCCGGACCCAACCATGCCGGCGGCATACTCAACTCTCAGGGTGGAGGCAGAAGGACATGTTGAGAAAACAGACTTTGGCGCTGGCCCTCAGTACAACAATGCTGCTGGTCGGCGCAACTATGGTGGCCCTTGTGTCACCGCCGAGATAGCGACCGAAAATCCGACGGAATGGCTGAAGGCGGTCACCATCATGCTGCAGCGAGAGCCTGGCTACGATGACAACGACAACTGGTTCTGGGTCAAGTATGCACCGGATGGTTCCGTCATGAAAAATCCCAAGGGCAT
>DPVW01000156.1:0-5089 GCA_003529325.1 Candidatus Latescibacterota bacterium | reverse complement strand
CCAAGGGCATAAAGGCCGGCTGTATCTCCTGCCATCTCAGCGCTGAAGGTGGGGATTATCTGTTCTTCAATGATTAGTTGAATCCTGTGGCGCTGTCAGGAATAGACCACCTGACGGCATCACGAAGACCGGCCCTCTGGGGTGACCCGGGGGGCCGGCCCCAACCCGCAATACGCGAGGCCCCCTGCGATACATACTGCCGTTGCTGCTGCTGTTGTTGACGTGCCCAGCCGTCGCCAGAATGCCGTCCTACAAGGCCTTGGCGCGGGAGGGTATCGTCTCGGGATTCGGTCTGAAGTCAGGAGACCCGGAGGCGATGGTCAATCGCATCCCCGCCATCGACCGACCCCACTACGTCAGCGTCGACGAGGTCGACCTGCGCGACGACGACATGTGTGTCGGCATCCAGCGCCAGGGCAGCTGGCACTTCGCGCCCCTCTTTATCCTCAACAGCCACGAGATCGTCAACCATGACGACGCGCCGGCCATCGCCTATTGCCCGCTGGCGGGCCTCAGCGTCGCCATCGCTGGCAAGACCTACATCTCAGGACTGTTGCGCTGGGACACGTTCGTCCTCTACGACCCTGCCAGGCAGTCCCTGATTCTGCCCTTCGATCAGCAGACGCTTGACGGCCAGCAGCACGTGCCACTACAGCCGTTGGAAATGCTCACCTTCGCGGGTGTGCGTGACAAGTTCCCGCAGGCACGGATCCTGTCGCCTGCCTCACATCGCGGCAACCGATCGGCTTACGGCAGTTATCCTCACGATGGCCAACTAGGCTTGGGCCATGCCAAACCAGGCATGCGTGGCAGATTCGACGAAGAGGCCGAGAGTCTCCACCCCAAGGAGCAGGTACTCATCATCGGCACGGCGGCGCAGATGATGAAGGCCTATCCATTCTCACAGCTGGCAGCAGCCACCGAGGATGGCGACAAGACGCTGACCGACGTCGTCGACGGCGTCGAAGTGATCTTGTCCTATGACCCGGATGCGCGCCATGCGCAGGTACTGGCGGCGACGGATGACGAGGTGAAAGCTCGCGCTTTCAGTTACTACTTTGCCCTGCGGCAGCATCTTCCCGACCTGCCCGTCTACAGGCACCCGCAGTAAGTGGCTGAAACCGGTTACGCCAGCGCCGCGATTCTCCTGTTGCAACGCTCCCGAGTTCGCAACAGCCACTTGGCATCCCGCGGATATCGCGTCATCGTAATCGGCTCTGCGAGCCCTCGTTCCAGCAGCTTCACCGTCTTGTCCCGCCCCTGCAGCCGCTGCAGAAGTTGTAACGCCCGCTGATCCTGCAGTGCCTCGCGGAATACCTCCCCACGGATCGAATCCAGCGGTCCATCCGGTCCGGGGTAGACGAGAAAGGCATCCCCCGAGGGGAAGTTGCCACCCGCATCCGTCACACGGAAGGGATCGACGGCGTGTGTCGAGTACTGGGCGTACCAGAAGTTGAACCCCCACTGCAGAAAACCGGCCAGATCATATCGATAGAGTTGTGTCCCAAGAATCCTGTTGCGCGCCGAGGGCATGCAGAAGAAACGATTGGCAACCTGGTTCCACTGCGACACGCAGTAGTACGTCCACAGGCCCGGGATGCCACGTTCGACGAAAGGCTCGATGTGATCGATCGCCGGGATCGGGTGCTGGATGAGGCCACGGTCGTAATACTCGACGTTGGACAGAGCGTCGATAAAGGGGAAGCCCTGCAGATGCCGTTGCATCATCTTTGATGCCGCCGCGAAAGACTCGAGGTGCTCGGTATGCGGTTCGTCGGAGATATGGAAAAAACAGCGGTGACGCAGACCCCGGCGATCGATGTGTTTGACGAGGGCCGGCAGGAACTGGTCCAGAAACAGTCGATAACGGCGACCGGATGCGTTGTCCTTCCAGCCGAAGATCTTGCGCTCCCGACCATTGATCCGGGCGACGATCTTCGGGCAGTGTACAGCCCCCCATTGGGTGAACAGGTGGGACATCTCGAGGAACCGCACACCGGCAGCATCGGCGATCCGCACCCAGCGATCAAACCGCGAAAAGTCGAAATTGTATCGATCCTTCGATGTCACCCGTACATCGATCAGCTGCACCGTGGGTCGTTCGCCACCTACCTGCGTGTCCAATGGCGGCGTAAACAGCGGCGTGAGCAGCATGTTGACGCCGTGATCGACAGCACTGCGCACGAACTGTTCGACCAACCCCCAATGCTGCCGACTCCACACATCGACATCGTATTGCGTGGCGATACAATCCGTATGAAACCAGCTGGTATGTTTCAGCTTCTGCGCCGGCAGTGTCACGGGCAACACTTCGAGAACGAAAACAGCTTCGCCGACCACTGCACCCGCCGCGGTGAGAACGAGTTTGATTTCGTGTCCCCCTGCTGCGCTGCGCGCCGGTACGCGCACCGTCACCCACAATGACCGCCACTGCCCGGGGGGTGCCGGCAATCTCTGCTCGAGGGGCATGAGCAGATCCGGATACAGACCAGGCGTCGTGCGCAGCACGTTTTCGTCAAACCGCCCCCCTGGAAACTCGCTGGGCACGAGACTGACGGCGCGCACCTGGATATGCCGCTGCAGGTCGGATTCGACAGCGACAGTGAGATCGCGCAGATGGGACCGGGCGCAGTAGGCGAGTTGAAAGGAGAACACCTCACCACGCAGACAGGTGGCACTGCGACTGGCGCTTGCCTGCAGCTGCTCGTCGGCGAAAACTTTCTCCAGAGAACTCAGCAGCCGGGTCTGCAGAAGTCCTGCCATGCGATCACCTCGGGTTGAAGGTTGGAACTTCCACACTGAGTATGGACCGTTTTTTTCCAGGGCGCAGGTTGTGGCGCCTCGGCGCGGGTCAGTGCATCTTAAGCACATGCCATCGATAACGACGGAACAACTCGAGCACTTTCACGAACAGGGGTATCTCGTCGTCGAGGGACTCCTTGACCCTGAGACCGTCATCGATCCCGTCATTCGGGAGTACGAGGGTGTTCTCGACCGCCTCGCAACCGAACTGCATGCGGCGGGCACGATTGGCTCCACCTATCAGGACTTGCCCTTCCAGGAGCGCTTGACCCGCGTCTATGCCGACAGTGGCAAGGTGCACGCCCAGTACTTCGACTTCAGTCTGCCCCAGGGCAACGTGCAACCAGAGACACCCTTCTGGGCGGGTCCCGCCGTCTTCAATACGCTGGTAAACGAGGCCCTGCTCGACGCGGTGGAGTCCATCGTCGGCCCAGAGATCTACTCCAACCCGGTGCAGCACGTGCGGCTGAAACCACCGGAACGGTTGACACCGAAAAATGCCGATACCGGTCTACCCCAACTCGGCCTCACACCATGGCATCAGGACAATGGTGTCGTCCTGCCGGAGGCGGACGAGGGCGAGATCCTCACCGTCTGGTTCTCCCTGACCGAAGCCTCCGAACGGCATGGTTGTCTGCAGGTGCTGCCCGGCAGTCACCGTCGTGGCCTGCTCCATCATTGCCGGCGCCCCGTGGGGCTCACCGTCGTAGAGAACATGCTACCAACTCAGACTCCCGTGTCGTTGCCGATGCAAGCCGGGGACGTGCTGTTCCTCACGCAGTTGACCTGCCACAGCTCGCTGTCGAATGTCAGCGACGAGGTCCGCTGGAGTTTCGACCTGCGCTACCAGCCGATCGGCAAACCGACTGGTCGACCTGCTTTTCCCGGTTTTGTCGCTCGCAGCCGGGCCAATCCCGACAGCGAACTGCGTGATCCGGCTGGTTGGGAGCGGCTCTGGCGTGATACGCGGGACCGTATGGCCAGAAAGCAGGAAAAAGGCCCCTTCAACCGCTGGCATGTCGAGGACGCCGTCTGCGCCTGACGTCGCTGACTATTCTCGCACAGCCTCGCCGAAGCGTTCGACATACCACGACTTCAACGGCACGTCTTCATCCGTGGGGATGTAGTAGCCAAGATGTGTGCTCTTCTCACCGAGCAATTGGCGACCGATAGGTGTGCACTTGTCGAGCAGGTCCGCCGGCATGTTGTCGTAGTCGATAGGCCGCAGCAGACGGCTGCCGTAACCATAGTAGAGCACGATCCTTGTCTCATCTGACAGATTCGGCGCCCCTGCGTGCCACACCCCCTGCTGAAAGATGACGGCCGAACCGGCGTGCAACTTCAATTCGACTGCGTCTCGGGGGTCGCGGGCCCCTTCCTCCCAGGCGGGACGGCCAGCGACTCGGTGGCTACCGGGCACGACCATGAGCGAACCCATGTCTTGTTGCAGCAGATCCGTGAGGAAAAATCCGACCTTCAGATTCATGAAGGGTTTGATGCCATTGACATGGAAGAAGGGTTTGCCGCCATCGTCGTGCCAACCGGTATTGCGCTGCTCCGGGTTGGGCGGCACCATGATCAGATGCGACGTCGTCAGTTGTAGATTCCAGTGGCCGAGGAAACGCACGGCGAGGGGAAAGGTCGTCGACCATTCCATGAGCTCAAGAAAGGCGTCATCCTCGGTGATCAGTGGTCGCACATCGAGACCGAAGATCTTGCGCCGATGTGGTGAGTCTTGCAGGCGCTGTTGTAACTGACCGATGACGAGCAGTAGATCGGCGACCTTGTCGGCTGGCAACGCCTCCTCGACGACGAGATAGCCGTCACGGTCGAACGCTTCGAGTTGCTCAGGTGTCGGTTGTTGTATCGCTGAGAGGGTCATTTGTGTTCCTTCCGACGGCGGAAACTCGGACACCCTCCTCGTTCTCACAAGCTGCCCTTACATGGAGATCCCACGTGCCTTGCCTGTCTGTCTCTCCCTCTGCCACTGCCCTCAGCGACGCGCGGGATGAGGTGCGCCGCCGGATCGTAGCTGGCGACATCCCCACCGACGGCCTTGTCGTCGAACTGGCGGCAGGTGACTACCCCCTGGCCGAGCCATTGCGCCTGGGACCGGAGGATGCGGGCAGCGCCAGCGCTCCTATCACCTGGCGTGCGCAAGCCGGGAAAAACGTACGTCTTCTGGGCGGCGTCCTGCTGCAGGACTTCCTCCCCGTCACCGATGCCGAAATTCGCCAGCGCCTCGCCCCGCAGGCGCGCGACCACATCCGGCAGATCGACCTGCGGG
>DPVW01000133.1 GCA_003529325.1 Candidatus Latescibacterota bacterium | reverse complement strand
GGG
Source organism: Candidatus Latescibacterota bacterium (assembly GCA_003529325.1). GTDB lineage: Bacteria > Latescibacterota > UBA2968 > UBA8231 > UBA8231 > UBA8231. Next base: position 11,866 of record DPVW01000133.1, on the reverse strand, counting down.
CGCTAGAAGAATACCAGACGGCGCTCTCGATCCGCCCAGGGTTCCAACAGGCTGAAAAGTCGCTGCAGAGGCTTCAGGCCATGGAGGTCCATTGATAGTCCAGGGACCGACAACGGGAGGCAGCCCCTCATGGGATTGTTAGGAATCGTCATCGCCAGCATAACGCTGGGGATCGCTCTTGTTGCCAAGGATGTGCCCACGGGGGACTACATGCTCTCCACGTTCCAGGCGGGCCAGGGATTCTACTCCGAGGGTGCGTACGACCAGGCGATCGAGAAATACCGGAGTGTGGGGGATGTGGCCAGCATCCTGCTGGATGACGGCGAGATCATCGTCGTTGTCGGCGAGGTCGAATCCACCGTTAAGGACGCGGCGATCTATCAGGTGGGCAATTCGTACTTCAAGATGTTCGAGGAGGAGTTTCAAGCGGCAGGAAACCTGCGCAACGAAGAGCAGAAGGCGGAGCGAACCAGGAAGGCGGAGGCCTATCTGGAGCAGGCGGTGAGCTTCTTTTCAAGGGTGGAAGAGCAGGCGGTATCCGAGGAGCTGCGTGTTCTGGCGCAAGGCAGGATCATGACCTGCTGGTACAGCGCCAAACGTTACAAGGAAGTGATTCGGAAGGGCTTGGAATTCGTCGAACGATACCCCGATCACCCCTATCTGGTAGAGGTGTTGTACAACATCGGTTGGTCCTACTATGAACTGCAAGATTACCCTCATAGTATCGAGGCATTCGTCGAGTTGACACAACGTTTCGATGCCGGGTTCCAGGTGAGCCGGGCGCTGTTCCAGATCGGCGAGTGTTACTACGACCAGGGACTTTATGCTGAGGCGATTCCACATTACCAGCGACTGGTAGACCGAGCCGATATTCGCCAGTTGAGCGAGCAGGAAGTCCAGCGGATGCAGTTCGAGAAGGTTGCTGGGCTGGTGGATGAAACCGAATACGAGTTGACGGCCAAGGCCCAGATTCGCACTGGTGACTGTTACAGCAAACTGCAGAATTTTGCTCAGGCGGAGACGTCATACCGGACTGTCGTCACCGTGTTTGCCCAGGAGCGGCGTCTGGTTGAGAAGGCCTATCAGAGCCTTGCTGACATGCACTTCGCGAACGGTCAGCTCAGCCGCTGTGTGGGTGCCTACCGGGAAGCGATCGACAATACGCCGAGCAAAACCTTCCAGGCACGAATGCAGTTCCGGCTCGCACAGCGATACGTCGAGGCGAGCACGGAGTGGGGGGAGGAGCTTTTCGACGACGCGATTCGCGAGTTCAATGTCTACTCCAAGGGGTATGGCGAGGTCGCGGGTTCTGCCGGGTATTCCCTGGCCAACGCCTGGTACGAGATCGGCCAGGCGCATTATTCCAAGGCCGAACGCCTCGCCCAACAAGGCGAGGTCGCGCCGGCGCAGCAGGCGTACAACCAGGCTCTGCAGTCGTATTCGACGCAGCTGGAGCAATTCCCCGATCCCCTGTTCGACATGGCGGCCAAGTTCAATTCCGGGCTCACGAGACAGATGCTCGGCGGGGAAAAGGAGAACCGTCGCGCCCTCGCCGTCTATCGCGAGATCATCGATGAAGATGCAGGGGGCACCTACGGCCGGAGTTCTCAGTTCCAGCTGGCACGGATGCAGTTCGGGCAGCAAGCCTATGATGAGTCGGCCACGATATACGAAGAGATCATCACCAGTGCTGCTGATCCCACCCATCTGGATATCGCCCACTTTGAGCTTGGACTCGTTTTCAGCAAAGCGCAGAAGCTTGAGCTGGCCACGCAACATCTGTTGTTGGTACGCGAAAGCGCCCCCCAGTTCTCGCTCTCCCGTCTCGAGGCGGCGCGGGCGTACGTGGGCTTTGCAGAGTTTGACAGGGCGCTGCGGGTTCTTGAAATCGGTCTCCAGGCCTCCGACAGCGAAGGTGAGCGGGCGCAGTTCAGCTACCTGATGGGGAAGGCATGGATCGGCAAAGGGCAGTTCGATTTCGCGGTAGATGCTTTTTCCGAGACCATCGAAACCACGCCAGACCCGCTGTTGCGCGAAATCGCCCGCTACGACAGAGCGACGAGTTACTCCCGGCTGGAACGGTACGCCGAGGCGGCGGGTGATCTGAAGGCGCTGGTGAATTCTGAGAACGAGCGCATTCGAGGTCCGGCACAGAAGATGCTTGGCATGGCCTACCTGCGCTTGAACAAACAGCAGGAGGCACTGGAGAGTTACACCCGGCTTGCCGCCACCTCGGAAGATCCCGCCGAGCGTGTAGAGTACATGGTATTGATTCTTGAGCTCTACCTCGAGTTGGAGCAGTACGACTTGGCCATCGAGATGGGGCAGCGAGTTCTACAACTGGGGTTTGCAGACGATAAGCAGAACAGAGACTACTGGATCGACGAGCAGGTCTATTACCTCATCGCCGAGAGCCAGCACCGAAGCGACCAATTTGAGGAGGCGATTTCAACCTATACCGAAGGTTTGAAACGCTATCCGGACTCTTTCTACTCTCCGGATATGGCCTATGCTCTCGGGACGCTCTATTTCGAGCAGGACCGCCTCGACGAAGCGGCGGCAACACTCGCTGATTTCGTCGCGGAATTTGCTGATTCTCCGAATGCGCTGTACGGGTACTACTATCTTGGCTACGCTCACTTCAGCCTGCGTGAATTCGACCGTTCGGGTGATGTTTTCAAGGATCTCGTGGCGAAGTTTCCCGCTTCCGAGGTGGCTCCGGAGGCCATGATGCGCGCCGCGGAGAGTGCCTTCAATCTGGGCGCCTTCGATGAGGTCGCCCAGCTATACCGAACGGTGCTGGAAGTCTATCCGGATTCACCATTCGGCGATGAGGCGACGTACAACCTGGCCTGGGCGTTCTACGAGGCGAAGAACGAAGATGAGTTCGTTGCCGGACTGGACCAGCTCGTCAGTAATTTCCCCGAGAGCGAGTTTGCGCCGGACGCCCGCTTTACCCTGGGTGACTATTTCTTCAACAGAGAAGAGTACAGCAGGGCCCTTACCGAGTATGAGTACGTGCTGCAGAACTATGGTGATTCCAAGATCGCCAGTGAGGTGCCTGAGGTGCTGAAGAATGTTCGGGAGATCATTGCCTACGGCGAATACGAGCAGGTGATGGTTGTTTTCTCCGAGGCTTTGAGCCTGGAAAAAGAGGCCAAAACGGCAGAGGCGGTGGAGAAGTTCCGCCAGGTGGTGCCCCTGTTTGTCAGCTTGAAGGAGCGCTTCCCGGATACCGAAGTCGAGGTTGGGGCGTTGAGTAACCTGGGCGTCTGTTTTGAATTTCTGCGCCAGTGGAAAGAGGCGGTGCAGACATACGACAGAGTCATCTCATTGTTTGCGGAGGAGAGGGCAAGCCAGGAGGCGTACCAGTTTGCCAAGGGACATCGAGACTGGATCGTGACCTCGAGATTGTGATGGATACGCGCGCGAGAAAGGGAAGGGTATGAGTGTTTTGCGAAGGGTCATATGGTGGGCCTTGCCATGTGCTGCCCTGGTTTTCCAGGGATGTATCATCTTCCCGCCGAAGATTCATTTCAACTCCTATATGGAGCCCACCGAAACCGGTGATGGGGATGCGTCTTATCGAGCCGAGGAGGACGGATCCATTTCCTATGCCGTCGAGGGACTTCGTTTAAACGTCAGATATTTGACGGACGGAGAATTGAACGGACTGCTCCCCGAGGACTCGGTCCGAGGCAAGTACTCAACAAACCCATATACCTACGGCGACTATGTCGATGGCGACGTGGGCTACACGCCGAATCGCTTCTCGACGTTTCGGGTGAGCGTGTTCAATCAGACCTTCGCCAAGGTGGAACTGGATCCTCTCGAAGCGGTGCTGCTTACCGATGGGGGCGAAGTGCTCCACGCCTATGGGATTCCTTCGACCTCGCCGCACGAAAGCTTCGAGCGCTACTACCGAGGCTTGCGGGGGCAGAGCGGCAACGAGTTCTACCGCTTTGAGGTTCGTATGGGGCATGTGCGCAGCCTCAATTACGCCGAAGATCAGCCCGTGTTCAAAGGCGAGAATCACAGCGGACTGATCGCCTTCGATGCGCTTGATCCCGAGGTCAAGAGCGTGCGCTTCGTGCTGCATGAATTCGCCCTCAAGTTCGATGAGTTTGGCAACGTACTGGATGCCATCGACTGCCAGTTCGATTTCGATCGAAGAACGGAAAAATGGACGGAGGTCGAGGAACCTCTTGTGAGTGCTGACGACCAACATCCGTAGGACATGCGTCGGTGGTGATTACAGGCGTGTCGTTGAGCTGTTCGTGGTCGCTCTGCTGCTGCATGCGCTTCCGGGCTCGGCGGTGCAGAGCGGCGACAGCATTGTCATTCTCCCCTTTGCTGATCACAGCCATTTCCCCGGTACCTGGAAGATCCGGCAGGCAATCCCTGAACACTTGGGTGAGTTGCTCGGACAGCGCCAAGACTTCGTTGTCATCCCGGTCGATTCGGCGTTCTCCTTACTGCCCGAAGACGGCAGGGACGCCGCTATAACAGAGGATCAGGCTCGGGGCATCGGGCAGGCGCTTGGTGCGGATCTGGTGATGACAGGTGATATCCTCAATTTCTCCATCCAGCGGGTCAGTGTTGGCAATCCCTTCGTTGCTGGTTATTCGTCGTACACCGCCCTCGTCGAAGTTGAAACCCGGCTGCTGCACACGGTGCCTGGGTCACAGGGCAGTGTTGTAGAGGTTGCGGGACGATCTGAGGCTACGTCTACCGATCTGGGGCTGACGTTGCTGGGCAGACCCACTGAAACGCGTGCGACCCACACGGGATTGAATGACGTCCCTTTCGGTGGTGAGGAATTCCGCGCTACCATCATCGGCAAGGTGACCTTCGAAGCGCTGGCACAGATCGCCGAGCAGTTGCGGGGCAGGAGCAGAGCTGTACGTCTGTCGCACCATGATCCCAAGGTTCTCAGCCTGGAGGGGGAGGAGGGGTTCGTGAACCTCGGGGTAGAGGATGAAATCGAAGTAGGCTACAAGTTCGTCGTCTATTCAAAGCGTGACACGCAGCGGGTCGGTCTGGTGCAGATCGTGGCGGTTCTGGCCCCACACCTGTCACAGATCAGGACCCTCGAAGGCGAGCAAAGTATCGTCTCGGGAGATCTCTTGCGTGCCCCATCGAGCCCCTGAGATGCGGGTTTGTACGGCTGCACTCCTGACGTGGTCAGCGCTTGGCGTGTTCGTGTCGCTCTCCGTTGTCGGCGCCGCCGGCCAGGTCAGCTTCCTTGAGGTATCCGAGACCGCGGGGGTGGACTTCCACTACACACACGGTGGAACCGGGCAGAAGTACTTTATTGAAACCATGGGGCCGGGAACTGCCTTCCTGGACTACGACGATGATGGTCTCCTCGATATCTACGCTGTCAATGGTCACTCCCTGGAGCGCGGCGTTACGCCCACGGAGACAAACAAGCTGTACCGTAACGTCGGCAGTGGCAGGTTCGTCGAACTGGCCGGCACGGCTGGTGTGGATGATGGGGGCTACGGCGTGGGGGTGACTGCCGCCGACTACGACAACGATGGGGATGCGGACCTCTATGTCAGCAACTACGGCCCGAACGCCCTCTACCGTAACGCTGGGGACGGAACGTTCGCGGCTGTCACCACCGAGACCGGTGTCGGCGATGATCGTTGGGGCACGGGCTGTGCCTGGCTCGATATCGACAACGACGGCTCTCTCGATCTGTACGTCGCCAACTACGTCGACTATGCTATTGATGCCCCGGGTCACGACCTGACGCCGTACATACTCGCTGACGGAAAACGCTCGACACAGGATCTGAAAGCCTATCCCAGCCCCGAGAATTTTTCTGGTACGGCGGATGTCCTCTACCACGGGGTGGATGGCACTTTCACGGATGTTACCGCCGATGCCGGTGTGCTGAATCCTGAAGGCAAGGGCATGGGGGTGGTCTGTGCCGACTATGACGTCGATGGCGATGTGGATATTTTTGTCGCCAACGATCAGCGGCCCAACTTTCTCTACCAGAATGATGGAGCTGGCAAGTTTGTGGACGTGGCACTGATTGCGGGCGTCGGCTACAGTGGTGATGGGCGGATGGAAGCCAGCATGGGAGCGGACTTCGGGGACTACGACAACGACGGCCTGTTGGACCTCGTTGTTCCCAACTTTCAGCACGAGCCCACGAGCCTCTACCGCAACGATGGGGACGGGATGTTTTCGTATGCGTCGATGCACTCGGGCATTGGCGGCGCCTCGCTGCCGTTCGTCGGCTGGAGTACCGCTTTCTTCGACTTCGACAACGATGGCTTGCTGGACGTGTTTATCGCCAATGGACACACGCTCGACAACATTGAGCTGTTCGATGCGACCAGCTCCTACGCCCAGCGGAATCAGCTGTTCGGTAACCTCGGGGACGGCAAGTTTGCCGAGGTGACGGATCTGCTTGGCGCCGGTCTCGCGATCACAAGAGTGAGCCGCGGCGCCAGCTTTGGCGATTACGACAATGACGGCGATGTCGATATCTTCGTCGTCAACTCCACGAAGCGGGCAGACCTGCTGCGCAACGAGGGCGGCAACCGCGAGGGCAACTGGTTTATGGTCAGGACGCTCGGTGTCACCAGCAACAGGGATGGCGTTGGTGCACGGATCACGGTCAATGCCGGTGGGGTGCAGCAAGTCAGGGAGATCCGCACGGGATCAGGCCTCTACGGGCAGAACGACCTGAGAGCCACCTTTGGCGTTGGGCCACAGAGCCGTATCGATGTTCTCGAAGTACGGTGGCCCTCCGGCGTTGTGGATCGCATCCAGGAGATCCAGACCAATCGTATCGTGACGGTCCAGGAGGGTGTGGGACTGCTCGATCTTCCACTTCCGAAAGGAGTTTCGCGGTGAGACTATCCGTTCTGCTGCTGGCGCTTCTCTGGGCCATGCCCGGATTCAGCCAGATCACTCTTGTGCCCGGTGAGCGCGATGGCCAACCGGTGTACGTCTTTGAAAACAAGTACATCCGCAGCGAGATCGCCTACACCCGGGCCCGATCGCCACTGACGTATTTTGACAAGATCACCGGTGTAGAGCAGCTGCGACAACTGGCACCCCTCAGCGGGAACCACGGTCAACACGTGGGCCACGGCGGGGTGTCGGAGTCTGTGCCCTGGACCGGAGGGTCGCCCTACATGGGCTACCTGTGGACGCAGCCATGGGAGATGACGTCACGCACATACGATGATCACGCCGTCTTGGTTGGCGAGATCACGTTTCCGTATCCCGACCCTGTCACGGGGCGTCTGTGCGAGTTGCGCTTCGAAAAGACCATGACTGCCTACGAAGGCTCCACACGTCTGCGGATGGATTACAAGATCGAGAACGTGGGGGAGCGTCGAGCGCGGTTTCAGCACTGTGTTCACGGCAGTCCCTGCGTCGGTGGTACGTGTGATGACGGCGACTACTTCTATGCTCCTGGCGACAGCAGTTGGGTTGTTTGGAGTGGACTCTTGCCACAGTATGAGATCCCAGATCAGTCATGGCACGACTGGCCCATCCCGGAAGCGGTGGATTTTCGCCGAACAGAGACCGACGAGGGGCTGCAGTTGTTTGTGCCAGCGCCATGGGGCGTCATCGGGGATGACAAGACGCAGGAGGTGATGGCCATGGTGGGCTCCAAGGTGGTTATTGGTGGCGAGCGGGAAATCCCCATGTATATGGGACTGACGAAAAGTGGAGATCGGTACTACCTTGAACCTTCATTGACCCGGCATATATCCAACCATGCCGATCGCTGGGAGCGCGAGGGTTACTCCGTCGATCTCGACAGGGGTGAAGCTGCCGTCTACACCGTGGACCTGGCCATGTTCCATGGTGTCAGCAAGAAGCAGATCACCTCGGTACACGCGCTGTTGGGGGACTATCTGCTGCTCGATGAACCAAGTTTGGTCTACCGAGCGGACAAGGCTGTCATCGAAATTGATATTGCGGTATCCGGTGACGCCCAGTTGGTCGTCGAAGACACGGCGACTGGCAAAGTCCTGTGGTCGACGGACCTGGTTCCGGGCAGCGTGATGCGGATCGCGGAGGATGTAGCACTCACGGCAAAAGAGGCGGAGGTTACCGTGTTGCTCAAGAATGCGGCTGGGAAACAGGTCCTGGTCGGTGGTGGAACAGGCAGTTGATGGCTTTCAAATCGAGAAACTACCCGCCGGAACATGGCATATTGGTCCCCATCGAGCACCAGGGCGGGGTCATTCGACGGCTGTTGGCAACGACGGCGATGCGACTGGCGGATGCCGACTATCTGACCGAGCGTCTGTTGGCAAACGATGCCCGTTCGCTTTACAGCCACGGCAGCAAGCAACTACGCCACTACCTGGAAAATTTGCGCGATGGCAACGTTAATCCGGAGCCGGATGTCAGGATTGTGTCCAATTTTGGCGCCGCCGCCAGTGTCGACGGCGACGGGGGACTGGGCTACATGGCCTGCAGAGTGGGCATGGCGCAGGTGCTGAAAGCCACGCACGAGTTTGGTATGGGGGCGTGCACCACCAGCAACCATTTTCACATTGGATCCGCGGGCGCGTGGACAAGAATGGCTGTGGAACAGGGCTTCGTCGGGATGGCCATGTCGGCTCACAGAAATCGTCCCGATCCCAATCAGCCAGTCTCTCACCTGCCGAACTCGTCCCCCATCAGCATCGGCTTTCCCGCCGGCTCGCAGCCTCCCTTCATCCTTGATATGGGGGGGGCCATGCTGCCATACCGGGAAGACCTGATTCGTGAAATGCCGAACAGTTACTTCAAGGCGTTGGGCATCTCGACTGCCATCCAGGTATTTTCCGGTGTCCTGGCGGGCATCAACCGGGAGCGACTGAAGCCTCCCCAAACAAAGTGGACTTCGAATCAGGGCGCTTTTCTCTGCGCCTGGGACGTAAAGCGGTTCATGGATTTCGAGGAATACACCGCCGAGATGGACCATTTTATCGAAGGGGCGCGACAGATGCAGCCCTTTCCAGGATTCGACCGCGCCGAGTTGCCAGGTGGCATGGAATGGCAATGGGAGCGGGAGAATCGTGAGCGAGGAATCCCCCTGGGGGACGAGAACTGCGAGGAGTTAGAGGTACTTGCAGCCGAGGTCGGAGTCGAATGTGGCTACGACCAATTCGAGGTGACGAGGTTTTAGCGATGGCAGAACAGTCCTGGCGCACCGGCATCTATCTGACGGCCGATGTCATTCAACAGCACCCCAACTATGTCCTGCGGCTACGCGATGAGATCGGCCTCGACACGGTTGTCATTCCCTTCACCGGTGAGTTGCCGGCTGATGTGTTGAGCCTGAGTCCCTACGGCGGCCGCACCCCTACCGATGCGGAGCTTGATCAACTTGTGTCCCGTCATTTCGACGGGCGCCCAATCGACCCCAGGGAGTACGAGCAGGCCAAACGGTTCTGTGGACCCGCCGTCAACGCCGATGGGGACGACGCCGCGTTTCGGGCGATCGTCAAGCAACTGAAGGACGCAGGCCTCAAGGTGTGGACCTATGGTGGGGCCTATACCATCCGACGGCTCACGTTCTGCCCGTCCCAGCAAGGCACGCAAGACTGGTTCGAGGCGGTGTACACGCACTGGGCAACACAGTACGGTCTGGATGCTCTCGACATTACCCACACCCGCTACTCAATGGGCAGCTTTCCGCTTGGCCTGTTCGGCTGTACGTGCGCCTCCTGCGCCGCCGCCGCCACCGACCTGGGCTACGACATGGAGAAGATGGTGGCGGATCTGCAGAGCGCCCGGCAGGGGTTGGGCGAACTCGACGGTGCCCGCCTGGGCGATGTGGCACGCCTGGGATTCGGCTTCTTCGACGTTGTACAGGCTCTGGGGTTGAAGTCGGGCGTGCTCGACTGGGTGCGCTTTCGCACGGACCTGATCACTCGCAACCTGAGCCGGTTCCGGTCGATTGTGCACGAGGTGGCGACGGATGTCTCCTTCGGCACCGACACCTATCCCGCGTCGATGTCCCTGACGGCGGGGCACGATCACCGGCGTTGGGGCGAGATGGCCGACTTCGCCAGCCCCCTCGTGTCGCACATCTCCGCCTTTGTCTGCAACACCTTCATCGAGTGGGCCCGATTCCTCCAGGAAGAGATCCCGAACCTGACGGAGGAGGACGCCTTGCAGGTGGTGTATCGCTTCAACGGCTACGATGGCATGGGCCTGCCGGAGACGATCGATGCCTACGGTGCAGAAGAAGCGGGGACGCTGGCGTACCGAATCCCCACAGCCGATCTCGTACTCCGGGATCTGGTGAAAGCCAAGCTCTACCTGCCGCCAGATATGCCTTCGTACCCCATCCTCCACGGCGAAGGCTGGCCGCGGGAGACGATCGATCACATTGTCAGTGAGGCGCGCCGGCTGGGTCACAATGGCATCATCTGGCAGGGCACGGACGAACTCATGGAGTACGATTTTACCGCCTGATCGCCAGGAGGCAGATATGTACATCCAGGACCAGCTGAATCATGCCCATGTGAACGACGAGAACCTCGCGTTCTACAAAGCGATCGGCGTCGACTACCTCACCATCAACCCACCACCCTTTGCGGCGGGCATCCAGGGATCGATGGTGACGCGCAAAGAGATGGCGACGTATCTCATCGATGTGCGCAAGCTCGCCGAGACACACGGTCTCAAGCTGATGAACATCGCCCTTACGGGCCCGGATGAGATCACCCTGGCGGGCCCCGAACGGGATAAGAAGATTCAGCAGTGGATTGATGTTCTGGGTGCCATGGGTGATGCGGGCGTACCAACGCTGGGCTACAACTTCAAGCCCATCGGCAACTTCCGCACGACCTCCGCTACCGGCAGGGGTGGGGCGAAATACAGCACCTTCGACTATGGCGAGTGGGAGCAGACCAAGGGGGAGTGGCCGGACAAGCAGATCGACGAAACATCGATGTGGGCGAACATGGAGTATTTCCTGCAGCGCATCGTGCCCGTCGCCGAGCAGTCCGGTGTCCGTCTGGCCCTACACCCCGACGATCCACCGATCCCCGAGGCCATGGGTGGCGCCATGCGCATCGTCTCTTCCCTGGAGCAATACGAGCGCATCTTTCAGCTGGCTCCCAGTGACGCGAATGCCATGCTGTTCTGCCAGGGCTGCGTTACTGAAATGGGTGTCGATGTGTATGACGCGATCCGCCGAATGGGCGCACAGGGAAAGATCGTGTACGCCCACTTCCGCAATGTGAAAGGTGCTGGAAGGTACTTCGAGGAGGTCTTTATCGACGAGGGTGACGTGGACATGCTCGTAGCGATGCGGACCTACAAAGAGATCGGCTTCGAGGGCCCCTTCATGATGGACCACACGCCACAGATCCCGGGGGACAGCAATGGACAGGCTGGGCATGCCCTGGCCACCGGGTACATGCGCGCCGCCATCCAGGCTACCTACGGGAGGGACTGAGGGGACGACGACTTGCTGCAGGCCGGTCTCTCCAGCCCTTTGGGGCCACACTTGATCTGGCGCCACTGCAACCTCTGGATCGCGGTGGGGCGGTCGTCACGTGCATGGATTTCGATTTCGTAGAAGACGATCGTCCCCAGCGCGAGCACTTCGATGTTGTCGGCCATCGTACCAGCGGAAATGGACCTCCACCCACTGGCCGATCTTGCGGCGGTCATCTGTGACAAGCGCGGTCTGGACTCCCTCGGGGTCGCGGATGACGCCAGTCTCATCCAGGCGACCGCCAAGGTAGGTGCGGACAAGATAATTGTTGCCGATCTCACCGATGAAGATCCGCAGCTTGTCCAGTGCCAGCGGCTCTTGCCATTCGAACACCAGGCTGCCACCGCCCTCCCAGAGAAAGGGGCGGGCCTTGGCGTGACCCTG
>DPVW01000077.1:16598-21308 GCA_003529325.1 Candidatus Latescibacterota bacterium | reverse complement strand
GCCCACAACGTGCCCCTGGCGCCGGCCGACTCCACCATCACCGAAGCATTACGATTTGGCCAGGTCATCGGTACTGGCGGCTCACCATTATTTCTGTCGATGAAAAGCCGTAGTCTGCCCAAGCTGCTGCGACAGGTCGAACGCTGGCGCCGCGCCTGGTCGATTGAGGTCGAGGAACCACCCGATTCCCAGGGCCAGGGCAATCGTCGCCTCACCTACCTCTATCTGGAGACCGAAGACGAGCGCACTGGCGAACTGCTGGTGTGGACGATCCAGGAATTGCGTTCTGCACGTAGTTTGGCCAATGAAGGTCACGCCATGGGCCACTGCCTCAGTTCAAAAGCCGTCAAGCTGGCGACCACCTCCATCTGGTCCGTGCAGGTCCGGGATGGCGAACGCTCACGCCGGGTGATGACGGTGGGGATGGTGGCGCCCGCCTCAAGGGGCGACTCAGCCCGCGGGAAACCGAGTTGCTGGCTCAGGCCCATCCCATTCTGCGCCTCTGGCTCGACCGCGAGAAGATCGCCTACAGCAAGTTGGAGCTGTAACCCACCAGGCATCCGACTTGCCCTGATCCGGGGTCCCGACCAGCTTAGGCGGATGACCGCCTCCAGCACCGCGGGCGCCGCTGGCGCCAAAATCTGACAACCAGGCGCACCTATGTCGACAGATCCATATGAATGGCGTCGCCGACGCGGCTGCCGAAGAAGGCGAGCCATACGTGGTCAGCACCGATCGCCAACGGCTTGACCTCGATATGATCCATGGCTTCCTCACCCACAGCTACTGGTCCCCAGACATCCCACGAGACGTGGTTGAACGGGCCATAGAGCATTCACTTCGGCCTGTACCGTGGCGAGGCGCAGATCGGTTTCGCACGTATCATCACCGACTATAGCAGCATGGCCTATCTCGCCGATGTCTTCGTCCTGTCCAAGAATCGTGGCCAGGGGCTTGGGAAATGGCTGGTGCAGTCCATCCTGGAATGTCCCCCACTTCAGGGAGTGCGCAGTATCTCGCTGGCCACAGCTGACGCCCACGAACTCTATCGCCGATTCCGCTTCGACACGCCCTCAAACCCGGAAGCACACATGTCCCTCAAGCGCCAGATGGACTGGTTCTGTCCGGACCAGATGAGTCCAGAAAGGGGCGCGCGCCCATGAGTTCTGATTTCTGGTTCAACCGCCTCATCGAGTATTGGACACTACCAGAGCCCGAACAGATCGTGGATCATGTGCGCCGTGGCCACGTGCAGGTCGTGCAGGTGGGCAATTTCGGCCCCGATTTTTATGGTTTGGCGGCAGATGCCAGTGTCGAACGATCGTGGACGGGCATGCCCGTCGTCGGCATCGAAGAGAATCTCGAACGGGCGGCCAGACTGATCCCTTTGGTGCAGGCCGAGGGCGCCCGGGTGGTGGGCCAACTTTCCTCCACACTCCACTATGGCGATCACGAGACCGGCCTGGGTCTGTTCGGCGACGCCTGGGCACAGATGTGGACAGCTGATCTGCTCGGCGAGGCACCCGCAGACTCGGTGACTGATGCCATCGCTCGGGAGGCGTCCGGTGAACCTGCACGCCGGGCGATCGAAGGTCGTCCGTATTTCAGCTATCGTGGCTGCATTTCCAACCCTGTATGGCTGCAGATGCTCAAGGCCATGGTCCGTAAAGGCATCGACCTTGGTCTGGACGGCTTCAACACGACCCACAATTACGAAGGCTTCTGCGGCTGCCACTACTGCGCCGAAGTCATCCGGGCCCACATGCGTCCGCTCTTGACGCATGGCGAGTTGGACAGCCTCTTCGACAACGGCTTCGACGCGACAGTTGACGTACGTGAGCCCGACGACGACGCCCCGGACGAACTCAAGCGACGTTATCTGGTGATTCTCGAACAGGCCGCCGCACGGCGACGCAAGGCAGCCTTTGACGAGGTCTTTATCGACTACGGTCGATCCCTGCGACCAGGTCTTCTGGCGGCCCAGTGGTATCATAAATACGGTATGCGGGTCAACGACGAGCGGGCCGCATTGCCCGCCGACCTTTGGGCCCGTGGCGAGGATTATATCTGGTACAGCCAGGGGCCCTATCGCTGGGGTAGTTCCATCGAGCAGGGATATATCGCCGATATGGGACTCAATGCCCGTCACATGCATGCCGCAGGTGGCGGTAGGCCCTTTGTCATCAACAAGTACGACTACCGCCGCTGGCGTGTCTGGGCTGGCGAAGGCGCCGCCCATGGTGCCGCCTCCCCCTGTTACCACGCCGGGCCACCACGCCCCGAGCATGAAGAAACGACCCGTATTGCCGCCGAGGACTATTATGGCCCTATCATCCGGCACCAGCGATTCCTCGCCGAACATGAGGACCTGCTCCATCCGGCGACACCGGCCTCTCAATTCGGTCTCGTCTACCCACGGCGTGCAGAACGTGAAGGGGAGGTCGATTACCTCGACGCGTTGAAGCGCATTGCGGAGTGGCTTGAAGATGCGCACGTCTTCTACGACATCCTCTTCGATGACCAGTTGACGGAGCGGGCGGGCGAGTTCCCATCCCTGATCCTGCCCGATATCCGTCGGCTCGCCGATGATGAGATCGCCGCCATCCAACGACACGTGGAAGGTGGCGGTGCTCTTCTCGTTGCCGGCGCCACGGGAAGTCTGGATGCGGATGGGCAGGCACGCGACGAGAACCCTCTGACTACCGGATTATCAGACGCCGCCGGCTCGGGACCAGTCTTTCGGTGGGACAGCACGGACTGGCAACCGCAAACCGTCACCATTCACACCCTTGCCGGAGCGCCGGAGATGCCCGTCTACTCGCGGCTGCCCGATGACGCAGAAGGCCAACGGCTGATCACCAGCCTCGACGATCTGTGCGGTGGGTTCTGGTTGCGCACGGATGCGCCCTGGTGGGTCCGCGTGCGGGCCTGGCGGGCACAGGACACACCAGCAATCGTCTTGCACTGGATCAATTACCGACAGGACGAAGCCGCAGCAATCGAGATCCCCCTCCCCCACGGACCGATTCAGGTAGATCTGTCATTGCCCGAAGGAACGGTGGTTGCGGGGGTGGAGTGGCGTTACCCGGAGATGCGGGAAGCCCTCGACCTGGAGTTCGATCTCAGCGAGGGCCGCATCCGCTACACGATCCCAAGCCTCATCGTCTACGGCATGAGCGTGATCCGTCTCCAGTCGTGATGAGACCCTACATGCCCCCAAACGTCATCTTCCTGAACACCGATCAACAGTCGCGGTATGCCGTAAGCGGCAGTGGCAATCCATGGGTGAATACGCCGAATCTCGATGCCCTGGCAGCCTCTGGGGTCAGCTTTTCACGTGCCTACTGCGCTGCCCCGGTCTGTGGCCCCTCGCGCAGTTGCCTCAATTACGGACGCCCGTCGCATGAGACGGGCGTGCTCGTCAACGGGATCGAACCGAGGCAGGACCAGCCTGAGATGTGTGGGTTGTTTCACCAGGCGGGATACGATGTCGCCTGGGCGGGCAACCGTGGCGGCGACCAGCCACCAATCCCAGCCGAAACAGATGACCGCTTTGAACTCGCCTTCCCCAAAGGTCAACCCGGTCTCGGTGTAGACATGGATGGCCTCGTCGTCGACGCCGCCATCGATTTCCTGCAACGCTCAAGGCAGCGACCCTTCTTTCTCACCGTGCCCCTGATGAATCCCCACGACATCTGTTACGCCGTCATGGATCGCGCCCCACCCACGGCTGACCCGGCGCGAGAACTGCCGCCCTTGCCCGACAATTTCGAGCCTGCAAAAGGGGAACCGGATTTCATCCGCCGCTGCCGTACACGCCAGTACTACGGACAGGAGAACAGCTACACCGTCGGTTGGGATGAGGATCGCTGGCGTCACTACCTGCGTGAGTACTACTCGTTGAATGAATGCGTGGATGGACAGATCGGCCGGCTTCTTGAGGCACTTTCGGATCTCGGCCTTGAACAGGACACACTCATTCTGCACACCGCCGATCATGGCGAAGGCATGGCGGCGCATCGCTGGGTGGTGAAACTCATGTTCTGGGAAAATGTGGTCGGCGTGCCTCTCACGGTTTCGTGGCCGGGAACGATTCCATCGGGGATACAGCGCGCACAGCTGTCCAGCGGCATGGACGTTCTGCCCACATTGTGCGATTACGCCGGGCTCAGCATACCGTCAGGCGTTACCGGTCACAGCCTGCGTAGTGCAATCGACGACAACGATGCGGGGCGAGAGTTCGTCGTCATGCAGTTACACCCGGATACGGAAGATCTCGATTTCGCCGCACGCATCGTCGTCTCTCGCGGCCACAAATACGTCGCCTTTTCCGCAGGGGATCGGCGCGAACTCCTATTCGACAGGGAGAGGGATCCAGGAGAAGTCGACGACCTGTCGACGAAGCCGCAGGCTGAGGGCATCCTTCGACAACATCGCACCTATCTGACACAGTGGTTGGCGCAGACCGGCGACCCCTTTACGCCGGTTGTGTAGATACAGGAGCCTGTCCGAGTCGGCCCAGACCGAGGTAATCACCATCCACCCGCTGTTGCCGCGGCACGTACACATATGCCTCCGTCCAGGCCGGCACAAAACCACAACGCAAGGCGGCAGCCTGAGATTTCAGATTCGACAGATCGGTTGAATAGTACGGGACCCGCCCCGCGTCGAGCACAGCGCGGGCGCAGGCGCTGACGACGGCGGCGCCGA
>DPVW01000077.1:10297-16279 GCA_003529325.1 Candidatus Latescibacterota bacterium | reverse complement strand
GCGCCGAATCCACGACAGACAGGTTCTGCTCGTGGTGACGACGACACCGGCACCGAAGGTAGCCCACGCCGATATGGGGGTATCCCAGGTGAAAGGGCATGCATCCCGCTCGCAACGCCACTTCGACGATGGTGACGCCCGGGGCGCTGAAGTCCTCGGGTTCGCAGGCACAGTTAGGCCGCCAGTATGCGTCTCGTCAACGCCAGGGCACTTGCGCGAGACGTCGTCAATACCGACCGCGAGGGTTCCATTCCCCCAGCGTAGTACGTGAATGGAACATCCGCAAGGAGCAGACCACCTCAAGCACCTTGCGCTCTGCCAGAATCAGTCCATGTTTTGGCACCATGCCGACACCCGGGACCATCGCTCTGATTGGCGCCTTCGATACAAAGGCCCAGGACTACAGCTATCTACAGGAATGCATTCACAGTCGTGGACACAAGACGCTGACCATCGACACCAGCGTCCTGGCGACAACGGATCATTTCACCATCGACGTCAGCGCCCAGCAACTGGCGACTGCCGCCGATACGACCCTTGCCGAGTTACGCGCCTCCGGCGATCGTGGCCTGGCCATGACTGCAATGGCTGCCGGCGCCGCCCTGGTCGCCTCCCGGTTATACGCCGATGGCAAGTTTGACGCCATCATCGGCATGGGAGGCACGGGGGGCACCAGCGTCATCAGCGCCGCCATGCGGGCCCTGCCACTCGGTGTGCCCAAACTCTGCGTCTCTACCGCTGCCTCGGGTGACACCTCGGCTTTTGTCGGCCTGCGCGACATTGTCATGATGCCGTCCATCGTCGATGTCGCCGGTGTCAACCGCATCTCACGCGGCGTCTACGCACGGGCGGCCGGTGCCATCTGCGGCATGGTGGAAACCGACCTTGGGTCCGACGGTGACAGAGGGGACACACGTCCCGTCATCGCCGCATCGATGTTTGGCAATACCACCGAGTGTGTCGAAGCCTGTGCTACCGTTCTCGACAAGGCGGGATACGAGGTCCTCGTATTCCACGCCACCGGCACCGGCGGCCGCACGATGGAAGCGCTCGTTGACGAGGGCCTGGTAGATGCCGTCCTCGACATCACCACAACGGAATGGGCGGACACCATCTGCGGTGGCATCTTCGACGCCGGCAAAGAACGCCTCAGCGCGCCGGGAAGGCAGGGGCTGCCCCATCTCATCGTTCCCGGCTGCATCGACATGGCCAACTTCGGCGCCCCGGAGAGCGTGCCCGAACGCTATCGTGACGGCAGTCGCACACTCTATGAATGGAACCCCGCGGTCACGCTCCTGCGCACGAATATTGAAGAGAACCAGGACATGGCCCGCGCCTTCGCCGCCCATGCCAACGTGGCAACAGGCCCCATCGCTTTCCTGCTGCCCCTGCGTGGCCTCTCCATCCTCGATGGCGACGGCGAACGATTCTGTGATCGTGAAGCGGACCAGGCTTTTGCCGAGACACTGCGCGAACACCTCAAACCCGAGATCCCCATCCACGAAGTCGACGCCAACATCAACGACACGTCCTTTTCAACCCGGGCGGTAGAGTTGATGCTGGAGCTGATCGATTCCAGGAAGACGATTCCATGAGCGACAAACTTACCTTCATCGAACCCGCTGACACGGAAACCCAGGTCTTCGACTGGGGCCGACTCAACTGGCTCTCCGAACCCGGTGTCACCGCCGCTGAACGTTTTTCCGCCGGCGTCGTCAGACTCGAACCGGGTAAGGGGCACGACCGCCACAATCACCCTTACAGTGAAGAGATTCTCTACGTGATCTCCGGCAAGGGCCTGCAGATGGTGGAATTCACCGATGGCTCGCAGGTGGAAAAAGAGATCGGCGCCGGCACCATGGTCCACATCCCCACCGCCCTCTTCCATTCGACGATCAACACGGGTGACGACACGATGGAACTGCTCGCCATCTACGCCCCGTTCGGACCCGAGGCGGAACTGCGGAAGCTCGAAGGTGTGCAGCTGGAACCACCGACTCGGTCCCGGGACTGAACTACGGACATGGCCCATACACGTCACGACATACGCCAGCGTCTGCAACAACACATCGCCGAGGGCATTCCCATTATCGGCGCCGGTGCCGGTACTGGCATCAGTGCCAAATTCGAAGAAGCCGGCGGCGTCGACCTGATCATCATCTACAACTCCGGCCGCTACCGCATGGCGGGACGGGGGTCACTGGCGGGCATGATGCCCTATGGCGATGCCAACGCCATCGTCATGGACATGGCGGGTGAGGTGCTCACCGTCATCGACCACACACCCGTGTTGGCCGGCGTCTGCGGTACCGACCCGTTCCGCCAGATGGAGAGATTCCTCCCCCAGATTCAGGAGGCTGGTTTCTCCGGCGTGCAGAACTTCCCTACGGTGGGCCTTATCGATGGTGTCTTCCGCCAGAATCTGGAAGAGACGGGCATGGGGTATGGCCTGGAGGTGGAGATGATTCGAATCGCCGCCGAGATGAATCTGCTGACGACGCCGTATGCCTTTCAACCCAGTGAGGCAGAGGCCATGACGGCGGCTGGTGCCGACATCATTGTCGCCCACATGGGCCTGACGACGAAGGGTTCCATCGGAGCCAACACGGCCCTGACACTTGAGCAGTCGGCCGAGCGTGTGCAGGAAATCTGCAATGCCGCACGGGATGTGAACCCGGAGATCATCGTGCTCTGCCACGGTGGCCCCATCGCCATGCCGGAAGACGCTGAATACGTGCTGCAGAATACCGACGGCGTCAACGGTTTCTACGGCGCTTCCAGCGTCGAGCGATTGCCGGTTGAACAGGCTCTCACCGAACACGTGCGTAGATTCAAGGCGATCCGTTTTTGACGGACGATGTCGCCACCAGGTGGAACCCGGGGGAGGTGATTCTCATCTGTCAGCGGCGTTCCGACTGCGGCCCCATTCGTTCCATCTATATCCGCGATCCTGATCTTCTGGAGTCAACGACGTGACCCGTATCGCCATCGGCCAATTGTTGCAGGAAACGAACTCGCTCAATCCCGTGCTGACGAGACGAGAGGACTTCGAGTCCTACGGTCTCGTCAGCGGCGCCGCCGTCGTCGAGCGCTACGGCGATGTGGGTGAACTTGCCGGTTTCACCACCTTCCCCGAGGCAGCTGGGACTGCGGTTGAGTGGCATGGCATGTTGCGCGCCGTCGCCTGGTCAGGGGGACCGCTGGAACAGGGTCTGTTGGCGGAACTGATCGAAGGCATGGTCGCCCCCCTTCGTGGCGCCAGCATCGACGGCGTGTTGTTGTCTCTGCACGGCGCCCAGTGCGCGATCGGCGAGCCCGATGTCAGCGGCCGGATGCTGGAAGCGATACGGACCACGATCGGCTCGCAGGTCCCCATCGTCGCCACCCTCGATCTGCACGCCAATGTCACTCCGCTCATGGCTCAACACGCCGATGCGCTGCTGGGATACCACACTTTTCCGCACGTCGATCACGTCTCCTGTGGCCGTCGCGCTGCACGCTGCCTGGCCCGTATACTCCGTGACGGCACCCGACCGGCGGTCCATGCCTACAAGATCCCCATGGTCGTCAACAGTGAGGGGCGGGCAACCGACTATGGAATGCAGACCGATCTCTGGCGACGACTCGTGGCGACGGAAGATCGCGCCGATGTGCACTCCGCCAGCCTCTTCATGGTACAACCGTGGCTCGATGCGCCCTGGCTCGGTTGGACCCTCTACCAGGCATATTCGGGTGACCGGCCGCCCATCGACCCGGTTGAGTTCGGCGAAACCTGCTGGCAGAGCCGCCGCCACAGGGACCTTGAGTACATCACGCCGGACACCCTGATCGAGTCCGCCCGGGCCATCGGTGGCGGCCCCATCGCCGTCTCGGAAGGGCATGACGCGACAAACAGCGGTGCGCCCGGTGACAGCACACAATTGCTGGCTGCCATGGTAAAACAGGAGATCGGCGAAGGTGGAGGGCTGTGCTTCTGCATCGATCCGGAAGCCGTCGGCCATTGTCTGGCCGCAGGGGAGGGAACGGCCGTAACCATGACGATCGGCGGCAAGCGCGACCCCTTCTCCGAACCCCTCGCCGTGCAGGGCACCGTCGCAGCTGTCGGCGAGTTGAGCTACACTCTCAGTGGCCATGGCGGTCACAATCTGCCCGTCAACATGGGACGCATGGCCCGGCTGCGGGTGCGGGATACAACGATCGTCTTGACCGAACAGACGGGTCCAGGTAGTTCACCCCTGTTGTACGAAGCGGCTGGAGTCGATCCGAGTAGAGTGAAAATCGTGCTCGCCAAGAGTCCAGAAGGATTCCGCGCCGACTACGAAGGGTTCGCCGCCGGCATTCTCTACGCCGCCGCACCCGGCTGTGCGACTCCTTTCATCGACCAGGTCAAACTCGCCCAGTCGCATCGACCCGTATTCCCCCAGGACGATTTCGCCGCCACAACAGATGCCGCCTGGGCGGGCCCTATCTACCAACGAGGAGTGCACTCGTGAAGCGTGACGAATTGTATGCCCGTGCCCGGCAGTCCTTGCCCGGTGGGGTCTGTGCCTCCACCAGGCTGAACACGGCTCTGGGGCATCCCCTGTATGTGGAACGCGCCGAGGGCTCACAACTCTTCGATGTCGATGGCAATGCCTATCTGGACATGTCCTGCGGCCATGGCGCCGCGCTATTGGGTCACGGCCACCCCGCCGTGCGCGCCGCCCTGCACGAGGCGGCGGATCTGGGTGTGTGCTGTGCGTCTGACACGATCCATCATGTGGAACTCGCCGAACAGATCTGCGCCCTGATTGCCAGCGCCGAGCGCGTCCGCTTCACGAATTCCGGCAGCGAAGCGACACTGCACGCCATTCGACTCTGTCGAGCCGCCACGGGCCGCGACCGGATCGTGCGTTTCACCGGCCACTTCCACGGTTATCACGAGCACACCTTCATCGGCGGTCACGTGCCGGCCGACCAGCTCGACAATCCATCCGCCTACCGCGAGTCCCCCGGCATCCCCGAGCCGCTGACGCAGTTCATCTGCTCCATCCCCTTCAACGACCTCGCAGCCGTCGAGCGGGTGCTCGAACAGCAGGGCGAACAGATCGCCACGCTGATTCTCGAACCCGTCGACTTCAACTCCGGTGGCATCCCACCCCAGCCCGGGTATCTCCAGGGCCTGCGTGATCTGACCAGCAAGTACGGCGTGTTGCTGTTTTTCGATGAGATTCAGACGAGTTTCAAGAAGAGTACCGGGGCGGCCCAGGCCGACTTCGGTGTCACCCCCGACATCTGCACAATCGGTAAATCCCTTGGCGGTGGACTGCCCCTGTCTGCGATCTGCGGTGGCGCCGACCTCATGGATCTGTACAAACCCGTGGGTGAGGTGACCCATTCCGGGACATTCATGGCACCGCTGGCAAGTGTGCTCGGCGGTCTCGCCTTCCTCGATCAGGTCACGCAGCCGTCCTTCTACCCCGACCTGCTCGCCGAATTCGATCGTTTCTACGCTGAGGTGGATGCTATGATCGCCCGTCATCGCATTCCCGTGCAGGTGCCCCGGCACGGCGCCCGCTTTGGTGTCATCCTCGGTCTCGACCGTGCGCCCATCGACTATCGAGATGCCCTCGAACACCGCAAGGACCTGTGGCTCGCCTTCATTCGCCATGCCTTTGAGCGCGGCGTCTACTTCCACGACTACGGAGGCGGGCCCTGTCACCACGGTTTCAGCGTCGCCCATTCGCGCGACGATGTCGACCGTGTGTTGCAGGTCATGGATGAATCCTTCGGGGCGATTGCCACTCAGTTCTGATTCGCAGAACGTGAAACGCCGAGTCCCACGCGAACTGGACTCGGCCTTATACGGTGCTTGTGGCGCTGTTAGAAGTTCCAGTTCACGATGGGCAAAAATCCGCGCGGTTTGCCTGAACGGATCAGGTTGACGAGGCCGATCTGCAGACCGTCGAGATCCTGCACTGTATTCCACAGCCCCAACTGCAG
>DPVW01000077.1:0-9985 GCA_003529325.1 Candidatus Latescibacterota bacterium | reverse complement strand
CTGCAGACCAAGGAAGTCGCCATCATTGAGATGCACCAGACCCCATTGTAGGCCGACCTGATCACCCGTCGTCTTGCTCACGAGGCCGACGTCGAGACCGGACACATCCGCATTCTCGCCATAGATCAGCACCAGGCGCAGGCCTTTGACCGACGCGCCTGGTGCAATCTGAATCGTCATGTTGAAACGCAGAGTCCTTTGATAAGGCACAAGCCATCCAGCGGCGTGAGCAGGCTGTATCGGTGGAGCGCAAGCAATGACGTAGAGAGCGGCCTATTCCGCGACGCCTGAGCACGCGCACGCGTGCGCCACCTCAAAGTGCATTGGCCTTGACCACGTCGAGATTGTAGCAAAGCACGATGGCGGGCATGGACCCGTGGCCGTTGGCGGGTGAAGCGGGGTTGATGACTTCGGACTCGACGCCTTCCATCGTGACCTGCAGACCGACGATGACGACCACGGATTGGGCCCGTGCAAATCCGGCCGGCGTCAGGTCCTGCTCCATGGACCACGTCAAGGCAGGTCCACTGGCAGACACGTCGAGGCAACGAAGACCAAGGTCCCGATCCGACCACATGGCTTGCAGGTCTCCGAGGATGTGCGATGCCGTCTGCTGGAATGCCATGATCTGATCCCCGATCAAGCCCGTTATCTGAGCCGCCGAGATCTCCTCTTCACCAGCACCCAGCAGCGCCGCAATGGCGGTTGCCGACATGCTCAGCAGTACGCCATTCTGCTCAGACCCCAGTGAACAGCGAAATGTTGCGGCCGGATAACAGATCGATGCGACCAACAGTTCATGTATCTGGTCCACCCAGGCCGTCTCCACTGCACCTGTGCGCTGACGTCACCGTCCTCGACTTCGACCAGAGCATCCCGACCGGGATCGACGGCTTCTGTCAATACGTCCGAGACCAACTCCCGCCGGGCGCGTCGGATGCGGTCACAGTGCTTGAAAACGATCCGACGAAGCCATGCCGGAAAGGTGGTGGCATTGTGGACTCTGTTCAGGTGCACGAGAGCTTCGACGAAGGCTTCCTGACTGGCGTCCTCCGCCAGGTGTGGATCGCCGAGTACGGAGCGAGCGTAGGCGACAGCCATGTCCTGAAAGCGTGACACCAGCCTACCATAGGCTGCACGATCACCTGCCTGAGCTTCGGCGAGAACGACCTCAATCTGCTGCATCCCGTCTCCTGTGAATGGTCTAGCAGGAGTGCTTTCCCCTACCACCGATAATCCCAGCTCACAGCAAAACTCTCTAGCACACCCCCACGCGATTGCCTGGGTAGCACTGCCTGCCGTACTGTTGCCACCAGCCCCAACACTCAACGGAGAAGCTTCATGCCAGGCTACGTTCGTATCCACACCGATGAAGAGGGCGAGACCCACTTTTCGGAAGTGCCCATCGAACTCAAGGCGACGGACTATGCTCCCCCTGCCCCGCCATTGGAGGTGTCCGCAGCGCACGAGGCCACTCGTTTCGTCTTTGTCGGAGGCCCACCTGGATGGGTGGGAGATTGGCATCCATCCCCGATACGGCAGTTTGTCTTCATTCTCGCCGGTGCGTTCACCTTGACAGTCAGCCAGGGTGACACACGGACATTCTCGGTTGGCGATGTCGTGCTGCTGGAGGATACTACAGGCAAAGGGCACCATACGGCCGTCACCTCAGCCGAACCCGCCCTCGCCGCCATGTGTCACCTGGACTGAAACGATGACAGATATCAAGCTCTCAGCCGATCACATCGAGGGTGATGTCTACATGTCAGAAACCGAGGGCTGACAGATGATGCCAAATCAAAGTTTTGTCATTGAGGGTGGCCATCCGATAACAGGTCGCATCCGCCCCAGTGGCAACAAGAATGCGGCATTGCCCCTGATCGCGGCGGCTCTGCTAACCGACGACGAAGTCGTGTTGGAAAATGTGCCCGACATTGGCGACGTCGAAACGTTGTTGTCGATCATGACAGAGCTTGGGGTGACAGTCTCTGAGCGCGGCCAGGGCGTGATCGCCCTGCGCGCGGATGGGGTGCTTGGAGACCGGCCCAATGCAGCGGCGTGCCAGCAGATCCGTGCCTCCGTTCTGCTCGCAGGCCCACTGCTGACGCGGTGCGGACGAGTTCACCTGCCCCTTCCGGGTGGTGACGTCATCGGCCGTCGTCGAATCGATACACATGTGCTGGCCCTGAAAGCCCTTGGGGCGAGTGTCGAAGTTGGCGAAGGCGAATATCTCTTCGAGTCCCGTGGACGTCTGGAGGGTGCTGCCATATTTCTCGATGAGACCTCGGTGACGGCAACCGAAAATGCAATCATGGCCGCCGCCCTGGCCCAGGGCACCACCACCATCGACAATGCCGCCAGCGAACCACATGTGCAGGATTTATGCCGTTTGCTCGTCGCCATGGGAGGTCGGATCGAAGGCATCGGTAGCAATCGCCTGATCATCGAAGGACGAGACCGACTCGGTGGCGCCAGCTATCGCCTTGGCCCGGACTACATCGAAGTGGGGTCGCTGATCACCCTTGCGGCGGTTACCGGTGGAGAGCTGACGATCGAGGACGCACGACCAGAAGAACACCGGGCTACCCAACTCGCCTTTCAGCGCCTCGGCATTCGCTTCACAACGGATGTGAGTGGACGACACATCGTTGTGCCGAAGGATCAGCAACTTACGGTGACACCGGATCTTGGCGGCGCCATCCCCAAGATCGAAGACTCCCCCTGGCCCGGATTCCCCGCGGATCTGACGTCGCTGGCCATCGTTGGCGCCACGCAGAGCGAGGGCACGGTGCTGGTCTTCGAAAAGATGTTCGAGTCTCGCCTGTTCTTCGTCGATCGCCTGGCGGCGATGGGGGCACGACTCATCCTCTGTGACCCACATCGCGTCGTCATCACGGGACGTGCACAGCTCATCGCTCAGGAGTTGACGAGCCCCGATATCCGTGCCGGCATGGCCTTGCTGGTGGCGGCCCTCTGTGCCCAGGGCACGAGCCGGATTCACAACATCGGTCAAATCGACCGTGGGTATGAACGGATTGACGAACGCCTCGCTCAGCTGGGCGCCAACATCACCCGTAGTTCAGCATGATCTGGATCATCGCACGCAAGGAGTTGCTCGCCAATCTGCTCACACTTCGATTGAGCGTTGCCCTCGTGTGTGTGGTGGTGTTGTCCGCTCTGACCGTGTTTATCGGCAGCAGGTCGAAGAAATCGACAGACAACTCGACGCGGCGACGATCTGGTCGCAGGTGGGGCCACACATCATTCTGCCCCTCGTCCTCTGGCTATCCTCTGTCAGGGTGTTCCTCGACCAGATCCTGCTCGGAGGATCCACAGGCGACAAGGACCAGCAGCACCGGCAGGAGAGAACGCCAGGCGCTTAGACTGTCAGACATGGTTGTGTTACCCTTCTCCAGGCTACCCGAACTCGCCGTTTAACCAACGGTCACCCTTATGTACGTTAACCGGCCCGGTGGGTATTCTGCAACTCGATTTGACCACCCGGAGAGGAGAGGTCTCGTGGACGTGAATCGACAGCAATTCCTCGAACAGGGATACATCCTGCTACACCAGGTGATCCCCCCGGATCAACTGGAACAACTGCGCCAGAGTTATGAGATCATGGTCGATCGCCAGCGTGCGATCTGGTCGCGCCAGCGGCAGGCCGACGACCCACCTGGCGGCGCCTGGGAGAAGAGTGCGCAGCCACGGCTGAACCTGACCGGCCTGGCAGAGCAGATCGACTCCGCCACGGCCAGCACGATCGAGATCTGGTTACACGAAAACACGCAGGGCGTGAGCAGCGAACTGCTCGGTGTCAGAGATGCCGCCTTGACGGAGATGATGCTGATGTGCAATCCGACGCGCGATCACGGGCCGGCTCGCTGGCACCGGGACTTTTCCCCAGCACATAGCTCATCCGTTATGGGATATGCCGAGGACATCCTCGACAACGGTCCCCGTTATGTACAGTGGAATCTTGCCCTCTACGACGACGACGTCTTGTGGGTGGTGCCTGGCAGCCATGTCCGAACTTGCTCGGGTGAAGAAAACGAACAGCTGCGCCAGGATGCACAGGCACCGGTGACGGGCGCTATCCAGACACACCTGCAGGCCGGTGATGGTGTCGCCTACATCCTGCCCATTCTACACTGGGGTAGCAACTACAGCACCCGCATGCGTCGCACGATCCACGGTGGCTTTTCCATGTTCACCCACTACCCGGACCTGCGGTATCTCGAACATCTGTCACCAGGAGGGCGGGACACCTTCGAGAATTGGCAGCAACGGAGTGAACAGACGTTGGCACGTACCGAGAAGGCTCTGCGCGCCGTTCTCAAAGCCGACATTTCCGCTTACCACACCGCCCTCGAAGCCCTACACCCAGGCAGCGGTGCCATGGCCAAGCGTCAATCGACGATCTTCCTGAGCAAGTCCGCCAAACGGATCCACGACCTCAAGCGGCCCGACTTTGACAGCTTATCGGACCTCGATCGCAGCAATGCTACTGGCGTCCACCCCATGACCCTGCAGTGGGGACAGGGACTTGCAGATCATTTCTCGGCCGAAGAGGCGGAGGTGTTGTGGGATCGTTTTCGCTGGGTGGACGAAAGCATGCAGGGCGACCGAGAGGACAAGGCGCCAGGCTTTCAGGGCGGGCCCACGCGCTACCACTTCGACGAAGTGCCATCCTGGCTGACGGTTGACAACTTTGTCGAGAGGTGGACGGAGCGACGATGAACGGCTGTCATGCGCTGTTGGCGACCTTCAGTCGTAGATCCCCAACAGTTCGACTTCAAAAACCAACACGGTACAGGGCGGAATCGAATCCTCCTTGCCCTCCTTGCCGTAGGCCAGTGCGGCTGGAACTGTCAGCTTTACCTTGCCGCCCCCTTTCAACATCTGCAGCCCTTCGATCCATCCGGGAATCACTCTATCCAGCGGAAACGAAGAGGGGCCACTGCGTTTGTACGAATTGTCAAACTCGGTGCCATCCACAAATCGTCCGATGTAGTGCACCTGAACTCGATTCGAGACGACCGGCATCGGACCCGTCCCTGGCCGCAACAGGCGAAATACGAGTCCGGAGTCGGTGCGGATCGCTCCTTCTTCGGCCGCGGCAGCGGCAAGGATCGCTTCATTTTCCGGTGACTGACAAGGATCACTGCAGGCCGCCAGGACCCACAGTAACAGCGCACCCGTCAGAATGGGGACCCCTCTCATAACAGACCTCCCGTCAATTCGTGAACACGGCATACATGGCGTACCCGAGAACGCTGGCGATGCCCAGGCTGAACAGCAGTGTCACACCTCCCCACATGCGCACCTTCGGCATCTGCCACCACATGAGAATGCCGGATATCGCCCACATGAACAGAGCGTAATAGTTGCGGCGTCGCGTGCCGTCGACATCGGTGATGTACGTCTCTTCAATGGCGATCGTCATGGCGTCTCCACTGGCAGTTGTCATTGAGAGGTGCGCCCCCCGTGCCGGCGTAAGCTGGCTACGGTCTCTTTGGGGGCGACGTTCAGGGCGTAGTCGAGGGGCGTGCCGACACCGCGATGTACGGCGCTCATATCAGCACCGAATTCGGCGAGCAAGTCGATGACGACAAGCACCTGTTGCTCCGTGCACTGGCGGTCTGTCTGCGACCAGATGGCGTGGTGCAGGGGGGTTGAATCGCCGATTTGCGGATATCGGGGTCCGCCCCGCGCTCGAGCAGTCGGCGTGCAGCCGCCAGTGCTCCCACCTGAACCGCCTCATGCAGGGGCGTCTGTCCTGGTCCCAGATCAGCCAGGTTGGCGCCATGGTCGGCGAGGACATTGATCGCATCGGCACGATCGAAGCGAGCTGCCAGAGGCAGCGGCGTGCGCTGCTCTTTGCGACGGTGCGCCAGGGCCGGATTGGCATCAAGCGCTTCGGGGAAGCCCGTCGCACGATAGGTGAACGACAGCAGAGGATAGATCCAGACATTGCGACGCCCTGGCTCGACCACGGTGAAACGAGGCAGGCCGCTGAGATCATCGACGGCGGCCGCCCGGGTCCACGCCGCTCCCGGCCATCGAATCGATTGCCAGAACACGTGTGGGCTGAGGATGATGCCCACTTCCGGTGTGGGTGCTTGGGCACCCGATGCCATGCACGTGAACAGCGCAACGCACAACGCAGAACTTGAAATTGAGAGGATCAGTGGAAATAGACATAGGCGTCATTATAAGAAGGATCGTGGGAGCCTGCCCTGTCCTCAGTTGGTGCTGCACGCCCCGACGACACGGGAAGCGTGGTCTGTGACAGCGACGGATCGGTGGTGCTCTTTGAGAAGTACTTCCACCTGGAGGAAGTCTGTGCCAACGGGCCACTGACGCGAAGTGAGACCTACAATTCCCAGGGCCGTCTCATCGAGGTGCAAGAGCCACATAAGCTCTCATACGGCGTATGATCTCTACGTAAAGGACGCGGTGGCAAGCTCAAGGTCATCATCCACCACAGTTCCGTGGACCAGCCTGAACCGGTTGACATATCCGAGGATTGGCTAGATTGATCGTCAACCCGACCTAGCAGCCCTGTTGCACTTTCCGCCGCGCAGCCGGAGAAACAGGACGCCACTGTGTCAACGACACTATAGGCTTGAAACTGATAACCGGCACAGTCGCGGTCGAAAGGGACGTAGATCGACGGCGTCGGCGTACATCGTCAGGAGAAGCGTGCAGAATCAGTGACGCAAGCACCCGTCATATTTCGCCGTCCATATCTTTTATAGATATGTAACACCGGCCGATGGGCTAGCACTCTGTCGGCGACAGATACCCCAACTTCCGGAGGCAAGCTCAGCTCATGCAATGGAATCCCACACCGATCACGACCAGCTGGGACGATCTGCTCGAGGGGATCGACTCGGTCGATGCATGGAATGAAAAGTGTGGTGCCATCAGGCGACGATTTCTCTCACTGATCCGCGCCCAAGCAGCGCCAGAACCACCGACGAGTCCTGATCTCAGCGTCGAACGTGAGTGGGATGGCGGTGGTTTCACCATTCAATACGTCAGCTACCAGGTCGAGCAGGACGAACGGGCCCACGCGTATATCGGCATTCCACACGAGACGCCACCCGAGTCGGGATTTCCTGCAGTCGTCTGCCTGCACGGCACGTCAAATTGGGGCGCCCGCCGCACCCTTGGATTGCCACCGGAGCCTGGCAATCCACACGGGGACGCGGGGGAGGTAGAAGGCAAGGACTTCGCGCGCCAACTCGTGCGCCGAGGATATGTCACCATCTCCCCCGAACACTTCTGCTGTGCTGCGAGAGTGCCTGACGAAGGCCCGTACGAGACGGCCGCATTCTATCGCAAGCATCCAGATTGGTCGGCTGTCGGCAAATACGTATACGACAGCGTCATCGCCACGGACATCCTGGCTGCCAGAGATGATGTCGATGCAGATCGGCTCGGGGTAACGGGTCATTCCCTCGGTGGCCAGGGCAGCATCTGGCTGGCGGCATACGATGACCGTATCAGATGTGCCGCGCCAAGTTGCACGGCAGGATCCTTCCGCGAGAATCCAGAACCCCTGCACTGGTCACGCGATTATTGGTACATCTACTTCCCGCAGTTGCGAGAACAATTTCTCGCTGGCGAAACAGTTCAGTGCGACTTCCACGAGATGTTGGCCTTGATCGCGCCTCGGCCATTGCTGGATCGATTCGCCCTGAATGACGGAGATCCACTGTCGCAGAAACATCGCACCCTCATGCACCTGGAGATTCACGACCTCTATCGCCTGCTCGAGAACGAATCCGCCCATGCATTTCTCACCTTCGGTGACGGCCACTTTATTCCGGACATTTCCCAGGAGGCCGCATTGAGCTGGATGGATCGATGGCTCAAGCACGGCGGCGATCCACTCGGCGGTTGGGACGGCCGCCTCGCATCGATCGAGTAACGTCATGAATCGACCTCCCGAGGAGTTCATCCTCACGACCACCATGGGCAGCTTCGATTACACCCGCAACATGCGCCAGTACGAACGCGTCGTCAGCCAAGAACACGAGCGGAGGACAGAGACGCGTGTTTTCGAGGATCTCGAGCCGAATGTCATCGTTCCCACCGCAGCCGGTGCAGATTCTCTGCCGTGGCATTATCCGGGCTGCAGGCCAGTCCTGGGACGTGCGTGTCAACGAATACGTCATTGGCGCCCGGTCTCTTGGCCGGTCCGCCGACGACGATCTGCTCTTCACACTCGCACAGGTCGACTTTATTGCTGCGCCTCGTGTTGTCCTTCCTTTGCATCGTGCTCGCCTACGATGGCATTGCGGGTGAAGCTGAACGAGGCACGCTACGCCTGGTACTTGCTTATCCCATCTCGCCGTCTGCGCGTATTGCTTTGCGCCACTTGATCGGTGCCTGCCTATCGTGCACTATTGGCCGCCGCGCGTGGCATCTCTTCAGCACCGAAATGAGGAGGGGCGGCAGACTCCAGATGATGGCGCAGTTGAGTACCTCCCGGGTTTTGTCACTCGTGACGGTGGTTGTCTGGTTCCAAGCCTGCGGTGGCTCCGATGAACCCGCCGTCGAGACATGGATCGACGGCAACTGGACCGCCGTCGTGGTGAACGATTATACAATCGCGGGCAAGCGCGATGGCCAGAAGACGTCCGCTGTCGCCACATATGAGTTGCAGGAGGGCGCCCAACTGCGGGTGGAGTTGGAAGTGTCCTACAATCCCCAACCCGTACTCAGCGGCGGCCGCTGGGTGTACACGGGAGAAACACGTAGCGCAGGCATTGTTGTCGAGCGCAGCATGAAGTTCTTCGGTGGCCAGGGAGAGGGCCCCAGTCTGGGTGGCCGTTTCCGCCTCGATGAGGATGGCCAGCCGCGATTCCGCATCGTGCTGCCCCTGCGCCCCGTCAGTCAACCGACATGGCGCTGACCGGCACGGAGATAGAGAGAGGAGATCAAATGGCGAAGCATACCATCGAACCAGAGCGCAGCACTGTCCACGGACACTTTTCAAAGAGCCTACCTTCCATCCTGGCGATCGACTCAGGCGATACTGTGTCTTTCAGAACACTGGAGGCGGGTTGGTCTCTGGAGCCCCCCTCTCAAGCCGGGGCGAAGTCTGACAGATATATCGAGCCACGTATCAAGGGCAAGGACGACGGCCATTGCCTGTGCGGCCCTGTCGCCATCAACGGCGCCCAGCCCGGCATGACCCTCGAGATCGGGATTGATCAGATCATAACAGGCACCTGGGGTTGGAGTGGTGCGGGACAGCACGATGAATTGGGAATCGACGAACAAGGGTGGCTGCCGTACCTGTGGCAGCTCGATGCCGAGAAGATGATCGGTGTGGACAACGAGGGGCACAGACTGGCGCTGCAACCCTTCATGGGTGTCATGGGCATGCCGCCTGATGAACCCGGTGATCACGGAACGGGACCGCCACGCCAGTGCGGCGGCAATCTGGACTGCAAGGAGCTGATCGCCGGCACCCGGCTCCTGTTACCCATCGCCGTGGCGGGGGGCCTGTTCTCGGTTGGCGATGGGCACGCTGTACAAGGGGATGGCGAGGTATCGGGCGTGGCCATCGAATGTCCGATGGAACGTGTCGATCTGACCTTTCAGCTACACGACATCAGCCTGTCAACGCCGCGAGCCTGGACCGCGGAGGGGTGGCTGACCTTCGGACTGGACGCTGATCTGAACAATGCCACGCACCTCGCACTCAGCGGTATGCTCGATCTGATGGTCGAACAGCACAACCTTGGACGCAAAGAGGCCCTGGCCCTGGCAAGCCTGGTCGTCGACCTGCGGATCACACAGATCGTCAACGGCACCCGCGGCGTGCATGCGGTACTGCCGCACGGCGCCATAGCGGGATGAAAAGGAGGGGACCACCTCTCGGCGGCCCCCTCCTTTTCGTAATCACTCAGCTACTGCTCGATCAGGCAAGGTCGAAGCGATCGAGATTCATCACCTTGTCCCACGC
>DPVW01000335.1 GCA_003529325.1 Candidatus Latescibacterota bacterium | reverse complement strand
TGGTTTTTGAGCGCGAAGCGATGCGCCTCGTCGCGCAATACCTGCAACAGGCGCAGACTCGCCGAAGTCTTGGGCAGGAGCCACCCCCGGGCGATCTGCTTGCACGACCGCACCCACCGCACTGGCTTTATCTATCGCCAGCGCGAAAATAGGCGGCTTCCGCAGGGGGAAGCCGCCTATTTTCAAATGGACAATTCGCCCACTATTTGAGCAATAGCAGCTTGCGGACCTGAGTAAACTCCCCGGCCTGCAGACGAGAAAAATAAACCCCGGCCGCAACTTGCCGCTGCGCATCGTCGCGGCTGTCCCAGACCACCCGGTGGAAACCGGCCGTCTGCAGATCGGCAACGAGTGTCCGCACCTTCTGGCCAAGAATATCGAAAACCTCCAACCGCACCGGTCCGTCCTCCGCTAGCTGGTAGCGGATGGTCGTCGAGGGGTTGAAGGGATTGGGAAAGTTGGGCTGGAGCGCGTAAGCCCCGGGCACAAAGCGGGCGTTGACCTGTCCCAACTCCAGCAACTGGCCGAGCTTTCCGTCCGCGTCACGTCCGAGCGCCTCACGGATGCGGAACAGCCCCTCGGCTTGCGGATTCACAGGCTGGAAGTGCAGCCGGGCCAGAAGCCCTGCAGCGGCTTTTTGTCCGCCGGTGCTACTTCCGACCAAGAGTACCTGGCCTTCGGCTTCTTCCTGCAGCAACAAGGACGGATCCTCTGCGCCGCGCAGGACGCTCTGTGCGTCTGTCACCTCGACCAGGAGAAAGGCCTCAGGATCGTACTCGACTACCGCGGCGTAGCCTCTGAGCATGAGCGCCTGGGTGCTCAGATCGAGTCTCACTCCGACATCGGTCGACTCGGCGTCCAGTTCCAGGCGGCCCTCAAGGGCCAGTAGGTCTTGTCCGATAATCCGCTTGGCCGAGGAGCCGAAGGCATCGGCGAACACAAAGAAGTCGCCCAAGCCGACATTCCCGTCACCGTCCAGGTCGTAGTCCAGATCCGTAACGTCAGCGCCGAACGCGTCGGCGAACATAAAGAAGTCCTTAAAGTCCACCACACCGTCGCCGTCGAAGTCGGCCGTGGGCGAACTCGAACTGGCGATAGTCCGAGTAGTTATGCGAGCGAATATGGCTGAGCTAACCTTGACCTGGTCACTGCCAAACTGCTTGGTCGATATCTCCTTGACAAGTAGATCGGTCTCTTCAAAAGCTTCCATGGGAAAGAAAGACAGCGTGCCGATGTGGCCCGAACCATCAACCATTACCGCGGCGCTCGGTCCTAGAATCGCACTGCCGAACTCGACGGTATTCTCTGTCAAAAGTGGGGGCATCCAAATGGCCAAGCCCCCGTTCTGCCCTAGGAATAGGAAACTGCTCTCTAAAAACGAGACAAACTGCAGTTGTTGAGGATCGTAACTGATCATAACTGGAGATCCTCGGCGGTGCCGCCGCAGCGGCGATTCGGGCGGTCACAGAGGCCCACTAGTGGATCTCCAGAAGACGCGCCCTGCTGTGACTGCTATTTCTCCGTAACCTCGGACACGGCCTGCAGCACCTCCAGCCGCACTTCCATCAACTCCTCGGGGGTGCCGCTGTGCAGATCTATCTGAACCAGATCCGCCCGTCCGTTCTGCCTGTTCACCAGGCGAGAGGGACCTTCCCGGTGGAGTTTCGCCAGCTCCGCATCGTTCGTTTCGTCGGCGACGCGGCCTAGATGGCGCCACAATTCGACGTCTTCGATGCCCTCGCGCCAGGCCTCGCGCCGCTTGCTGGTGATCGGGCCATTTTCGGTGGCGTAGACCATGCCGTAGCTGGGATGCCGGCCGGCGTAGTCGTTGAACTGTCCGCCGTCATCACCCCAGACCCACATCCCGGCGCCATCCAGCCCAAGTTCGACGGCGGCCATGTGATGCAGGCGATAGTACCTATGGGGATCACCGGTCTTAGCGCTCGCCATGGCGTACATGACGCCGGCCTGCTCCTGAGCCAGCACGTATTCGAGCGTCTCGGGATTTTTTCGATAATAGCTGAGCGGGCAGCTGTGGATGTCGATGGCATCGGGATACTTCTTGAGAATCTCAAGCGGAACCTGATGATCTTCCCAGACGAGGATCGACGGGTCGACTTGTTTGGCGAACGTCGATGATGGTACGATGAACTCCTCGAACCGTTCGACCTCGGGTTCGTCGACCCAGTAGAAGGCCCATCTTTCCGTCCCGTAACCCTTCTCCTGCATGTGATCGCGGATCTGCCGGACCCATTCCTTGAAAAGGGTCTCGTGCTCGGGCGTGCCCACCTCCGGAAAATCAGTCGCATTGCGATAGTTGAGGTCCATATAGCCGAACTCGAATCCGGTCCACAGCAGCCACTGTCGCACGTAGGGCCGGTAGGCGAGCATTTCGTCGAGTTTCTCGAAGTCTACCTCAACCGGCTGCAGTAGCTTTCCGGTCTCTTTGTCGACCTTGGGCCAGGGAATGTAATGGTGGTGCAACACGTGCGAATTGGCATAGGAGCGCTCCAGTTCGGCGGCGGCCTGCTGCTCATGTCCCTTTGCCGGGGCCCAGGTGAAGTAGCCCCACGACTGGGCTGTGTAGGTCGGATCCGCCGGCATCTGCACGGGGAAGACGGTGGCGCTGAGGGGGATCTCGAAGCTCGTATCGCCGACAGTAACAGATACCGTGCCCTCGTATGCCTCGGGTTCGACGCCGCGCGAATGGAGCACCAGCCAGACCTGGCGGGTCATGCCCGGAGGAATTATTCCGCCCTCCTTCTCGAGCAGGGGCAGGGCGTCGTCGAAGATCAGAAAGCCGCTGGCCACCACGTGGGTGGTAATGTGTCTCTCGATCTGCGCATCAGGCCAGGTGTCTTTCCCACCGACCGAACTCAGGCTTCCCACCTCGACCCGAACCGTCACCGATTCGGCGGTGTTGTTGGACACGTTGAAGGCAACCGGTTCGTACTCGCCGATCATCATGTCCGCGTGCAAGCTGGGCGCTTCCAATCGTGCCGGCCGCGCAAACGGGTTGGTTCGGTGCGACCAGAGCGAATCGACCGGCCGCCAGAGAATCGCGCTTTGCTCGTAGATGCCGGCGAAACAGGCGCCCATGACCGCGCAGACGCGACGATCGACCTCGGTGTAGGGAAGGCCCCTGGAATAATCCACCTCCTCGCCGCCGACGTTGTCGATAAGGTCCCGTTCCAACTCGTCCAGCTGGCGCAGAACGGCCGTCTTTTTACCCTCCTCCACGGCCATGACCTGATCGCGCGCAGCCTGAAGAAAGTAGCGCCCGATATTCTTTTCAACGGCGCTCTCCGCACGCTTCACGGCGTCTGCTTCGAGCCCGGCATGCGGAATTCCGACATTGGCGAACGTGATCGTCGACGGGTCGCCGTCGCCAGCCATCACTTCAATCTCGTCCACGAACGCATAAAACCCCCCCTGGGCGACGAACAACGCCACGTGGCGGCCGCGGG
>DPVW01000212.1 GCA_003529325.1 Candidatus Latescibacterota bacterium | reverse complement strand
CGTATGGCGATGGGGCAGTGGCAACTACCAAGGCAAACCCCTCGCACACCTTCGCGGAGCCGGGCACCTACACGGTTGTCCTCCGCGTGTCGAACAGCGAGGGAAGCACAACGGCGTCCACCGTGATTACTGTCACTGAACCGGCCTCCCAACGCTTGCTGGTATGGGTTCTCAGGGGCGGGCAAGTCTTCGGGACACCTGCCGAGTTCCGAGTGAACTCACTGGTAACCTTCTTGGTCTACCGGTATCAGGAAGACGATCTGAGTGACACCACACAGATCACGGACTTCGCCCTGAGTCTCCCAGCGAATCTCGGTACAGTTTCCGGGAGCCGAGTTCGACTCAATACGGTGGCCGGGGTGACCGGTGCGGTCAGGGTGACTGCAGGAGGGCTATCTACGAACTATCGAATTACGACTATGCCAAGCAGCATCGACCATCTTGAGATTCGCCCTGCAGACGTAAGGATCGCGTCCGGGACTACCATCGACTTCAATGCCCGGGGAGTGGATCGGTTCGGCAATATCTTCACGCTCAGCGGCGTAAATGTGGGATGGCATGTCGTGCCGCCTGAATTGGGGACAATCCACTCCCGTACGGGTGTTCTGTCGGCCACCACACCAGGGGTCTCGGGGTACGTGATAGCCGTAGTAAGTGGCTCGTTGCGATTTGGGGCTGCCGCCTCGGGCGAGGGGGTTAGCAAAGTGATCGTCTTGGGCCAGATCCCGCAGTCCTTCGCCTTGTTACCCAACTATCCAAACCCGTTCAATCCGGAGACTACGATTCGATTCGACCTCCCAACGACGGCGCTGGTGGATGTCTCAGCATACAACTTGGCCGGACAGCGAGTTGAGACGTTGCTCCGCGATCAGATGCCAGCAGGATCTCACAGTGTTGTGTGGTTCGCAGGAGAGCATCCCAGTGGCGTCTACATTATCCGACTGGAGGCAGGTGAACTGTCTGAGACACAGAAAGTGCTACTTGCGAAGTAACGGCTCACATGTGGACACTTCCAAGCGCCAACTAGATTTTGGCGCAGGAGGTGTTTTCATGGTACGGAAGTTCGATCGAGAGTTGAAGCTGGAGGCCATCCGCATGGCTTCGGAAGAGGGCAGTACCGCAGTCGAGGTGGAGCAGCGGATTGGAAGAAGGAGTCGCCGTCCATGGCGGGCGCCCGAGACAGGCGCGGCGCCACCACCACCATGCCGGCCTCGGCCAGGATGCGAAGACCCTTGTCGCCGGCGAGCACGGTTCCACGGCCGGATTCATGAGCAGGGCGTACCGATGAATCATGGCAAGCCGCTCGTGGCCTCCTCGTGCCGAATCAGCGATCCTATGCCTGTATGTCTCCGCCTCGGTTCAGTCGTTGGGATGAATCACCCACTGCAGATGAAGCGATGACGGCTCGCCCCAACATCCTTTTCATCCTCACCGACCAGCAGCGCTTCGACACGCTGGGAGCCAATGGCAACAGGATCTGCCAGACGCCGAGCACCGATTTCCTCGCCCGTGAAGGCATGAACTTCACCCATGCCTTCACCGCCACCTCGTTGTGCTCGCCGGCACGTGCCTGCCTGCTGACCGGGCTGTATTCTCACAACCACACGATGACGAACCTCACCAACACCCGCATCCCGGGTGTCGAGGATCTGCCCGATCACCTCACGACGCATGCCATGCTGCTTGGTGACGCGGGCTATCGCATGGGCTACGCTGG
This sequence comes from Candidatus Latescibacterota bacterium, assembly GCA_003529325.1. Lineage (GTDB taxonomy): Bacteria > Latescibacterota > UBA2968 > UBA8231 > UBA8231 > UBA8231. The sequence goes on along the minus strand of DPVW01000212.1, from coordinate 11,939 downwards.
CAAGTGGCACACGGGCAAGACGAAGTCGCCCCTGGACTGGGGCTTTGACGACTACCGTCCCGGCGATGGATGGCACGAGTGGCACCCGGAAGGGACGAGGCTGGAGAACGAGTCCGTCATCCGCCTCGGTTATGATCAGGACAGACCGATGGCCGCGCGCGTGCCACGGCCGCTGGCGGAGTACCCGGAACTCGGTCGCACCGACGCGGCCATCGCCATGCTCGAGGAGTACGCCGGCGGCGACGCACCGTTCTGTCTGCAGTTGAACTACTTCGGCCCTCACTACCCTCATTATCTGCCGGAACCGTATCACTCGATGTACGATCCGGCGCAGATCCCACCATGGGGCAACTTCGAAGCGAGGCCCTCGGTGCCTCACCACGGCTATCGCTGGCTCCGCGAGCGCTGGTGCGCCCCCACGGACCAGTGGTCGCACTACGCCGAGATCATGGCGGCCTACTACGGCCAGGTCACGCTGCTGGAGCACGAGATCGCACGGGTTCTCGAGGCCCTCGACCGCCTGGAACTGACAGAGAGCACGCTCGTGATTTTCGCCTCTGATCACGGTGACATGGGCGGTGGGAATGGTCTGCTGCAGAAGGGGGCCGTAGCCTACGACGAGCTCTACCGGGTGCCCCTCGTCGCCCGTTGGCCCGGCAGGATCGAGGCGGGCACGAGGTGCGATCAGATGGTCAATCTGTTCGACTTGATGCCGACCATGCTGGAGGTGGGCGGCGTTCAGCCAGCTGCTGCCCTCGATGCTCGCAGCGCCCTGCCGCTGATGCGGGGCGAGATTCCGGCCGACTGGCCCGACGAGGTGTTCTGCGAATATCTCGCCGACCAGGCCGGTGACATGGAGCTGAAGATCCTGCGCACGAAGACCCACAAACTGGCAGTCAACCTGTCAGATGCAGACGAACTTTTCGATCTGGAAGCCGACCCCGGCGAGACGACGAACCGAATCGACGATCCTGCCTACCGCCAGGTCCGCGCTGAGCTCGTGAACCGGCTCGACGCCCAGATGGTGCGCACCCGCGACCCGTTGCTGAGCACTTTCCGCGAGCGCATGGACTCCAATCAGGCCTGAGCCGCGCCTGCGTCGGATCAAGGGATGCCGTCACCTGCCGATGCTTCGACAAGCCCTGCAAGCCGAACTTGGTATCAAGCAGCTCGCAAGGTGATTTTTGAAACCATTGGCTCGCCCATTTTTGGCTTCAAGCGTTCCACCAGGCGATCTCAGCCTCAGGAATGCCATTGAATGACGTATTCCAGGCAACGGAATACGTGCTGACATTACTGAATACAACTCGCTCACCCGTAGCCAACCCGGATTCGCTAAAAAAATCGCTGTCATAAGGCAGCATAAATTTTCCGATCATGTCCTGTTCGTGACAAGATGCACCAAAAACTGCATGCGAACACGGACCGCAGTTTCGGGCACTTCACTGCCAATCCCACCTTCAACCCAGAAAACCCCCTGGCCCCCATCCAACACTTGATCCTGTCCTTCTGCACCATTGCTGAAGCCTATCACTCCAGCAATCATCAACAAGCCGATGAATTGCATCAAAAATCCTCCAGTTTACCCTTTATCCCCAACTAACCGTGCTGAAATCTCAGCATAGCAAGTATTCGCCGGTCGCCGGCGCACCGTCGTCACCGACCAGATGGCAGCGCACGAAGTCGCCCCCGGCCATCTGGCGCAGCGGTGGCTCCTCCTCGACGCAGCGCGCCTCGACCAGAGGACAACGGCCACAGAACTTGCAGCCCTTCGGGGAGTCGGCGGGGTTCGGCGTGTCCCCTTTCAGGATCTCCCGTTCGACGCGGGCCCGCGGCTCGGCCACGGGAATGGCCGTCAGCAGGGATCGCGTGTAGGGATGGCGCGGGCTGGCGAACAGCTGCTGGCTCTCGGCCAGCTCCATGATCTGCCCCAGGTACATCACCGCGATGCGATCGCAGATGCGCTCGAGGACGCTCAGATCGTGGGCGACGATGATGTAGGTCATACCCGTCTCCTCCTGCAGGTCGAGGAGCAGGTTCAGGATCTGGGCACGGACCGACACGTCCAGCGCCGACACGGGCTCGTCCAGCATCAGCAGCTGCGGCTGCAGCGCCAGGGCGCGGGCGATGCCGATCCGTTGGCGCTGACCGCCGGAGAAGGCGTGGGGGTAGCGGTTCATGTGCGCCGCATTCAGCCCCACACGTTCCAGCAGCGCGGCGACTTGGTTCGTGAGCTCGTCGCCGCGGATGGGGCGGCGGATGATCAGCGGCTCGGCGACGATGTCGCGGATGGTCATGCGTGGGTCGAGTGCCGAGTAGGGGTTCTGGAACACATACTGCATGCGAGTGCGCAGACTCTTCAGCCCGTCGGCGTCGAGCTCGTTGACGTTCGTCCAGTCGTCGCCGGCGTTGTACTCCACGGTGCCCGCCGTGGGCTCGAGTGCCCGGATGATGGTGCGGATCGTCGTCGTCTTGCCGCAGCCGCTCTCTCCCGCCAGACCGAGGATCTCGCCGCGATGGACGTCGAGATCAACACCGTCCACGGCCTTGACCTGGCCTACCGGCCGGCGGATCAGTCCCTTGAGGACGGGGAAGTGGGTCTTCAGTCCCCGGACGCGCAGGATCAGGTCGTCGTCAGCGGGCATCATCAGCTGCCTCGGTACGGTAGCACCGGGCCGCGTGTCCGTCGTCCACGGGCGTCGCGGGCAGCGGCCCCGGACGGTCGCACAGGCCCGGCTCGAACAGGTCGCAGCGGGGGCCGAAGGCGCAGCCCGCCGGCACCTGCCGCGGATCGGGCACGGTGCCCCGAATCGCCGGGAATCTCTCCTTGTGCTGCTGTCCCGGTCGGGGGATGCTGCGCAGCAGGCCCTGGGTGTAGGGGTGAGCCGGGGCCTCGAAAATCTGCTCTACGGAGCCCGTTTCGACGATGCGGCCCATATACATCACGTTCACGCGCGAGCAGAAGCCGGCCACGACGCCCAGGTCGTGGGTGATCAGCAGCACCGCAAGATTCAGTGATTCCTGCAACTGTTGGAGCAGGTCCATGATCTGCGCCTGGATGGTCACATCCAGGGCCGTGGTCGGCTCGTCGGCGATCAGCAAGGAGGGCCTGCAGGCCAGGGCCATGGCGATCATCACCCGCTGCAGCTGACCGCCGGACAGGTTGTGCGGATACAGATTCGATACGCGCGACGGCTCGGGGATGCCGACCTGGTCGAGCATCTCCTCGGCCTCGGCATACGCCTGAGGGCGGCTCCTGTCCTGATGCAGCCAGATCGCCTCCGCCACCTGATGGCCGATGCTGAAGACCGGCGACAGCGAGCTCATGGGCTCCTGGAAGACCATGGCGATGTCGTTGCCGCGGATGTTCTGAAGCCCCTTGCTCGCCGGGTCGAGTTGCGCCAGGTCGGTGGGCGGTCCCCCGTTGTCGAGGTGTAGCCGGATCGACCCGCTCAGGCGAGCCGGCGGCTCGCGCAGCAGGCGCAGCACGCTCATCGCGGTGACGCTCTTGCCGGAGCCGCTCTCGCCGACGAGGCCGACGGCCTCACCTCGGTGGATGGTCAGGTCGACGCCGCGGATGACGTCGACGTCGCCCTCGAGGGTGCCGAAGGTGACGTTCAGATCATCGATCTCGAGGACCATGTCGTTCACGTCCGTCTGCCTCGCCCTCGTCATCAGTTCGTGTACGGGTCAGCGGCATCGCGGAAGGCGTCGCCGAGGAAGTTGAAGCACAGCACGACGACGACGATGAACAACGCCGGCAGCAGCAGCCACTGGTGGAAGTAGAGGGTGGTCAGGTTGCGGCCCTCCTGCAACAGCACGCCCCAGCTCGTCATCGGCGGGCGAATCCCAAGGTTGAGAAAGGACAGGGCGCTCTCGGCCAGGATCATGGTGGGTACGGCGATCGTGGCCACGACGATAATCTCGCCCATCACCCCGGGGATCAGGTGCCGGAAGATAATGCGTTTGTGACTGGCCCCCATCAGCTGTGCCGCAGCAACGAACTCCTCGTTGCGCAGGGACAGCACCTTGCCGCGCACGATGCGGGCCAGCGCTGTCCAGCCAAGCAGTGACAGGATCAGGGTGATCATGAAGTAACTGGTTACCTGATCGATGTCGGGCGGGATCGCCGCCGACAGGGCCATCCACAGCGGGATCTGCGGGAAGGCGCGTAACATCTCGATGGTGCGCTGCAGCAGCTCGTCGATCCAACCGCCGAAGTAACCCGAGGTGACGCCGAGGACGGAGCCGAGGACCACGCTGATGGTCACGCCGATCAGTCCGATGGTGAGCGAGATGCGGGCGCCGTAGAGGATGCGCGACAGCAGGTCGCGACCCTGGCGGTCGGTGCCGAGCAGGAACAGCCCCTCCTCCGAGTCGCCGCCGAGGCCGAAGACGTGCAGCGTGGTCTGCACACCCAGGAAGCTGTGTGCGTCGCCGCGCGTGAACAGCTCGAAGGGATAGGTGCGTTGGGCGTCGCCCGCGTAAAGGGTACGGCCCGTCTGCGGGTCGGTGCTCGTCGTCAGGCCATAGGCGAAGGGCCACTGCAGACCGTCGGCGGCGAACAAGTGCAGCCCCTGGGGCGGCACGTAGGCCCGCCGGGCGAAGCGGTGGTCGGGCCCGTAGGGCGCCAGGAACCCGGACAGCAGGGTCATCAGGTAGAGGAGCACCAGGATCACGCCCGAGACCAGAGCCACTCGATTCCGGCGGAACTTGATCCATGCCAGTTGCCACTGTCCCGCCGTGGACAGTCCTGCGAGGGCTGCGCTGGCGCCGGATTCACTCAAGGCGGATTCTCGGGTCGACGAGGGCCAGCAGCACGTCGGCGAGCAGGTTGCCGAGAAGCAGCAGCACGGCCAGCAGCATCAGGAGGGTGCCGGCCAGGTACATGTCCTGGGTCTCGAGGGCGCGGTAGAACAAAGGGCCCGTGGTCGGCAGGCCGAGGACGATGGAGACTATGATGGAGCCGGACACCAGCTGGGGAATCTGCATGCCCATGATGCTGATCATCGGGTTGATGGCCACGCGCACGGCGTACTTGTAGATCACCCAGCGCTCGGCCATCCCTTTGGCCCGCGCTGTCGTGATGTAGGGTCGGTCGAGGACGTCGAGCATGCTGGTGCGCATCAGGCGCATCATGGTCGCCGTGCCGGCGGCGCCGATGACCACCACCGGAATCCACAGGTGGCGCAGCAGGTCCCAGGCCTTGGCCAGGCTCCAGCCCACGTACTTGAACTCCGGTGAAAACAACCCGCCGGCGCTGCCTCCGAACCAGAACACGGAGACGAACATGGCCACCAGGGCGATGATGAAGTTGGGCACGCACAGGCCGATGAAGGCCAGGAAGGTGAGGGTGTAGTCGCCTGCCGACAGGCGGTGGCGGGCCGAGTAGATGCCGATGGGGATGGCCACGGCCCACATGAACAGCAGCGAGCCGAGGGACAGGATGAAGGTCAGGCCCAGGCGCTCGCCGATGAGTTCGCTCACCGGTCGTCGCCACTCGAAGGAGTACCCGAAGTCGCCCTGCAGGCAGCCGCCGATCCAGTAGAGGTACTGTGTCCACATTGGCTGATCGAGGTGGTACTGCTCGCGGAGCGCCTGGAAGCTCTGTTGATCGGCACGCGACTCGCTCTCGGCCAGTTGGGCCTGCAAGGAGTCGAAGAAATCTCCCGGGGGCAGCTGGATGATCACGAAGCTGAGGATGGAGATCACGAACAGGGTCGGGATCAGGCGCAGCAGTCGACGCAGGATGTAGGTGAGCATACCGTTACCGGCTCGTCAGACCGGTCTCCCCCTTGCTGTAGAACGTCTCGGGGTTGAGATAGCCGGGGGTCATGGTCACCCAGGAGGCGATGGCCTTCTCGGGCACGTTACCGAAGTCATCGCTGAGCACGCCGATCTGCGATCCCTGGTTGACCAGGGGGATCACATAGAGGTTCTCGGCGTGGTTGCGGATCGTCTCGCGCCACAGCTCCTGACGCGCCGTGCGGTCGACGGTGACCGACAGGAGCTCGCGGATCTGCTGCAGACGCTTGACCTCGGGCGGCGGCTCGACACCGCGCTGGCCGTCGCTGACGTACCAGCGAGCCCAATGGTGGGACCACTCGGACCACATGCTGGTGCCGAACCAGCGGACGGAGCTGATCAATGAAAAGGTGGCCTCGGCGTTACTGACGCCGATCATGTGCTCGCCGTTCTGGGTGACACGCTGGTGGTAGAGGGTGCGCTCCTCGGGCTTGATGGCAGCCTTGATGCCGACTGCCTCCCACTGGGAGCGGACGATCTCGACGGCGTCAATGTCGGGCCCCTCGACGACGGAGAGCTCCATGATCAGGCTCACCGTCTCGCCGTCGGGACCGATGCGGTAGCCGTCGCCGTCGCGGTGGTCGAGACCGATCGAGTCGAGCAGGGCCCGGGCGCGTTCCGGATCGTAGCGCGCATAGTCGGGGACGTCGGTCACCTCGACATAGTCCGGCGCCGACGGGTGCAGGGCCATCGGCGTGATCCGTCCCGAGCCGTCGTAGCACAGCCGGTTGATCAGCTCCCGATCGATGGACAGCGACAGGGCGATACGGAAATGCTTGTTCTGTAGCAGCTCGCGGATCACCGGATCGGCGGGGTATTGCAGATTTGGCATGATGCCGCGGATGCCGGTGGCGTCGTACTCGATGATGCGGTAACCGCGCTCTTCCGAGAAGGCCCTGAGCAGGGGCAGGTCCTCGCGCAGAAAGTGACGTAGCTGCATTTGCAGGGCGCCGGTGACGGCCCGGAAGTTGATCATCTCCGGGTTCAGGAAGATCTCCATGCGGATGTGGTCGAGGTAGGGCAGCTGGTTGCCCGCCGGATCGACTTTCCAGTAGTACGGGTTGCGCTCGGCCAGCAGGTGGCTTCCCGGCACCCACTCGGCGACCCGCCAGGCCGACATGACCGGCCGCCCCGGGGTGAAGTCGTTGGCCTTCTGCTCGAACAGGGCGTAGGTGGCCACGTCGTCCTCCCCCTCACCCGGCAGGTAGGGCTCCAGGTAGTGCCGGGGCGCGAAGAAGCCGGCGCGTTCGAAGACCAAGGGCCACTGGTTGCCCCAGAAGGCCAGGTATTTCAGTGCCAGCGGGTAGGGCTTGGCAAAGCGCAGGTCGACGGTGTAGCTGTCGGGCGCCGCTACCTCCATGGGCACGCCGTCGGGCGTCCAGTGGGCGGGCACGGTACCGCTCAGGCTCGGGTCCTGGGCGATGTGCTGCCACCAGAACAGGACGTCGTCGGCTGAGAAGGGGTGGCCGTCCGACCAGCGCAGCCCGTGCCGCAGGTGCAGGCGCAGGGTTCGGTCGCCGTCGGTGAACTGCCAGTCGCGCACCAGTCCCGGGCCGATCTCGACGCCGCCGCTGTCGGTAGCACGCCAGCGGAGCATCTGCTCGTAGGCACAGCGGCTGTAGGCGTGGAAGTCGCTCGAACCACGCATCATGCGGTGCCACGTGCCACCGTAACGCCCGATCTCGTGGGCCGGCGTGACGACCATCGGCTGGGGTGGCAGGCGCTCCTCGACGGGCGGCAGACGTCCGGCGCGGACCGCCTCATCCAACATGGGCGCCTGGCGATAGACCTGGCCCGTGGCACTCGACGACAGCAGCGCCAGGAGGCAGCAGGCCGACAGCCCGCGGCGGGTTCGAAGGGCGTGTGACCTCACGGCTTCAGGAATTCCTTCGGCTGCAGGACGCCGGCAGTGAACCTCGTCGTGCGGATGGCGCCTTTGAACCAGTAGACCTTGTTGATGCGGACACCGAGCGAGGTCCGTCCCGACATCTGCGGTACGTAGTCGATTTCCCGCGATAGCTCCAGCTTGCCGTTTACGTAGTGGCGGAAGGTCTTGCCGTCGACGACGATCGCGGCGTGGTACCAGGGCCCGATGGGATGCTTGAAATCCTCGGCGAACTGCGTGTGGTTGGCATCGCCGGTGCGGATGAACGTGTCGAGGAACCAGTGGTTGTCATCGGTAAGGCGCGTCTCGAACAGCACCCTCTGGTCGTTCGCGTCGTCCTGCATGTGGAAGAATCGCTGCTCCTTCAGGCCGTTGGGGTAGGGCTGAAAGACGACCTCGGCGGTGAAGACCCGAGCACCGTCCAGCGGGTGAACGTCGAGGAAGATGGCATCTCCCTCCCCGTCGAACTCCAGGGCCTTGCCTCCGGCCGTCTCGATCACCTTCGGCGTTCCCGCCACGGTGATCTCATGACCGCCGATGGCGTTCAGATTGTCGATGCGCCAGACCACCTGTTGCCCCTGTTCACCGCAGGCGATGTTCGCCATCACCAGCACGGTCCAGCCCCAGCTCCAGCGTTTCATGTGTTGGCCTCTCGTGATGGGGGAGAATCATAGGCCGTTACCGCTCGAGGTCTCTTGATCCAACGCTTCGCGAACAGGTCCTCGTGGCGCAGGAGAGTGGCGAGCCCCTGGAGACGACGACAAAGGTATGAACATTCTCCTTACCCAAGTATCGGGATGTCCACCAAACCGGGGTAACTCCATCTTGAAGATCGTGTTGAAGGAGGATTTTGAGCTGAAGCCGGAATCAAACGCGACAGCGAGAATTGTCAGCTTCTCGGCCTCCGGCGCCAGCAGGCGAGTCTGGACCTCCTTGAGGCGGTAGCCGTTGACGAAGTCGAAGAAGTTCTTCTGCAGACGATCGTTGATCACTTGCGACAGTTGATGTGAGGCGATCGATAAGCATATTGTCATTATGCAATAGCCTAGTTATATTGTGCAACATGGAATCCGAAGCACAGTTTACGCTCGACACCGCAAGGCTGCAGCACGAGATCCGGGCTCGGGGGTTCTCCACGGCGCAGCAGTTCGCGGACTCCGTCGGAGTGCATCGAAACACGGTGGGCAATTATCTGTCCGGCAAGACGGCTCTCCCGAGTGCTCTGGCGAGGATCCTTGCGGCCCTCGATCTGGCACCGGCTGATGTCCTGACGCTGCCGAGACGTAGCCGCCAGGCGCCGGGCCTGGTGCTTGCGGGCCTGATCGAACAGCTGCACGGCGCCGCGCCCGATGTGGCGATCGTTCTGTTTGGCTCACGAGCTCGGGGGACAGCGAAACGCTACTCCGATTATGACGTCGGCATCTTCGGCTCGGAGGAGTTTGGGTTCGCCGCATTCTCGCGACTTCTCGATCTTGCAGCTACGTGGAATGAGGCGTCCCTGTCTACGGTGCAGCTCGTCGATCTGACCGACGCCGAGGCTGGTTTTCTGACAGCTCTCTCGGCAGATCTCGTATTTCTTGCGGGCTCCCACGCCGGCTGGTGCAGACTGTTACGGAAAACGGGGATGCATCTGTATGAATGACGCGAAACTGGGGCAGGTATTTGCGCTGCTGGAGGCGGCTCTGTTGGAGTGCGAGGAAGAGCCTCAAAACGCGCTGCGTCTGGCGGCTCTGGCCAAAGCCTTTGAGAGCACCTTTGAATACGTGTGGAAGCATTTCAAGCGGGAGGCAGATCAGGCCGGTCTGGAAACCTACAGCCCGCGAGACGCGCTCAAAGCTGCAGCTCAGTTGAAGCTCATAGACGATCTTGAGCTGTGGAATCAGTTCCTGAATGCGCGCAATCTGTCCGTGCACGACTATTTGGGCATGGATGATGTTGTGGTCGTTGAGCTGGTGCAGAAGTTTCGGGCCGAGGTGCAGCGGCTGCTCGACTGACGAACGCGGAAAACTCCGCACCCATTCGCGCCCGGTTATAGCGACGGACCAGGCAGGTGGCGGACGTCCACCAGATACCGACCGAGTCGTCGGGTCAGAATTTGGCACCGTAGCGCTGAAGGTGTCGCAAGCACGAAGACAGGGTGGTCGTCGTCGCCGCGACGGCTTCCGTGTTCGATCACCAGCGCCTGGGACTGCTGGACGAAGGCTTCGACGCGTTTCTCGACAAGCCGCTGCGCGAGGCCCGAGTGTTCGAATGCCTGGCCACGCAGCTGGGTGTCACCTTCGACTACAACGTCGAGCTGGTCGACATGGAGCCCGCGGAGGCTTTGGCCAACCGCATGGGCCAGTTGTCGCGCAAGTTCGATCTGCGCGGTCTGTGGCGTGTGCTCAAGCAAGTGCCCGTGGCTGGTGACTGATCTGCGTGCGCCCAATGACCGTCGCCTTTGGCAGTCCGGACATGCCGACGTTATATGTCTCCAGCGGTGCGCAGGTCTCTGGCCTGACGACACACGTGGGAGGCTAAACGTGTCCCCGCGTAAGAGTCGTCGCTCTCAACTGCGAGTTTTCCAAAATTGTCTGAATTGCAGATCCGCCCCATCCGCACCACCGAGCTCGACGAACTCATCGACCTGTTGTGCGTGGTCCATGAGAACACTCAGAGGGGCGAGCGCTACCGCAGTTACATTCTGGGCGACCCTACATGGCGTCCGGAGCAGACACCAGTCGTACTCGTCGATGACCGCATCGTGTCAACACTGCGCATCTGGGATCGCCACGTCCATCTCGGGGCGACGCCCGTCCGCATGGGCGGCATAGGTGGTGTTACCACCCATCCCGATTACCGGCGCCGCGGACTCGCCAACCAACTCATGGCGCACGCAGCAGAGACCATGCGCTCCAGCGGCTACGAGTTGGGTCTTCTGTTCACGATCATCCCGGCGCGCTTCTACCGACGGCTGGGCTGGTGCAGCGTGCCTTTGACGGGATTTCGCGCCACTCTGCACCAATGCCCTGACTCTGCATGCGGGCCCTGGGTGGTGCCATTCGAGGCAGCTCGTGATCTTGAGGAGGTCGTAACTCTGTATCAGCGCAATAACGCCGGGCGCAGCGGTACACTGCTGCGCCCGCGGCCGTACTGGGACTACACACCATCGCAGGTTCGCGGTGTGCTGCCCACCGTTGTCGCCCGAGACAGCATGGGCCTGGTGGGGTATCTGAACTGGGAGATGAAGTCCGACAGGGCTTATGTCAACGAGGTAGCGTGGGCGAACCCACCGTCCCTGCAGGCCCTGGTGCTGCATCTGCTGGCCGAGTGTGATGCCGCCGCGGTGACCGAGGTATACGGCGGAATCCCGCCAGGCCATGCTTTTGTCGATGCCCTCGTCGTCACCGCTGAGGCCGATCTGCGCCATACGGGTGACGGCTCGATGATGGCATTGCCCCTCGACATGTCTTCATTGATCGACAAGGTTCTACCACGGGCGCCACAAGAGATCCGCAGACTGCCGGCGGACTTGCTGTGCCGCCTGCTCTTCGGAGAATCCTCTGCCGGTGAGCTGATCCCGGTACTGCATTCCCGGGGCATCGAGCCGGATATCCCTCGCCGGCTCGAGGAACTCTGCCCACGGCGTGAGCTCATTTTCTGGCAACCGGATCACTTTTGAAAGGTCTTCTTCGATTGGGCCACCAACATCCCGATCAAGAGATCTACCACTTCATCGACGCTGCGTAGTCGATGTCGAACTCTTGCTGTGGCAGTGTCGGCGCCTCGCGATTGGCGCCCATTTCGACCCGGTGTCGATGATGCCGACGATGGTCGTTCCCCGACTTTTCTCAACAGGGACAATCCGGCTCGAAAGGGAGAGCACATAGGCGATCTCGGCTGAGGAGTTGCTCTCGCGTTAAGCGCCGGTTCCTTCTACCTGTAAACCCAGGGCTTCGGCTCCCCTCCCCAACTGCTGATCGTGGGTTTGGAAAACAAGAGGTACGTCCAGAGATGGAATTCCACCATTGCTGTCCGTCGCCACACCAGGCCTGGAATCGTCCGCGACGTCGATCGAGGCGATGCTGAGCCTGCACGGCTCGCTGTCGGTGGCGGGAATAGCCCTGGGCACCGACGTGGAGGTGCGCGTGGTCGCCGTCGACCACCAACTGGGGTTGCTCGCGATCACGCCCTCAGCGGTCGAGCAGTGGGTTCAGCCGTCGAGAGGGCCTCGTACAACAAAGAAATTCGATAACTTCTGGTATTTACT
>DPVW01000468.1 GCA_003529325.1 Candidatus Latescibacterota bacterium | reverse complement strand
GGACTTGCGGCAACTCAGCCGAATCGTTAAATAATACGGCTCTTCGGCGGCATTTCCGAATGCCGCACTCCCGTAACGCAAGGTCGATCGTTGCATCTGATCCTGATCGGAGCCCCCGGCTCAGGCAAGGGCACTCAGGCCCGCCGTCTAGTGGAAACCTATGGCCTCGTCCACATCTCCACGGGGGATATGCTGCGTGAGGCCGTGCGAAGCGGCAGCGACCTCGGTGTCCTCGTGCACACGTACATCAGCCAGGGACATCTGGTCCCGGACACACATGTCACCTCGCTGGTCGAAGAACGACTCGACCGCGGTGACCTGGCCAACGGCTTCGTCATCGATGGGTACCCACGCACGGTTCGTCAGATCCACGAATTCGACCGCATCATGAAGAACCGCCAGCGCACCCTCAATGCCGTGCTGCGCATCGATGTGCTCGATGATGTCGTCATCGCCCGACTCTCAGACCGCCGCATCGACCCCGTGACGAAACGCATCTACAATCTCAATCTCGAGGGTGATCACCCGGCTCCCGATGTAGAGGCCCGTATTGTGCAACGGGATGATGACCGCCCGGAGATCATCAAACAGCGTCTTAGTACGTATCACGCCGAGACATACCCCGTGATCGAGTTCTATCGTGAGACGGGACAGATGATTGAGGTCAATGGCGCGCGGGCACCCTCTCTCGTGTTCGCCGCCATCCAGAAGCGCCTCGCCTCACTCGAGCAGTAGGAGGGTGGTCCTCATGTCCGCAGCCGACAAGCTGTCTCTGTACCGATCAGGCCTGGGTAAATACGCGCAACAGGATTTTGCCGCCGCTCGAGTTGATTTCGAACAGGCACTGGTGATCGATCCTGACTTCGGGGACGTCCACCACTCGCTGGCGCACGTCCTGGAAAAATTGGGTGATCTCGAGGGCGCGCTGGTGTCAGCACTGCGAGCCGTCGAACTCAGCCCTGAAGAGGTCCTCGCCTACACGTCCCTCTCCGTCATCTACATGCGCAAGGGCATGATCCCCGAGGCAGAACAAGCCAAGGCCACTGCCACGGAGCTGCAACGCCAACAAGACGGCGCATAAGCTGGCTCAGATGACGATTTCGGACACGTCAGACGCCCCCGGAATCGATGTGGCGTCAACGAATTCTCCCGCCTTCCACATCGGCCCATATGCTGTGCGCCCCCTGCGCCCGGCAATGCCCGTGCTCGCCCTGGCGCCGATGGCGGGTGTCGGCAACTGGGTCTTTCGACTGATCTGTGCCCAACTCGGTGCCCGACTTGTGGGGGTTGAGTTCATCAACTGCCGCCTCGTGCACCAGACCGGGCAACGTATGGCGCGACTGCTGGACTTCAGTGATGCCGACGTCTACCGCCGCACCGGCATCAGTCTGCTGGCGGCACAGATCTACGGCAATGACATCAGCATGATGGCCGCAGGGGCGGCGGAACTGGAACGCCGCGGCGCGCAGGTGGTGGACATCAACTTCGGCTGCTCGGTGCCGCAGATCATTGCCAAGGGAAGTTGTGCGGCATATCTACGTGACCTGCCCCGATTTTATGAGGCGGTACGTGCTACCGTGGAGGCCGTCAGCGTACCGGTGATGGTCAAGACCCGCATCGGCTGGGATGAAGACTCAATCAATATCGTCGAGGTCGTCGAACGGGCCCAGGATGCGGGTGCCGCCGCCATCGCCATTCACGGACGGACGGTGATGCAGAAATACGATGGCCTAGCGGACTGGGATTGGATTCGTCGCGCTTGCGACAACGCCGATGTACCCGTTTTTGGCAACGGTGACGTGCGCACATACGAGGATGCCCTCGCCATGTCCGAGCGGACGGGCTGCGATGGGGTCATGATCGGCCGCGCCGCCATGGCCAACCCTTGGATTTTTTCTGGCCGCCTCGGTGCCTCCCTGACAGAACGTATCGAACTGGCGATTGAGCAGGTCGGTTGGATGGCGCAATACAAGGGCGAACGCGTCGGCGTGCAGGAGACGCGTAAGCATCTGGTGTTATATTTCCGTGATCTCGAACGTGGCTCCGCTGAGCGCCAGCGCCTGCTGACCACGGCGACTCTGGGAGAGTTGCTGGAATTCCTTGAACAGTGGCGGGATTCTCTGCAGCAGGACGAGGAACGCGATCTCGGACTCACGGTCGCCGAAGCCACCCGCCTGGCATGGGGTGGTACGGGATAACCGTTTCTTACGTACCAAGAGGAGAGTGTGTCATGATAGGTCGGTCCCTCAGCCTCCTGGCTGGCTGCCTGTTGCTGGTCTCACTTCCCGCCTGTGGTGAGCAGGAGGCAGCCGAGGCAGACAGCATCGACGTGCAGGTATTCCCTGCCCGATTGGATGAACGCCCTGATGAGCCCGCGGGATGGCGTCGGGTGAAGTTTGGTGGCAGTCAGAGAGCTGGCCCCGGCACCTTCATCGTCGCCGAAAAATCTCTCCTCACAGGATGGAGTCTGACCGCCTTTCGTGCCGCCGAGGAGCCTGACGGCAGCCGCTCAATCCACCTTCGATTGAACGCTGCGGGCAAAAAACGCATTGCCGAATTCGTCGCCGACGAGGCCAATCTGAAAAGACCTCTCGCCGTAAACGACGACGGTCGCTGGGCCGATTTCAGTCCATTGCTGCGTCCTCCCAGGGACCGCATGAGTCTGTACGGATTCACCGCCGAAAAGACTGAGCGCCTCGAGCGCTGGCTGCAGATCCGATGACGACATGAAGATCCGCTCTGTCGAAGTCGTCTCCGTGGAACGGCCACCGCGAGCGGGTGCGCCGGGGAGGGCAAGTCGTCGCAAGAGTTGGTCCCACGATGACGAGGTGGCCAACCCCGTATCCAGATTTCCTCGCTTCAAGCGCCACCGTTCTCTCTACAGCGCTCGCCGCTGGCCAGAGTTTGGCGTCAAAGTCACCGCCGAGGACGGCACCTGGGGGCTCGGCACATCGCAGGGTCGCCCCGCTGCCGCCGTCGTCGAGGACGCCTTTGCCCACGTGCTGGAGGGAGAGTCCTGCGAGGCCATCGGCAAACTGTGGGATCTGATGTTTCGTGTATCCAAACCCTTTGGCACACAAGGCATCGCGTCCCTGGCGATCAGTGCCGTCGACCTGGCGCTGTGGGATCTGGCGGGCAAGTTGCAGAATCGTCCGGTCTGCGACCTTCTCGGTGGACCCGCACGCGACCGCATCTTCTGCTACGCCACCGGCAACGACGTCGACTGGTACAAGGAACTCGGCTTCCGCGCCTTCAAACTGGCGTGCCCGCACGGACCTGCCGATGGACTCGAAGGCCTGCAGAAGAATGAGGCACACGTGGCCAAAGCGCGGCAGATCATCGGCGACGACGCCGAGTTGATGCTGGACTGTTACATGGCCTTCGATGTGGAGTACACGGTCCAACTCGCCGAGCGCCTGCGTCCCTACCGATTGAAGTGGATCGAGGAGTATCTGATTCCTGAAGATGAGGATGGTCATGCTGAAGTTCGTCGCCGTCTGCCCTGGATGACTTTGGCGGCGGGTGAACACTTCTACACACCCTTCCCCTACCAGCGCATGCTGGAGCGTGGTTGCCTCGACATCCTGCAACCGGATATCCACTGGGTTGGTGGTCTGACGGCGTGCGTCAAGATCGCGCATATGGCGGAAGCCGCAGGCAAGCAGGTCTGCCTGCACGGTGGCGGCCGTGATCGTTACGGCCAGCACTTCACCTGGGCCATGCCGAACACACCGTGGGGCGAATTCTACATCGGCTCCGATCCCGGGGTCCCCCTCGAGGAAGCGGCAGACGGATCGACTTCTTCAGGACGCGCTGCAGGTGCTGGGGTGCCTGTGGACAGCTGGCTCGATGTCCCGCCAGAAGGCGCCGGATTTGACCTCGGTATCGAGGCGGACTGGATCAAGCCCTTCGTATTTTGACCGCCCCTGGCGGCAGCCATCAGCTCTGGCTCAGTCTCACATTCTGCTCTGCCAGCATCTTTTCCTGCCGGGCGACTCGCTCCGGTACGACCCGCTCCCTGTCGGTGGAAATCTGGAATTCGAGTGACTCCACCCCCAACGCACGGAGCACGGCCCCTTCCACCGGACTGTAGTCGCCATTGGCACGGCAGAAACACATCGGCTCCCGCAAGGAGACGGGTGGATTGGTGATAAATCGAGGCCGCCCGGAGGGATTGTTCGATGCTGCATGCAGCATGTAGGGATGCAGCAGGAAGACGTCACCCACCTGACCGGTGACCTCTTCGAATTCCGTGCACTCTCCTATGAGGTCTCCGAACCTGACTTCCGCTGGATGGTATCCCACCGGCCGCTTGCGGAGGAATCGCGCCACAGGCGCGATGGAGTCTGGTGCAACGAAGGTCCCCCCGCTTTGCGGCCCGATGTCGGACCAGATGACGATCGTCAGCAAGCCTTGCTCGGGGCTGTCGAGAAAATGCCGGAACCAGTCGCCATCCTTGTGCCAACCTGACGCCGCCGCCGACGGCGCTTGCCATGGTTCGTCAGCGCGCACATTGAAGTTGACGATGAATCCGTCACTCCAGTTCACGGGCAGGGCGATGCGCTCTTCGCCCCCCATCAGATCGCAGATCGCACTGTACGCGGCAGGCGCGAATTCCTTGACCTCCACCCTGTTCATTCCCGGCAGATGTACCCGCGCCTCCGTCCACGTCTGTGGATCCTGCTCGTCATAACCGAGTCGTTCGAAGGCCAGTTGCCGCCACTCGTCGGCGACCCGGCGATCGAAGCAGTGTGGCATGCGCACGTATCCCTTGTCGAGAAAGTGCTCTACTTGGGCGGGGGTCAGTCGGTCCATGATGTCCGAAACCGTGGTGTTGGCGAGGACGGCATGCCGTCGACGAACAAACGCCAGCCGATGAAGGCAGTCACCGACCAGTCGCTGTCGGGGATGACATCGAGCACGGGCACAACCTCGATGAAAGCATCCCAGGGTTCGTTCCCGGCGGCATAGGTCAGGCCAAAGGTTGCCCGGGCACCGAGACGGTTGGCGTCGAACAGCTTGAGTCGCGCCCCGGCACCATAGTAGGCGAGAAACAGACCATCGCCACCCAGATTGCGGAAAAAGGCCAGCTTCTGCGGCGCCTCTGCACTGTGGATGAGATAGTCGGCGTGCAAGTGCATCGCATTGTCACTCTCGAGGGACACGCCGAGGCCCGCAGCGATGGCATACTGATTGTTGACCCATGCTTTGGCCGCCGCGCCGGCGGCACTGCCAAGGAAAGGGCCGACACCGAGACCTGACTGTTGCCCGCGGGCCGCGCCCGGCAAGAGCACGCCTGGCAATAGCAGAAGGAGGAAGGGGAGTGCGAAGCGATTCAATCTGACCTGCGCTGACGAGGTTGGCCGCGGCTGTTGGGATCCCAGACGCCTGTTGCGGACCCCAGACGCTAGATATAATGGTTCACCAAGGCAAGACCACCGCGATGCAGGGATAGGAGATGAGTATATGCGTATGATTTCGCTATTGATGTTGTCGCTGCTGCTGTCAGGCTGCGAAATGACGCCCAAGCAGGCACGTCGCGAACTGGTGGAGTCAGGCTACAGCTACGCCCGCGACTCGTTCGCTGAATGCATCGCCCAAGCGGACTCCGTCGGCCTGGAACTGTTCCTGCTGGCCGGCATGGATCCCAGTGCAACAACGGGTGGGTATTCCATGTTGGAGCACGCTGATGGTGACGCCCATATGGTGGCGGGACTGTTGCGAGCCGGCGCCGACCCCAATGGGAGTGGCGGTGTCTCGACACCGTTGATCAGAGCGGTCGGTAAGAGCGGTAATGCTGCGGTTCGCTTACTTCTGCAGGCTGGCGCCCATGCCGATTTGGCGAACGGCACGGGACGTACGCCACTGATGGCTGCCGCCGACAGGGGTGACACGACTTCGGCGCGGCTGCTGCTGGCCGCGGGCGCCGCAGCCAATGCACGCTCCCGCCTGGGCGTTTCGGCACTTTCACTGGCGCAGCGCGAGGGCCACGTGGTGCTTGCCGAATTGCTGCGGCAGGCCGGTGCCCGGCAGACGGATGGACCCGATCTGGAGGCGCTGATGGATCCGGGGAGCCTCGATCAACAGGCGCCGGAGCGATACCAAGTCACCTTTCAGACAAGCGTCGGCTCTTTCCGCATAGAAGTCATTCGCACGTGGGCGCCTCACGGTGCTGACCGTTTCTACAACCTCGTCGGCAATGGCTTCTTTGATGAGCAACGCTTCTTCCGCGTCGTGCGTGACCGGCTCGTGCAGTTCGGTCTGC
>DPVW01000480.1 GCA_003529325.1 Candidatus Latescibacterota bacterium | reverse complement strand
GCACATCGAGGCCCCCGAGTGCGTTGAAACCGGCCTTGTAGGCGGTGTCGTCGAGGTTGTTCTGAGAATCCCATGCAAGCTGAGCATACCGACGCCGAGGCCGATATACGGACCGGCGTGACCGAATCCACGCAGCATCAGATGTGCGTAAAGTGTGGGATGAGGTTGAATAGGAAACAGTGCCCTTTGGTCCTTCGCCTTCCAGGGTGCGGAAACGGGTGATGACTTCGAGGCAGTCGTCAAAATGTCGCCCCTCCACCACGAGCGAGGTGTCCACGGCGCCGACCCACTTCTCGATCTGCATGCCCTGACTGCGGTACACGACAGGCGGGGGAGCACCTGCCGAATCCACGGGAATGATGTTGACGCCACCGTTGGAACCCATTTCGAATACCTTGCCATCCTCGAAGTAAACGACGCCACCGTCGGCGAAGATGAACAGCTCCTTGCCGTCCTGGCGCGACTCGCGACGCACGATAACACGCTCGATCTCGGTAACCACGTCGCTGCCGGCCTCCTGGGTAGTGATCTTGTGGTCCATAGACCGCAGCCTCAGCCTGCTGAACCGCAGCCACCGGCACGCTTGGCGCCGGCACCGATTGAACTTTGTCGACAACTGCGGGCGGCGCGGCTGCCACCGCCCGGTCAGCTAACTGGGTCGACACCAATCCTGCGAGTGATACCGCCACCAGCAGGGCACCACTACGGCCCACCAAAGGGGCCAACCTCTGTGCATCCGTGTTGCCATAGCGTGTCGTCCTCGGTCCATATATCGGTTAACGCTTTGAAAACTTTACATTTACGAACAGTGTTAGTAGCTGCGAGTCGAACTCACCACAACATGTGGTGGACATCATTCTGCGCTGGAGGCCGGCGTCCCGTATATTTCCACTTTTCCGCAAGAAACATAAGAAGGAGATACCCATGGCCCAGAATATTACTCGCGTCGGTCTCATCGGTTACGGCTTGATCGGCTCCAACGTCCGTGACATGATCGACGGGGATCCGGACAACGGCATTGAGGTCGTCTTTATCCACGACCAGGATACCTCACGATTGCAGGATCTCGGGGACTTGGGGCTCGAGGACCTGTCGAAGTTCGATGACCGCGGCGCCGATCTCATCGTTGAAATGGCTCATCCGGCGGTGACCCGGGAATGGGGCACCAAGATCCTGGAAAAGACCAATTACATGTTCATCTCCGTCACCGCCCTCGCTGACCGCGAGTTGGAGCAGGCCATCGAGGCGACCTCGAAGAAATATGGTCACCGCGCCTATGTACCCCACGGGGGTGTCGTCGGCATGGACGCCCTGCTCGAAAACCGTGATGTCTGGGAGAGTGTCGATGTGATCATGAAGAAGCCGCCGAAGAACGTGGATTGCGCCGCCGTCGGTCTCGACCCGGACAGCATCAAGGAAGAGACCGTGCTCTACGACGGGCCGACGCGGGACATCTGCCCCAAGTTTCCGCGCAACGTCAACACCCACGCCGCCATCGCCTACGCCGGCATCGGCTTCGACCGTACCCATTCGCTGCTGGTCGTCAATCCAGAGTGGACCGAGGCGATCGTCGAGATCCAGGCCAAGGGGCCGGGCATCGAACTGAATGTCTCCCGCATCGAGAGCATCACCGGTGTCACCGGTGCCAGTACGCCGGCGTCGATCTACAACACCGTACAGATGATCGGGTCAACCGGCCCCGGTATCCACCTGCGATGAAGCCATTCGCCGCCGCGCCTTCGGCGATCCCCCGCTCCGGCATCCGCGAGATCATGGATCTGGCGTGGGCGACACCGGGCGTCATCCACCTGGAGGTTGGCCAACCCGACTTCGACACACCTGAGCACATCGTCGAGGCAACCTGCCGCTACGCTCGCCAGGGGCACACCCGCTACGTACCCAACGCCGGTGTCGATCCGCTGCGTGAGGCGGCGGCGCGTTACATGCAGAACAAAACGGGTGTCGATACGGAAGCGGAGAACATCCTCGTCACCCAGGGCGCCGTGCTCAGTGTGGCCACCGCTTTCCTGGCGCTGACCGATCCGGGGGACGAGGTGCTGTTGCCCGATCCCGGTTGGCCGAACTACGCCATGGCGGTGCCGCTTTTTCAGGGCCGATCCGTGTTCTACGATGTGCTACCAGAAAACTCGTTTCTGCCCGATCCGGAACAGATCGAATCGCTGATCACACCGCGGACAAAATTGCTGTTGTTGTGCAGCCCATCGAATCCAACCGGACAGGTACACGACGAAGCCCTTACCAGGGCCCTGATGGACGTCGCCCGCCGCAACGATCTCTGGGTATTGGCAGATGAGATCTATGGCGAAATCGTCTTCGATGGCAACCACGTCAGCTGCGCCAGTCACGATCCCGACGGGCGCGTGCTGCTGGTGACGGGTTTGTCGAAGAGTTACGCCATGACGGGGTATCGCGTCGGCTTCACCCGCGCCTGCAGGGAATACGTGGAAATGGCCTCCAAGTTGCAGGAGCCACTCGTATCCTGCGGCGTCGGCTTTGCACAGATGGCCGCCGCCGATGCCCTCGACGGCCCGCAACAGTGCGTCGCCGACATGCGCGATGCCTATCGTCAGCGACGTGACGTCGCCATCGAGGTACTGCGCGAATACGACCTGTACCGTTACACGCCGGGCGGCGCTTTCTACCTGTTGGTCGACATCTCCGACGCCGGCATGGAATCCCTTGACTTCTGCCACGAACTGATCCGTGAACACAAGGTGGCAGTCGCACCGGGAAGCACCTTCGGCGAGGTCTGTGGCGACCACGTGCGCATCTCGATTGCATCGCCGGAGGAGAATGTGCGGGAGGGCGTCAAGCGCATCTGTGAGATGGTACGCACCAAAGCGGAAGCCACGGTGCCATCGGCATAGTGTTATTCGGCGGCGTCCTCGCCCCGCCACAGACGCTGCATCTCTTCGTTTCGTGCCAGCAGATCGTTCAGCGTGCCCGCGGCGTGTACTCGGCCATCCTTTAACACGATGATCTGATCGGCGTGCCTTAATGCCGGCCGTCGATGTGACACGACGAGACAGGTCTGCCCCGCGCTGGTACCACGACGCTCGAACATGCGTTGCCACAAGATGTGCTCCGTGTCGACATCGAGGGCGCTGGACAGATCGTCAAAGACGAACAACTCCGGTGCCCGTGCGAACATGCGCGCCGCAGCGGTCCGCTGCATCTGGCCACCGGAGAGGCGCACCCCCTTGGGGCCGACCATCGTGTCGAGACCGTCGTCAAGATCCCCGAGGTCCTCTTCGAGCACGGCGGCTCGAATCGCCGTATCCAGATCGACCCCTTCCTCCGGCAGACCCATCAGCAGATTCTCGCGCAGTGGGGCACTGTAGAGCCAGGGCACCTGCGGCGTATATGTACGCCGAGCGTGGCGGCACGAAGAAGGATGCCGGGGCGTCGATGAGTTTGCCATTCCAAAGGATCTGACCGCGGTCCTTATGCAGCAATCCGAGCAGGGCTCGCAGAAACGTGGTCTTGCCCGAGCCGATGCGTCCCGTGACGACCGTGAAGGTGCCACATTCGAGGGACAGACTCACACCCTCGATACCACGCCCTGAGTCTGGATGGCTGAAGGTCAGATCTCGCACCTCGAGGTGCTCGAGGCGATCGGCTGGGCGAGGTTGCGGCACGGGAGGCGCATCGCCGTCCATGTAGATCGGACTGTGGGCGACGAGATCCTCGACGGGGGCATCGCGCATCACCTTGCGCATGCGATCGAAGGAGACGGCGAGCTGCTTGAAGCGGGCGAAGGTGGAACCGAACATCCAGGTCATCCGCCAGGCCAGGCAGATAGTAGACGAAGAGCGACAGACCCGGCACCTGGTAGGCGAGGAAGATGATGGTGATGCCTGCCATGTTGCCGAGCCAGTACCAGCGGACATAACCAATGCAGTGCATGACAGCACGAAATTGGTTCATGCCAACAGCTCTGACAGACCGGTCTGCAGCAGCCCGTGTCGATAAAGGCACGCATGATCTGCGGATTGACGAGTTGCAGACCGATACTCGAGAGTAGGAAGACGGTCAGCGAACCGACGAGGCGGCGATGTGGCAGCAGATAACGCGCCAGCAGCTCGCGTTTGGTTGGGAGGACATCAGCTCTCGTTGTCAGGGGGTCGGCTTACCGCAAAAACGAACAGTCCAAGATGGAACATGCGCAACCCGAAAAACACGACCGTCTGACGCCTGGGGGCGTGTCCGACTAGGTGTGCTTTCGCAGGGTTTCGTCGGACTGCAGACGCTCGAGGATCTCTTTGACACGCTGGGCCTGATCCTTCGGCATGACGAGCAGGGCATCCTCGGTGTCGATGACGACGAGATCCTGCACGCCGACGAGGGCGACGACCTTGTCAGGCAGACCGTAGACGGTGCTGTTGCGCGCATCAATGCTGATGATCTGCCCTTTGAGCAGATTGCCGGCGGCATCGGCGTCGAGCACGTCGGTCAGCGCCGCCCAACTACCGATATCCCCCCAGTTCATATCCCCTTCGAGGGTTGCCACGTTGGGCGCCGGTTCGATGATGGCATTGTCCACGGCGACATTCGGCATGTGCGGATATTCCCGCTCGAGCACGGCGCGCCAATCGCCGCCGATCGCCGCGCCGATGGGAACCGCGCGCTCATGGATCTGGGGCGCAAAGCGCTTGAACAGATCGAGCACGGTCTGCGCCTTCCACACGAACATGTTCGAATTCCATAGATACTGACCGCTGTCCACGTATTGGCGGGCCCGATCGGGCTCCGGCTTTTCGGTGAATTCCGTCACGTGGTAGACGGTATCAGTGCCGATCTGGCACAATACCTCCCCCTTGCCGATATACCCATACCCGGTCTCCGGCCGCGTCGGCTTGACCCCTATCGTAAACAACGTCTCCGGGTGCTCATCCGTCGCCACCGCCGCCGCTTGCAGCAGGCGGTTGAATTCCTCCGGTTTGCCGATGTAATGATCGGAACCGAGACTGGCGATGGTACATCCCGGCCATCGGGCTTCCAGCAACGCACACTCCAGCGCGACAGCCGGTCCCGTGTTACGAAGTGCGGGCTCGACGATGAGATGATCCTCGGGCAGCTCGGGTAGCTGCTCGCGCACGAGCTGTTCCATGCCGGCACCGGTGGAGACGTAGATGTCATCGACAGCCGCGATCGGTGCGATACGCTCCACAGCCTGTTGCAGCATGGTCCGGTCGCCAGCCATGGCGTGAAATTGTTTGGGCCGGGTCTGTCGACTGTACGGCCACAACCGGGTACCGACACCGCCGGCACGGATGACGAACTTCAGCATGCCTGCCTCCCCACCCCTGGTGCCGCCACCAGATAACGGAGATCTGCGCCGGCTGCGGTGATGTGAATATCCCGCCCTGCGGGAATCAGAGCGGTCTGTGCCATGTCCAACTCGACTCCAGCAAATTTTCCCGCCCCTGCGATGACGGTGACGGCGGCGAAGGCCTGTGCCGTAGACAGGCTGTCTGATTCAGCGCCACACAGGGTGAGAGTGAATTCTTCGGCGTCCACCAACAACGCCCCCTCAGGACCCGGTTCGGGTGCTGCCTGGGGGTGCGGGACGGCGGCGGTGAAGTCGGTCACCGCCAGACCGCGTTCCAGGTGCAGCTCCCGCGGTTGGCCATCGAGCCCAGGGCGACCATAGTCGTAGAGACGAAAGGTGAGATCACTCGACTGCTGCACCTCGTATACCATCACCCCGCGACAGAGGGCGTGGACGGTGCCGGCCTTGAGGAAAACGACATCGTCAGGGGCGACCTCCTGATAGAGCACGGCATCCTTCGCCCGCCCCTCGATCAATGCCTGTCTCAGTTCGGCCGCGTCTGTGCCCTGCCGTAGTCCCAGAGCCAACTCTGAGCCATCTGAGTGCAGCACGTACCAGGCCTCGGTTTTGCCGAATCTGCCCAGATCTTCGGCGCGGGCATAGGCGTCGTCTGGATGGACCTGGATCGAGAGATCCTGCTGGGCATCGATCAGCTTGATGAGCAGGGGGAAATCATCGCCATAATGGGCCGTCACGGCGGCGCCGACGAGCTCTTGTCCGTAACGGCTCAGTACTTCGCGCAGACCCAACCCGGATAGATCCCCCGAAGAGACGACAGAATCCTGCTCGGGTAGTGCCGAGACCTCGAAGGATTCGCCGATGGGGACGTGAGCAGGCAACTCCTTGCCGAACGTCTGCAGGCGGCGCCCACCCCAGACAATCTCGCGCAGATAGGGTTGCAGGGGCAGGACATCTGGTAGCGGTGGGTTCATGAACCGTTGAATCTACGGCTCGACTGCGATGGATGGAAGTTGGCGGCAATCCTGCGAGACCCTGTGAGCGAGCCCTCCGGGCTGTTAGACGAATGTCTCGTTCCCCTCACCTCGAATGATGACGATCTGTCCCTGCTCCTCGAGCTGACGGCACTGCTGCACGATGCGCAACTGTACCTCTTCCACCTCGGTCAGTCGCATGGGCCCCAGAAACTCCATCTCCTCGGTGAGGAATTGACGCACACGCTCGGACATGTTGCCCAGAACCTTACTCTTCAACTCCTCGACGGGTGGGGGACTGGGTTTCTATCTCCCATCATCGGCGGCTGGCGCAGTTCCTTTGGGTTTTTCTATTCTATACAACTGCACGCCAGATTCTGTCGATCCTCAACACCACGCAATCTCACCCAGGAGTTCATGATGGCCGACGCGCCCCGCCCCCTAGTCGATCCCTACGCCCTGTCCGACAGCGACGGGTATTTCTGGGTGAAAGGCAACCTTCATTGCCACACAACCAACTCTGATGGCCGCGTCCCACCCCAACAGCGACTCGACCAGTATGTGGAACAGGGATACGATTTTCTGTGTCTGTCCGACCATCGCAAGATCACGCCCGTCGACTCGGTGGATGTACCCAAGGATTTTGTCCTCATTGAAGGCGCCGAATTACATCCCGCCAACCCCTTTGGCGGGCAGGTCCACCATTTTGTCTGCCTCAACATCCACCAGGACATGGAATGCGGCAAAATGCCGCCGCAACACGTGATCGACAACGTCAACGAGCAAGGGGGTCAGGTCTGGCTCGCCCATCCACATTGGAGTTCGATCAACATTATCCGCGACACACTGCCATTGACAGGTTTCAGCGGCATCGAAGTCTTCAATAGCACCTGCCGTTTTATGGGCCGCGGCGAGGGCTCCGTCCACTGGGACGACTGGATGAGTCTGGAGGGTCGTGTCTATCCCTGCCTGGCCAATGACGACACCCATGGCGCCCCCGAAGACAACCGCGACACCTATGAGTCGTGGACCATGGCGCGGGTCAAGGAACGTACCACCGAGGCCGTTCTGGAGGCCCTGGCAACGGGTGCCAGTTATGGCAGCACGGGGCCGGAGATCCACTCCATCGAGATCACCCGTGAGGGCAACACCGCCGAGGTTACGGTGAAATGCAGCGAAGCCCGCCGCATTCACGCCATCCAGGACGTCTACGGGACCGAATATCGCGAGGGCGGCGAGCTGTTTACCGAGGCGACGTTCTCGCTGCGCAACAACGCCAAGTGGGTGCGATTCGAGATCATCGGTGCGCAGGGCGACAAGGCCTGGTCCAACCCGGTAGACCTGCGCGACTGAGCAGATTGGCAGATCAGTCGGTGACCGTGTAGCGCAGCACCGCCTCTTCATCGAGATCGACGCCCAGGCCAGGGCCACTGGGCGCTTGTGCCTGGCCGTCGACCACCAGCGGTTCGGTGAGCAGCGTGTGTTCATGCACGAAACTGCCACACAGATCCGAACCGAAGGTGCAATTCGGCGTCGCCACGGCGGCGTGCAGGCGGAAGACGTCGAACAGCCCCAGGTCCACGTTGGAGGCGATCCACACGGGCAGGCCACCATCGGCGGCAATACGCGCCATGTGCAGGAAAGTCCAGTCCGAGGGCCCGATGTTGAAGGCGTCGGCGGCACCGCGGTGCACGACTTCGATCGCCTGCCGTGGGGCTTGCAGGTGCGGGGCGATGGGGATCGAGGTCTCCTCCTTCAGACGTTTGTACAGGCTGAAGTCATCCTTGGGAATAGGGTCCTCGAAAACGACGTCCTTGCCCTCCAACGGTCGCGCCAGTTCGAGGGTGTTTTCCACCGTGTGAAAACGCTCATTGGGATCGACGACGACGCGCATCTTCGGCGCCACATCGAACACGGCGTGCACACGATCGACGACATTGCCGTCCTCGTAACGGCACTTCATTTTCAACCCCGTGAAACCCTCGGCCAGGGCCCGTCTTGCCGCCGCCGCCGTGTCCTCGGGGTTCATGCGAGCAATCCAGTAATCGATGTGAATCGATGCCTGCGCCAAGCCTCCAAAAATCCGATACAGGGGCTGCCCCAAGGTTTTGCCGATCAGATCCAGCATCGCCATCTGCCAGCCACCCCCGCCTAGGTCACGAGGCTCAAAGTCCAACGGATTCCGACCGAGCCAGTCAGGTGGCTGGTCCAGTCGAGAGCCAAAATAGGGCCCCGACATGCCGATACCGGTGATGCCCTCATCGGTCTGGAGTCGCACCAGGTCCTGGCAACGACGTTCGATGGACTCGGGATAGGCTGAGCTGAACTGCTCCCCTCCCGGAGAAAACTCGCCATACTCAGGTGGCGGCAGAATGCCGGGACGAAAGGGCACACGCAGCACGGTCCGCTCAAATCCTGTGATCTTCACCTCTCCCTCTCCTCCTTCTCACCAGATTTGTTCACAAGCAGTATCACCCACCTTGCAGGCAGGGCGACCAGAACGTAGTCTGCGTGGGATGAATACACGAGCGTCACAGCGCGTCGCTATCATCGACCTGGGATCGAACACCGCCCGCCTCGTCGTCATGAGCGCCGTACCCGGATATTCGTATCGTCTCGAAGACGAGATACGCGAGGTCGTGCGTCTGCGTCAAGGTATGACCGGGCAAGGCTTGAGCGACGCCGCCGTAGGCCGTGCCCTGTCGACGATGCGCCTCTTCAAACGCTTCTGCGACAGTACCGGTGCCGACGTCATCCTGTCGACGGCGACCAGCGCGGTGCGGGACGCCGCCAATGGCGCCGCCTTCGTCGAACGGATTCAGGAGGAGCTGGGGCTGCAATTGCGCATCCTCGATGGCGAGCGCGAGGCATACTACGGCGTCATTGGCGCCCTCAATGAGGTCGGCCTCCGTGACGGCTGCATCCTCGACATCGGCGGCGGTAGTGCGCAACTGTCACAAGTGAGTGGGGGACAATAAGTACGCGGCGAGTCGCGCACCCTGGGAGCCTTGGCACTGACGGAACGGTTCGTGCGCAAGGATCCGCCATCGAATCGGGACATCGACGCCCTGCGCGTCGAGATCGATGCACAACTGTCGACGATCAGCTGGATAACCAAGAGCCGGAACGCCCCGCTCGTCGGACTCGGCGGCAC
>DPVW01000485.1:30210-32788 GCA_003529325.1 Candidatus Latescibacterota bacterium | reverse complement strand
AGTAGCGGTCAGAGCCGATGATCGCCGTGTTGTTGTCGCCCAGCAATTCATCGATCACATCCCGAGCCCGGCGGCAGCGGATGACGAACACGGTGACGCCTGCGGCGCTCTCGCCAACCGCTCTCGTCCATGTTGACTCTCGGCTGCTGGCGAACGTAGTCCGAAATCGGAATCTGAGGAGGCTTGTCCAAGGTGTCTTCACCGGAAACAATGGGCACAACAACCAACCGATCCCAAGATACCGGCCAACCCCGTTTCTGACTAGCTCTTTCTCTACGCGCTCAACTCTCCGTAGGAGACTGAACGCTTACCTCGAGAGTTTGCCGTGTCCGACCCAATTCGGCGGTCATGGTCAGTTGCACGCCGCCGATGGCATTGATGTTGTCCTGTTGTGCCGCCGGCGTAGCTGGTGCCACAGCGGCTTTCTTCGATACCATCTTCTCCGCTGTCTTCTTGGCCCCCGGGGCCTTTTTCGATGCCATCACGATCTCTCCGGATGGGGTGAGTCGGTTCTCTAGCAACATTCATAGTCAAATTGCGTATCGCGGAGCGAGTGCCCCTGCTTAAGCGAAAGCTGCGGCCAGGTCCTGGGCCCAGCCCAGCAGTTTCTCATCCTGGCCGTAGGGGGCGACGCACTGAAGCCCCAGCGGCAACCCACCCACCCGGCCAGCTGGCAGCGACAGTACCGGCATGCCGGCGTGTGTCCACGGAAGATTCATTGCCGGATCCCCGGTGGATGCCAGACCGCGTGGCGCCGGCCCTTTTGCCGCCGGACAGATCCACAGGTCGATGCCGGCTTGCCGCATGGTCATCGCCAACTCCGACCGCAATTGTTCTCGACCAGCCCGGGCTGAGTCCAGTTTGCCCGAATCGATCTGCCGGCCACGCAACAGGATCTCTCGCGTACGAGGACGATAATCCTGTAGATGCGCGTCCAGCCAGGGGGCATGCTCGATCGCCATCTCCGCCGCCTGAATCAGACCGTGTCTCTCGTTTATTGCGTCGATGTCGTCGAGTACGGGAAGCCGACGTATCTCGTAGCCCGCAGTTTCCAGGATCGCCACCTGGCGGGCAAACGCCTCCGAACCCTCGGGGGAAGCCTGCGCCAGATACGCCCCCTCTGGAATACCGAGTACCGGGCGAGGGGGTAGCTGGCCCTCATCCTGGGACCAACCATCGACGAGCACCGACGCGCCCTGTCGAAGATGCGCCACATCTGCGGCGAAAAGCCCGATCGTATCCACGGAAGGAGCGCAGAGCAACAGTCCATCGGTGCACACACGCCCATAGCTGGGTTTGTAGCCGACGATACCACAGAATGCAGCCGGTCGGATCACGGAGCCCACGGTCTGTGTCCCGAGAGCGAGTTCGCAATACCCGGCCGCGACTGCCGCCGCGGAACCACTCGACGAACCACCCGGCGTGTGCTCGGGATCGTGTGGATTGCGTGTGGGACCTGGTTCGAAGTAAGCGAACTCGGTCGTCACCGTTTTGCCGAGGATCAGACAGCCGGCGCGTCGCAGAGCGGCGACGGACGCAGCTTCCCTGTCGCCAGCGAACAGATGTGGGGGCAGTGCTGTGCCGGCACGGGTGACGAGACCATCGGCATGCAGGATGTCCTTGACGCCAAGAAGCCACCCGTGGAGTGGAGCCCCCACGGTGAGGGCTGCTGCTTCGCGCCGCAGCCGGCCATGGCGATCTGGTTCTTCGACCAATGCATGAATGTGCCCGTCGAGCTGGCTGACTCTGGTGAGCCGGGCTTCTACGGACGGGGGGAAATCGACCTTCACTGCGGTTCGGGATACAGCAGAACGATGCGCTCCGCAGAGGCCTCGTCGATGTCCGGTAGACGGCTGATGCAGGCGCTGTACCTCGGATCCCCGAAGTGTTGCGCGGACCGGCGTAACAAGGGCAACCAGCGGCTGCTATCGAAGGGTTCGATCTGTGGTCGGATCCACTCGCTGTCGATGCCATTTGCCACAAGCCAGTCGACGGCGCGCCGCAGGGATCTGCCTCCCTCCCCCTCGTGGCGCCAAAGATCGACACCACAATGGCCACTCAGGTCCGCAAGGTCGAACAGACCGGTGAGATTCATCACCGAGTAGTCCAGGGATTTGGTTCGACTCAATTCGAATGGTTGTGCACCATCTGCCTCGATCTGAGCGTTGATACGCTGAGCTCCCCGTGCCGTCACCTGTCGATAGACATCCTCGTTGCGGGTGAACAGTGCCAGTGACAACACCTGAACGTCGTACCACGTGCCATGGTTGTTCGCCTGGACCGCCTCCTCGACCCCGTGGTCACTCTCGAGCAGCCACGCCAGAAACTGTGTCATCCAGTCCAGCAGAGCCTGCTGGTCCTGTCCCGTCCACGCCGCAGCCCCCCCGAGCAGTCCAATCGAATCGATGAGAAATCCGATCTGCGCGGTGTCGATGATGCCGATGCCGCGCCCCTCGCAACGTCCGGGGATGCCCTGTGCGAACTGCAGATGCGGATTCATCCGCGTCTGAGGATCGATAAACCAGGTCCGCAGCAGCAGACCGGCGGACTCGGCAAAATCCTCGTGCTCGCTGAAGTA
>DPVW01000485.1:8678-29827 GCA_003529325.1 Candidatus Latescibacterota bacterium | reverse complement strand
TTCGCGATCGGGATTCGCCTCCCCATCGCGACGCACCCAGGGCAAACCGTCGGCGCTTTTGGGATCCGGCCACCAGTAGGGCCCCTGGCTCAGGTAGTCTTGCATGTCGCCACTCGGAGGGGACGTCGGCTTGTCGATGACGCTGAAGGGGCCTACTGCCCGCGCCGCCTCGGCATCGAGCAGCAGCCGCTGATCTGCCACGGCCAGGGCAGGATCGCCATCATAGACGCGACGACGAGCTGCCAGCAAGGCCGCGCCATCGAGGAGGAACACCCGCGCCGGCCCCTCAGGCGAGAATGCCGTCATCTGCCCTTGGCGTACCCTTGTTCCGGTGCACTCCAATTCTTCAGATGCTTCTTGAAGGATTTACCCAAGTGCGCCTTGATGGTCTTCACATCCTTGAAACGATCACCGAAGACGGAGAGCATGTAGCCCCCGGCGATCTGCTCCGGGCAGGCGAATAATTCACGCCCCGGTCCTGCCTTCTGCAGCCAATTGGCCAGCGTCGCATCGGCGAATTCCATGAAGTCGAGAAACTCGGGGGTCACACGACCGTCGTTTCCCAGGGCGGGCACCTGTGCATGGTGTCCATTGAAGGGGCGGAAATGGAACTGGTTCGACAACTGCATCAGGTCAGGTCGCACTGCGAGTCGATCCCAATACGGCGGTGACAGGTGTTTTACCACTGCCGGATGGGAGAAATCCCAGGTCATTTTTAGGGGCTTGCCCTCCGCTTGCTCAAACCCTTCGGCCAGGGCGTAGGTCTTTTCCGGGGTTTCGGTGCAGGTATCCCGATGCACTTCGATCGACACGTCCAGGTCGATCTTGTCGGCAAAGGCCATCACCTGTCGCGCCCGTGTGATGGCGGTCTCCGTATCGGTGTCGTGGTCGAGCATCTGCACGTTTACACAGCGCGCACCATGTTCTTTGCAGGCCGTCAACTTCGGATCCACATCCTCAGGCCCACCCATATCGGTGGTACAGGCGAAAATCAATCCTGAAGCCTGCACTTCGTCAGGCGTCAGCATATGCACACGCCCGAGGAAACCGTCGAAACCGGCTTTGCGGATGCGCTTCAGTTTCTGCGCTACCGTCCACTCCCCTTTTTTTCCACCGAATCCGCCCAGGGTGCCCAAACTGCACATGTGTCGGATGCGGGGTCTGTCGCCCTTCTTGTTCTTCTTGGCCATCTGGCACTCACCTCCGAGGGTCTTGCCTTGCGAAAATCGACGGGGAAAGAGGGTTCAAGGTAGTGGTGGCGTCTAGGCCCGACAAGATGATCACCCTGACCGCCGACGGGACCGCTTGACATCCCCCTGCCTGCCACTAACTTTCGCCAGCCCCGAGTCATCGATGTTTACACGGCACGTGCCGATATCACATCCCACGCCCCGGAGAGACGCCGTTGGTTCGCACACTGATCATGGGAGGTATGACCTTCGCGGTATGGCTCCTGTGGTCCGGTATTTATGAGCCCCTGCTGCTCGGTCTCGGTGTCGCCTCCTGTATTTCCGTCGTGTTTATCTGCCGACAGATGGGGCTACTCGACGATGAGGGTGTGCCCGTGCAACTCAGCCTGGGGCTACTCACCTACATCCCCTGGCTCATCTTCGCCATCGTCAAAGCGAACATTGATGTAGCTCTGCGAATCTTGAATCCGCGGCTGCCGATCTCACCTCGGCTCATTCGTGTCCACGCGGGGCAGAAGAGTGATCTGGGACGTGTGATCTATGCCAACTCGATCACCCTGACCCCTGGTACCGTCACCTGCGATATTGAGGGCGCGGAGTTGACCGTCCACGCCCTCACTGGGGATGCGGCGGATGATATCGAATCGGGGGCGATGGATCGTCGCGTCACCCGGCTGATGGGCCCCACAGACAGTGAGTGAGTACTGATCATGTTCGTCGCCACCATGGCAGCCGTGCTGTTTACGATGTTGCTGGCACTGGCCCGTGCCGTACTCGGCCCCACGGTCTATGATCGGATCCTTGGGGTGAACATGGCGGGTACCAAGACGGTGCTCCTCATCGCCGTGCTCGGCTTTTTGAGCGGTCGACCCGAGTTTCTCGACCTCGCCCTGATCTACGTGTTCCTCAACTTTATCACCACCGTGGCGGTGCTGAAGTTCGTCCAGTATCGGGACTTCGGCCGCTCTGAAGTGAGTGGCAACTGATGCCACCCCTCGATATCGCCTCATGGATTCTGTTGATGTCGGGTGCCTTCTTCTGCGTTGTTGGTGGCATCGGCCTGCACCGATTTCCTGACTTCTTCAGCCGCATGCATGGCGCCGGCATCACCGATACCCTCGGCGCGGGGCTCATCATCTTTGGCCTGCTGCTGCAGGCGGGATTCACGCTGGTCGCGGTGAAACTGTTGTTCATTCTCGGTCTGCTGTGGTTGACGAGCCCAACGGCGACACATGCCATCGCCAAGGCGGCACGAGCGTCGGGGTTGGTGCCGTTCACCGGCGATGACACCGATGGCGATGGGAAGCCGAAGTCATGATCGAACTCATCGACCTGTCATTGTTGTTGTTCCTCGCCGTCCTCGCCGTCCTCGTCGCCCGTCTGCACAACCTGTTCGCCGTCGTCATGGTCATGGGCTTTTACAGCCTCGTGTCTGCTGCCCTTTTCACCGTGCTCGACGCGGTGGACGTCGCCTTTACCGAAGCCGCCGTCGGTGCCGGCATCTCCACCATCATCCTGCTTGCCACGTTGCTGCAGACGACTTCCGAGGAGAAGCCCCAGCCTCTGCGGCTGGTGCCTCTCGTTATCGTTCTGGCTACCGGCGCCACACTGGTCCTGGCGACGGGTGACATGCCACAGTATGGCGATCCCGAAGCGCCGATCCATCGGCATGTGGCGCCGCGCTACATCGAGGATTCCGCCCGTGAAATCGGCGTGCCCAACATCGTGACTTCCGTGCTCGCCAGTTATAGGGGGTATGACACACTGGGCGAAACGACGGTCATCTTTGCCGCCGGTGTCGGTGTGTTGCTGTTGCTGGGTCGTTCGCTGCGCGCCACAAAAGATGACGCAGGGGGTGGCGCATGAATCATCAGATCGTGCTGCGCGTCATCGCCAAGATGTTCATCCCATTCATCCTGCTCTTTGCCCTCTATGTACAGTTTCACGGCGACTTCGGTCCCGGGGGCGGGTTCCAGGCGGGGGTCATCTTCGCTGCCGCCTTCGTGCTCTACGGCCTCGTTTTCGGTGTCGATGCAGCCAAGCGCGTCGCCCATCCCACGCTGTTGCAGTGGTGTGTCGCCATAGGTTTGCTCATCTATGCGGGTACGGGCATGATGGGCATCCTGTTGGGTGGCACCTTCCTCGACTA
The DNA here is from genome assembly GCA_003529325.1 of Candidatus Latescibacterota bacterium. Lineage (GTDB taxonomy): Bacteria > Latescibacterota > UBA2968 > UBA8231 > UBA8231 > UBA8231. The sequence goes on along the minus strand of DPVW01000485.1, from coordinate 26,488 downwards.
CAACGTGCTCAACAGCCATGACCCCGTGCACGGGCAACACCTTGGGATTCTGCTCGTCGAATTCGGCATCGGCCTGACCGTCGCTTCCGTGATGATTACGACCTTCCTCTGTTTTGCGGGGCATCGGCCTTCATGAGTGTTGGCTTGCTCAATTATTGGGTCGTCATATTCCTCATGATGGTCGGCCTCTACATCGTCATGGCCAGCCGCAATCTGATCAAGAAGATGGTGGGGCTGACTCTGTTTCAAACATCTGTGTTCATCCTCTACATCACCATGGGCAAGATCTCAGGGGGGACGGCGCCGATTCTGGCGGGTCCGGGGACGACCTATTCGAATCCCCTGCCCCATGTCCTCATCCTGACGGCAATCGTCGTTGGCGTGGCAACGACCGCCCTGGGCATGGCCCTGATCATTCGCATCAAAGACGCCTATGGCACAATCGAAGAGGACGAGATCCAGTCTATGGACGCCAACGGGTAAGGGCTGGGAATGCTTCTAGAGCACCTGCCCATCCTGCAGATCGTCGTGCCACTCATGGCGGCGCCCCTCTGCATCCTGTTGCGTCGCCGTGAGCGCAGTTGGGCCTTCGCCCTGGTTCTGAGTTGGGTCGTCTTCGCCATGTCGGTGGTGATGTTGCAGCGGGTGCTGACGGAAGGCACGATCATTTACTCCCTCGGTGGCTGGCCTGCTCCGTGGGGCATCGAGTATCGCGTCGATGCAGTGAATGCCTTCGTCGTGTTCCTCGTCTCCCTCATCGGCGCCATCGTGCTGCTCTACGCACCCCGCAGTATCTTCGCCGAGCTGCCCGACCTGCGTGCCAATCTGTTTTTCACCGCCTACCTGTTGTGCCTTACGGGGATGCTGGGGATGGCGATGACGGGGGATGTATTCAATCTCTTCGTCTTTCTCGAGATCTCGTCGCTGTCGTCCTACACCCTGATCGCCATGGGCACCGATAGACGTGCCCTGATGGCCTCCTATCAGTATCTCGTGATGGGCACGGTGGGCGCCACTTTCTACGTGATCGGTGTCGGCTTGCTTTATATGATGACCGGCACCCTGAACATGGTCGATCTCGCCGTGCGTCTGCAGCCGGTGTTGATGACGAATACCGTGCTGGCCGCCTTCGCATTTCTCGCTGTTGGCATCGGCATGAAGTTGGCTCTGTTTCCCCTGCATCTGTGGCTACCCAATGCGTATGCCCATGCGCCCTCTATGGTCACCGCCTTCCTGGCGGCGACGGCGACCAAGGTCAGTGTCTATGTCTTTGTGCGCTTCTTCTATGGCATTTTTGGCGCCGGTTATACTTTCGATCAGTTGGGCCTCGACAGGTTTCTCGTGCCTCTGGGGCTGGCGGGGATCTTCGTCGCTTCGCTGGTCGCCGTCTTCCAGAGCAACGTCAAGCGTATGCTCGCCTACTCCAGCATCGCTCAGGTTGGTTATATGATGGTTGGTGTCGGGCTCGTCTCCGTTACCGGCTTGACGGCGACGCTCGTGCACCTGTTCAATCACGCCGTGATGAAAAGCGCGCTGTTTCTCGCCATAGGTTGTGTCGTATTGCGCCTGGGTTCCTGCGAACTCGAGGACCTGCGCGGTATCGGCAAACGCATGCCGGTAACGATGGCCGCCTTCGTCGCCGGGGGGCTCAGTCTGATCGGCGTCCCCCTTACGGTGGGCTTTATCAGCAAGTGGTATCTGGTTTTGGCCGCCCTCGAACGCGGCTGGTGGCCGGTGGCCGTGCTGATCCTGTTCGGTTCCTTGATCGCCGTAGCTTATGTCTGGCGTGTCGTCGAGATCGCCTACTTCCATGAGCCTACGGGCAAGACGGCGCAAGCCACCGAGGCGCCCCTGTCGATGCTGATCCCGGTGTGGATCCTGACCGGTTCGACATTCACCTTCGGCATCAACTCCACCTTCACCGTCGATATCGCCCGGCGTGGTGCCGAGATATTGATGGCTGGGCTGGCACCATGACGCCGCAGATCGCCATCGTGCTGTCGCTGCTACTGCCCGTAGTGGCATGCCCCATCATCGCCCTGGTGGGCACACGCCCGAATGTGCGCGACACGGTCAGCTTCATCGCCGGCTTGCTGACTTTCGGTACGGTGCTGACCCTTCTGCCCTACGTGCAGAGCGGTGTCTACCCTGAACTGAGTCTGTTCGACGTGCTGCCCGGTGTCAGCCTCGCATTCAAGGTTGAACCCCTGGGCATGCTCTTCGGCCTCGTCGCCTCCGGACTGTGGATCGTGACCGGTCTGTACGGCGTGGGCTACATGCGCGGCCACCATGAGGTGGACCAGACCCGCTTCTTCTTCTTCTTCGCCTTCGCTATCACCGCCGCCCTCGGCGTCGCCTTCGCCGGAAATCTGCTGACGCTCTTCATCTTTTACGAGGTGCTGACACTCAGCACGTATCCCCTGGTCACCCACGCGCGTACGCCGGAGGCTTTGCGCGGTGGACGCATTTACCTGGGGATCCTTCTCAGCACATCCGTCGCCTTCCTGCTGCTCGCCGTACTGTGGACCTACTTTGCCGCCGGTACCCTCGACTTCACGCCTGGTGGCATTCTTGCGGGTAAGGTCGACACGCCGGCGCTCTATGTGTTGCTCGGATTGTTCGCCTTTGGCACAGGCAAGGCAGCATTGATGCCCTTCCACCGTTGGCTGCCGGCAGCCATGGTGGCACCCACACCGGTCAGCGCCCTGTTGCACGCCGTCGCCGTCGTCAAGGCGGGTGTGTTCACCGTGCTCAAGGTCCTCATCTACATCTTCGGCATCGATCTGCTGCACGACACCGGCGCCAGCGTTTGGTTGATGTATGTCGCTGGTGGCACGGTGCTGATCGCGTCGCTGGTCGCCATGACCAAGGACAACCTCAAGGCACGACTCGCCTACTCCACGGTCAGCCAACTCGCCTACATCGTACTCGGCGCAGCCTTGGCGACACCCCTGGCCGTCATCGGTGGTGGCATGCATATCGTCATGCACGCTTTCGGCAAGATCACACTCTTCTTCTGCGCCGGAGCCATCAACGTGGCCCTGCACAAAACGGAAGTCAGCGACATGCGAGGCATCGGACGGCAGATGCCCTTTACCATGTTCGCATTTCTTATCGGGACACTCAGTGTGATTGGCCTTCCCCCGATGGGTGGTGCCTGGAGCAAGTGGTATTTGTTCCTCGGGGCACTGAAAGCCGAGCAGATGGTGTTCGTCGTCGTGCTCATGGTCAGTTCGCTACTCAACATCGCCTACCTGTTGCCAATTCCCATACGAGCGTTCTTCCAGAGTGCCGAACCGGCGGCGGCGGGCGCCGACGTTACCGAGACTGACCACCACGATGGTGGCATGCACGAAGCGCCATTTCTCTGCGTGGCGCCACTGATGTTCACCGCCCTCGGCTGTATCGCCCTGTTCTTCTGGGCGGGGCCCGTGTATCGCCTGTTGGCGCCCATCGTGTCCGGCGGCCCCGGAGACTGACCAATGGCTGAAAAAACTCACGTCTTCGACAATCCGCGAAATGTCAAACTCGTGGTGCGCCTGCTCGTAGCCTGTAGCGTGGTGCTGGTTCTACTCGACTTGATAATTCATCGACATGACAGCTTCCAGCCGGGGGGACTCGATCAGGAGAGCTGGTTCGGCTTCTACGCCTTTTATGGCTTTACCGCCTGTGTCCTGCTCGTCATCGTCGCCAAGGAGGTCATGCGCAAGCTGCTGATGCGCGCGGAGGACTACTATGACAAGTAGTCTCCATCCAGCGTTGTTGCTCGTCGTCGGCGCTTTGCTGATCCCCCTCGTTCGGGGTTCTGTGCGCAACGCCGTCGTGCTGCTGCTGCCGGTGCTCGGTTTCATCAATCTGCTCGGCTTTGAGGCTGGCGACAGTATCTACGCCAGCATCGCCGGATACGAACTCTACCTGGCACGCATCGACAAGCTCAGCCTGCTGTTTGGTTATCTGTTCCACCTTGCTGCCTTCATCGGCGCCGTGTACTCCATCCACATACACGACGACGGTGTACAGCCGACGACAGCGCTGATGTATGCCGGCAGCGCCGTGGGCGCCGTTTTTGCCGGCGACCTCATCACCCTGTTCATCTTCTGGGAGATGTTGGCCGTCACCTCGGTGTTCCAGGTCTGGGCCCGCCGCACCGAAGCTTCCTTCAACTCCGGGATGCGTTACATCCTGATCCATATCAGTTCGGGACTGCTGCTGCTTGGTGGTGCCGCCGTGCGTTACGTCGAGACCGGATCGCTGGCCTTCGAGCACATAGAACTGCAGGGCCTGGGAGCGTGGCTGCTGTTCTTCGCCATCGGCATCAAGTGCGCCTTTCCCCTGCTCCATACCTGGTTGGTGGACGCCTACCCCGAAGCGACACCGACGGGCACGGTGTTCCTCTCGGCCTTTACGACGAAAGCTGCCGTCTACGCCATGGCACGCGGTTTTGCCGGCGCCGAACCGTTGATCTGGATCGGCGCCGCCATGGCCATGTTCCCCATCTTCTTTGCCGTCATCGAGAACGACCTGCGGCGCGTATTGGGTTACAGCATGATCAACCAGATCGGCTTCATGGTCGTCGGCGTCGGCCTCGGCGAAGGCATGGGTGTGAATGGCGCTGTCGCGCACGCCTTCAATGACGTCTTCTTCAAAGGCGTGCTCTTCATGTCCATGGGTGCTGTGCTGATGCGCACCGGTCGTATCAATGGCTCCGATCTGGGTGGTCTCTACAAGTCGATGCCTTGGACCACCGGATTCTGTATCGTCGGGGCTGCATCGATCTCCGCCTTTCCGCTGTTCAGCGGTTTCGTTAGCAAGTCGATCGTTATGGCGGAAGTCGCCAACCAGGGCTATCTGTCCGTCTGGTTGATACTGCTCTTCGCCTCGGCCGGTGTGTTCCACCATGCGGGCATCAAGATTCCCTTCTTCGCCTTCTTCTCGCACGACTCCGGCATCCGCTGCGAGGAAGCGCCACGCAACATGTTGATCGCCATGGGCATAGGGGCCACTGTCTGCATCTTCAACGGCGTCTATCCGGCGCTGCTCTATAGTCTGTTGCCCTACTCGATGGACTACGTGCCCTACACGGCAAGCCACATCCTGCAGCAGATGCAACTGCTGTTCTTCTCGGCGCTGGCCTTCACGGTGCTCAAGCTCACCGGCATCTATCCGCCGGAACTGCGCTCCGTGAACCTGGACGTGGATTGGTTTTACCGGCGGCCATTGGCAACCATCGTGCGTGGCGTCGGCAGCATCTGCGGTGTGATACGGGATGGTGTCATCGACACCGGAAAGTCACTGGTGGGACTCGTCGTCGCCGTCCTTCACTTCGGTCATGGCCCCTCCGGCGTGGCGGCGCGCACACTACTATCGAGTACCGCCATCGCTATCGTCATCGTGCTGCTCTTCGTCCTGCTGCTGCGCAATTATCTGACACAGTAGTCAGCCCGGTGAGCATCGCCTCCGCAGCCATTGGCTCGCCTATTGTCTCGGCTACGTGAGATTTAATGCGAGCAGCACGCGGTCAGCGATCTCATCCGGCGTCGCATCGATGTCGATGATGGTCGCATCTGTCGGAGCCTCCAGTGCTTCGAACTGGCTACGCAACAGACTGGCGGGCATGTACCGATGAACCCGACTCTGCAGACGACTGGCGATCAGTTGTTGCGACCCGGACAGATGCACGAAACGTATCTGACCAGCCTGTCGCTCACCCCGTAGGGCCAGGCGATACTCCGCCTTGAGTGCCGAACAGCCGAGCAGGCAACTGGCGCCACGATCGATATGACCGCCAATTTCGTCGGCCAGAGTGCGTAACCATGGCCAGCGATCCTCGTCAGTGAGGGGTTCTCCCGCCGCCATCTTGGCGACATTTTCTGCCGGGTGAAAATCGTCGCCATCGAGAAAAGACCAGCCGAGCCGACCGGCGAGAATCTCGCCAACCGTCGTCTTGCCACTGCCGGTCACGCCCATCAGAATGACCGCCATGTTATCTGCCACTTGCATCAGCTCCGTAAAGCACCTTGGAAAACTCCTGACCACTGGCGTAGATGGTTCCAAAGGGAGGACGTTCATCGATCATGAGACGTGCCGCCAGTCCTTCGCCGAAATTCTCCGTGCACCGTTTCCGCGTAGACAACCTGACGCTCTTGACGATGAGATGAGCCAGCCTCTCATGGAATGTGGTGGCACTCGACTCTCCCCCGATGCCCGCTTCACTACGGGCCACAGCCGCCAGGGACGGCATGGTTCGACCTAGGATATCCTGCGTCGATGTGATCAGTGGGCCAAGCAATGTCCGGTTGCCGTCCAGCGCAACCCGCCACAGCATGGAACCCTCCAGTAGACCAGCAACCCGTGCGGCCAGCACGTTGAGGGAGTCGCCAGCACTCGGGGATGATGTCGGCAGTGTGCGATGAGTGGTGGCGAACTGCTCCCAAACCCCATTGAAGGTTAACATTCGCTAGCTTTATGACTCCTTCACGCGATTGCCCGCTGTTGACGAAACCGCTTTGGTCCAATACCAACAACTCGCAAAAAGGTCTCAGACAGTCGACTGGGCGACGAAAAGCCACATTCCTCCGCTATCAGATAAAGCGGCTCGTCGGTGCCAACCAATAAACTCTTGGCTTGTGCTACCCGATGGTGCGCCAGGCGTGCTCGAAAACCGCCCCATGATCCCTCTCGAAGGAGTAGGGAGGCGTAGCTGGCCGAGATTCCGAACGCTGAACTGAGTCTTGTGAGATCTAGGTCAGAATGACCTAGATGAGCCATGAGAAAACCGTCCAAACGTCTCGCTAGGTAGTGTGGAGAGGCAATGCGGCCATCTAGCTCTCTAGTGGCTCGGCGAATCAGGTCCCGAAGTGACACCGGACGCAGGAAGATGTCAGACGCTCCCACCCTTAGTGAGTCGACTGCCATACCAAAATCTCGTACAGATGAAGTCACTATGAGCTTTGGCCGCGTACGACGATGTAGATTCATGGTGTACATCTCGATTGACACTATTCCGGCATCCAAGACGACTAGGTCAAGTGACGAATTTCTTACGATCGAAAGGGCCGACTTAGCCATCGAAGCGGTGTGAACTCGAACCAGATATGGGACGAATGCATTCGAGACCTTCTCAGTCCAATGGGGATCGCGATCGACAATCAGTATTGCGCAGGTCATGGTGAATCCTCGGCGTGATGAGTCTGAACTGATCGTTGCCGAATTCACATACAAGTCCCATGCCAGCGTGACTTGGAAGAACAAGGATCTTACTCAAGCAACTGTTTTATAGCATCTTAGAGCGTCGATTGAGGGTCCGATTCGCCACCATTTCACCTGCTCAGGATCTGCGATATTTCGCGCCAGTGCACCGTTCTCGTGTCCAAACAACTCCGCCTCGACAAGTGACTCGGTTATTGCACCACAGTTCGCGTGTAGTAATTTGGCCGCGACGCTTTTCCCTGTTCCTGTTTCACCTAACATGAGGACCGTTAGGTCACTGTCTGCAACTTGTCGAAGAGCCGACCTCACCTGCCCGATCTCCGGACTTTTCCCCGACAGATCCTCTGGACCTCCGGCAGCCAATGCCTCACCCATCATTATGTCACGATCATCGGCCTCTACGCAAAGGGAATACGAACTTGGTAGACTGTATTCAATTGACCCATCTTCACAGGACTGCCAGACTCCATCGGCGGCACCAATCACGATGCCACCATCAGCTTTCTGGGCGACGCAGCGCGGATCGACGTTGGTCTTTCTAGCATCGCCAAAAGTGCGCCAGACACTCTGATCCCATCGATACAGTCCGACGCCGTAGGTGCCAACCCACAGGCTGCCTGTTGAATCAACGATCGCTGAATAGGCCGCTTGAAATCTCTGACAAGCAGTTGAATTGAGTCCTGGAGATGTGCAAGCCCTCCAGTCGGAGACGCAATCTGCCATCCGAGAACCTGAACACCCGATCCGTCCCATCTCTACAGACTGCGGCTGGTGCACCAGGCCTCCGATCCAAACCGAACCATAGATGCCCCTTTCGATCTCGGCAGCACCTCCACAGACACCCATTTGAATCAGACGAGACTGAAGCATCGAATTTGGCGCCATCGAATACTGTCAGTCCTCGATTGGTACCAACCAAAGATTGCCATCGTAGTCTTCGATGATACTGTAAACGCCGTGCCCTGCTAGGCCATCGCTCCTATCAAAGCAGGTAAACTGATCTCCGTCATGGCGGGCAACGCCACCATCATGCGTGCCCACCCAGATCGACCCCATGGCTATCTTGGGCTATGCTCTCAACTTTCATGTCCGGCAGTCCATCTCGAACTGCGAAATGTTCCCAGATCCCCGTACCCTGCATTCGTACTGCCCGGGGCTTTCACGTGACATCTCTTTGGCTCACAGACGATCCTCGCCTCGATCACGAGGCACGTATCCCACCAGCTCGCGCGCCTGTTCAACGTCCACCCAACGCCATCTGTTGTCCGACATTCCAAAGAAGATGCCGAACATCAGATCCGCGGGAGCGTTGATGCAGCACTCTATCAGTTGCACGATGTCGTTCTGGCTACACCACACATATGCCGCGCTGGGGCGCAGGGGCTGCTCTTCCTCCATGACCCAGCCAGGTCGGATCACCAGGCTGGATAGGCCCTGGCGGGAGTAGGTCCGGGCGAGTGACTCCGTCCACACTTTGCTCGATGCGTAGAGATTGCGGGGCTCCGCCGGCATCTGGGCGGTGACCATCTGAAAGGTCTCGGGCACGTCCTCATACCGTTGTTCGACAATGGCTTTGTATGGCTCCCTCTCCTGGTATCCGGTGATAACCTGGATTGTGCTGGCTGGCACGATTCTCTTGACCCCCGCCTCTTTGCATGCCTCGAACATGTTGTAGGCCCCGACGACGTTGTTGTCGTGCAGGCTCTCCCATCCTCGGCCAGCCGGATCTGCCGCCATATGGACGACGACATCCATGCCCTCCACAGCCCTGCGCACGCCCTGGGTATCGGTCAGGTTGACTTCGTGAAAACGTTCGTCTGGGATGTCAAAGGTGTGGCTCCTTGGAACTCTATCCGATAGTTGCCGGCTCAGATCGAGACCGTAGACCTCGTATTTGGCGGGCTGATCCCGCAGATGCAGATAGGCGCAATGGCCGATCAGACCACATGCGCCGGTGACTAGGATCTTCAATGGGGCCAACCGGGTAACTCCCTTCTCTGGTAGACTACGAAACATCGTAATTCAGTCGAAGAGTAGGTCGCAAAGCTCAGCGACAGCCCTGGTAACTTTGATTCTCGTGTGGGCGGTGCTCATCGTCGTCGTGCCCCAGACGTCGCGGTTGTTCGCCGTAACAACAATCGACACGATTGGCGATGGGCGGGATCAACACGGCATGGTCCCGAGGTTAGTTGAAACAGCACAGGCTCCAATCGTTGCATATTGATACGAGAAGTCGTCGAAGGAGTCTCGCATCAGCAACCAAAGGAGCCTGCCGTGGGCACCTGACGACACCGATCCGGAATCACCACACATCCAACTATTCGGCCAGTACATGTCGCAGGCGCCACTCGACCATCGCCAGATGCCGCGATTCGTCGAGGACAGGCTGACGATTGGTGAAAGTGTCTCGCGCGCCCGCACGCCAATGATCATCCTTCTCGTAGAAGCACTCGTCGCCCTGTGGTTGGCCCTTGTCGCCTTCCATCGCAGCGACATCGCCGAGGTCACGGAGGGCTGACGTTCTGCCCCGTCGTCGAGTGGACATTGCGGAAAATGTGACGAAGACGCTGGGTGGTTTCGATGGCAAGTGCCGGCCGCAAGAAGCTCTGAAGATTCTCCTGCAGATGGTTGCCACTGCCCGTGCCGGATAGTACCACGTGCACACCCGGCTCGTCCCGACAGAAACGATAGGCGGCGTCTGGAATCGTCGTCGCCATCGAGTCGACGACGAAGTCCAACGGTTGTTCGCCATTTACGTCGTCGGCATCGATCTCCCCCGTGGCGATGAGGGCCTCGACGAACTCGCGCAGGTGCTCTGGATTCGACAACGCCTTGCGCACAGCGAACATGATCTGCACACCGACATCCTGTTGCTGCGCCGTGGCCAGCACCTGCTCCCGCGCCGTCTGATTGAGCAGATTGAAGCCCACCATCACGGCATCCCACAGATCGTCGGCCAGGGCCTGCTGCATCATCTTGTGTTCGAGATCTTCGTTGAACATCTCGGTGACCCCGAGAAAACGAATCTTGCCGGCGTCGCGCGCACTCTCCAGCGTGGGATAGATGTCGTCGACGAGTCGCCGGTAATCCTGCGGCACCACGCCGTGCAGGTTGTAGATGTCGATATAGTCGGTGCCGAGCTGTTGCAGACTGCCGTCGATACTCGCCATCAGCGTCGTCGGCGTCACCTCCCTTCGTCGTGTCGACTTCTTCGTCGACACGACGATGTCGTTGCGGTCACGGGCCTGCAAGGCCCGCGCGATGATCGGTTCCGTGTCATACCCTTCGGACGTATCGACGATGTTGACCCCCGCGTCGAAGGCCCGCAGCAGCAGATCGACGGAAGCGTCCTCATCGAGTCCGGTCTTGCGGCCAATCTGGCTGGGACCGCCCGCGCCGACACCCATGCGTGACACCTGCAACTCGCTGCGACCAAGGCGAATGCGCTCCATCAGGCCGCCTCGCCGTCGCCCTGCTTGGCCAACAGCGCCTGCAGCACCGTCGCCACACTCGGGTCCTGTTTCTCGCGCAGAGACTCGCACCGTCTGAAGACCTCTGCCGCTGCGACATGGAATCCTCCCGGCAACCCGGCGTCGACGAAGGTCCGCGAGATCTCCTCCATTTCGTCGATCCAGCGCCAAGCGCGTGACGTCATGCTGCCGGCGCCTCGGCCGGCACGTTCTGCCAGTTGACCAGCCAACTGCGGGCTACGCGACCATTGTTTCACCAGTGCCTCTCGCACACCCAGAGCCTCGGACGTAGCCAGGATGCTGAAGAACAGCGCCGTCGTGCCTTTGGTGTAGGCGGCAAAACACATCTTCAATGCCGATGCCTGCGTCGGCGCCGCGCCCAGCACGTTGGTCTCCAGCAGTCCGTCACGAAACCACTCCCCCACCTCTGCCGCCCGAGGACCGGACAGATGCAGAAAGGTCTTCCCCGCTTCCCAGGCGGGGCCTCCGACGATGCCGCCATCGACGAAGTGGCCACCCCCGGCGTTGGTCTGATCTGCGATGGCCTGTGCTCGTTGTGGCGAGATGGCATTCGCATCCAGATACAGACCGTCGAATCCGAACCCGGCTACCGCCCCCGCTACCTGCTCGGTGGCGACGGGTGGACAGATACTGATGATGCCATCACACTGCTTGCACAACTTTTCCACCGTGACCAGGTCGGTGAGATCCTGCGCCTGGGCTCGCTCCTGTGTCTGCATACTGCGACCAGCGCTTGCCCAACAGACGTCATGTCCCGTCGCCTTCGCTGAAGCAGCCAGCGAGATACCCATGCTACCCGGATGGAGTACCCCGATTCGACTCATAGTGGTAACCAGAAGTTGACCTTCGCGAGAAAGACATTCGTCCCTTCGTCGGTGAAAGCATCGCTCAAACGACGCAGGGGTCGCAACTGCAACTCACTTTCACCGACATCATCGAGCGAGGCTGAGCGGGACTGTGACCAGACGACGTAGAGTAGTGACCCGGGCTGAAACTCCCACCGAAGAACCAGATTGCTCTTCAGCGAGCGGCGATGGAAGTCCCGATTTTCGCCCAGATCATAGGTGGCAAACCGGTAGGTCTGTGGTTCCACAAGTTCTTTGAAACGACGATAGTCACCAATCGCAATGAAGGGCTGGAGGAAGAGTTCAACACTCAACTCCGGATTGAAGCTGACGCGGGCTCGCGTCGACAGATCGAGAATGCGGTTGCGCAGTTCTCCATAAACAAAGTGCGGCGTCGTGTTGCCATCGACGGAGTCATCGATGCGGTCGATCCACTGCGCGTCCCTGCGCCCTGTCTCATACCGCGGTCCCATGGACAGCCATACGCTTGGCAGCGGCCGGTATTCGAACTGAACACTCACATCGCGCGACCAGGCGTCACCCCCATCGGTGCGACGGAGGCCGGGTCGGACTCTGAAACTCACGGTGCGTCCGGGATCGCTTTCCAGGATGCTGTGGACCCACAGTTCCCCGAGCCGTTTGATGATCGGCCCGTCGCGCCGCACGTCACTGTCATCCATGGAGGCGAATTCGCGCCCCATATGCAGATGGAAGCGGCCACCACTGGGTGTGTCACCCCAGAACGCCATATCTGATGACGTGCGCAGGCGTGTATTGTCGTAGTTCCAGTCGATCTCGGTTTCGACGCTTAGATCCCAGCGTAGAAAGGGTCCCCAGGGCTGCAGGTGAAATCCCTTCGCTTCGGCACTCCACTGTTTCAGATCGCCACGCCGTAAGAAACCGAGATCGTTGAGATCGATGCCGGGAGACAACGCCGACATACGTGTCTGGGCCTCCAGCCAACCACCTCGCTTGTCGAACTCGAGGTGTCCGATGTAGCCCCGCTTGCGGTCCCCCGCCGGACCGGTACGGCTGCCGACGACTGAGCCGGAGACCGCATACCGGTCCTGGACAAAACGCAGATCCCAGTCGACGGCCCCGGTGTGGGCGGCGTACGCTCCGTCACGATGGGTTGCTGTGAGGATGGCCCCCACTGTCGATGTACCGTCGAGTACGTCCTGCTGTGCCCGACCAACGAAATAACCGGTGCGTGGTTCAACACGGAACCTGTCGCTCCCCGCCGCATCGAGACTGCCAGCAAGGCGGGCGTATTCATCGTCGGTGACGGCGCCCAGCAGGCCGAAGCTGATCTTGCCCGCCGTCTTGCCCGTAAGCTTTACGGCGCCGAGAATCGTCGTCGCATCTGGTTCAGCGAGCACATCGACGGAATCGGGCGTTTCAAACAGACCAGGACGACGACCGATACGACGGGAATGGAATAGTCGATGTTGACCACTGTTGAAGATCGACGCCCCCTCCACGAAGAAGGGTCTCCGTTCTTCAAAGAAGTCCTCGAAGGCCGTCAGATTCAGCGTCGCCGGATCGGCCTCGACCTGGCCGAAGTCAGGGTTCACCGTCGCATTCAGCGACACCCCTGAGGAGATACCATACCGCAGGTCGGCGCCGGCGGCACCGCTGAAGTCCGTCGAGCCATCCAGAATACTGCGGCCCACGCTGTAGGGAATCACCTCCATGTGCAGTGGCGGACGAATGGCGGTGATGCCTTCGAGTTGACCGAATTGTGACACGAGGCCAGGCCGATCCCGGTGGATGAGACTCCAATGCACGGACTCATGCTTGCGACTGATGCGACGCTCGACATTCAGCCCCCATGTGTAGCTCTGTTGCGGACTGAAACGGAGTGCGTGATACGGAATGCGGAATTCAGCAGTCCAACCGGAATCATCGACTGTGGTCTCCACTTCCCAGATGCTGTCCCAGGATTCGTCACGCGACCGATCGGCGGAATAGACCCCATCCTCGACGGAACCCGAGACGTATGCCTTGAACCAGACGCCGGACTGAAGATCGTGATGCGGATCGAGACTGACCGAGACCCAATCGGCCTCGACGTCGGCATCTCGGCGGGTCAGGCGGGAGATGATGCCGTCGGGGTCGCTGTCGAAACCACGCACACCGACGAACAACGCCTCTTCGTCGTAGGCGATCTGGAACACCGTGCGCTCCGTGGCTGCGGCACCCTCGAGGGGGTCGCTCTGCAGAAAGTGCTCATGTGTCGATGCCTGGCGCCAGATCGAATCATCGAGAGTACCGTCGATGCGTGGCGCCACAACGCGGACGCGCCAGGCGGTGGCGGTTCGAGGCACGTCTCTGTCACCGAGGATGTCGGCATCGACGGAGGACAACAGTGCCAGTGATAGGAAGATTACGAGAGACCACAGGATTCTGATGATGACGGCACACCCCATCTTTGAGAAATTGAACTGACTGGTCAGTTCAGAAAATAGGGTACTACCGACCTTTCTGTTGGCGACTTCAGATTCAGGCGTCCTTGTCGAAGTCCCCGGGCCACCAGTCGATAACGCGGTGCACGGTCTCGATCGCATCGATACGGGCGATCTGCCCGTCGCTGAGAGTCCAGTCGAACAGATCGATATTATCGGCCATATGTCCTGCGGAACTGGCTTTGGGGATAGCGGCGATCTGCTTATGCAGTAACCAGCGCAGCGCCACCTGGGCGGGACCTTTGTCGCAGTCGACGCCGATGGCGATCAGGGTGCCGTCCTGCACGATCGTCCCCTGTGCCAGCGGTGAGTATGCCGTCAGCAAGATCCCGTGCCCCTCGCAGTGTCGACGCAACGCCTCCTGATCGAGATGCGGATGATACTCCACCTGGTTGACGGCGATGGGGATCGACGATGACTCCACCGCCTTGTCCACCCGTGGCCGCGTGAAGTTGGAGATGCCGATATTGCGCACCTTACCCTCATTCACTAACTCGGCAAAAACGGCCAGTGTCTCCGCCAACGGCACATCGAGATTCGGCCAGTGGATGAGCAGCAGATCGACATAATCCAGTTGCATACGCTCCAGACTGGCCTCGGCGCAGGCGCGGGCGGGCCCCGCGGCCAGATCATCACGTCCCACCTTGGTCGTAACGAACAGATCCTCCCGTGAACATCCTGACTGGCGGATCCCGAGGCCGACAATCTCCTCGTTGCCATACCCACTGGCCGTGTCGATGTGCGTGTAGCCGAGTCCGATCGCCGCCACCACCGAATCGGCACCGCTCTGCTCGCGCAGCTCGAAAGTGCCCAGACCTAGCATCGGCATGGACTGACCGCTGGGCAACGTGTGGAATTGCATTCTCAGCTACCAGGTCACGGGGCAGGTCCCCCCCACCAGTTGCATGCTGTCCTTCGTGTATTGGTGAAACTCGATCCGCACGCCATTTGGATCCTCTGCCCAGACCTGCCAGGCATTGTCGCCACCAAGACTCTTGTCCGTTACCTCGATGTCATTTTTGACCAACACCTCGGCCAGACGATCGATGTCCTCCACCTCCAGACACAGATGTTTGATTCCGCCATTGGCCTGCCTCGGATCCCCTTGGAAAACCTCGATGAAAGTGCCGGCACCGAGTTTGAGATAATACCCATACAGGCTGCCATTCTTATCGAAGTCGAAAGCCATCTCAGCACCCAGAACATCACAATAGAACCACTTCGTCTTTTGCAGATCCGTCGTATGAATGCACAGATGGGCGAGTTGCTTGATCAAGGGACTTGTCATTCCGAGTCCAATCCGGAGAGGTCGATCGATTTCAACAACCGACCAGGGTCTGTTAGATCGATGGGAAGCAGTACCTGCGTCTCCTTGCGCGCCAGGGACCGAAGTCGCTTCAGGTACTTCTCCGACAGTTGCAGACGAACCGAAGATTCGCCTCCTGGCAGACTGATGGCAGTAGCGATCTTCTCGATGGACTGTGCCGTCGCCTTGGCGATGGCGCGAATCTCCTCCGCCCTGCCCTGCGCTTCGTTGACCGTCCGCTGCATCTCCCCCTCGGAGAGATTGATCAGTTCGAGGCGTTTGCCTTCCGACGTGTTGATGCGGCTCTGCTTTTCCCCTTCCGACTTGGCGGCAATGGCCCGCCGATTGCGCTCGGCGGTGACCTGTTTCTCCATCGCTTCCTTCACCGTCGGTGGGGGTGACAGATTCTTGATCTCATAGCGGTGCACCCGAATACCCCAGTTCTCACCGGACCTTTCGAGCACTTCCACCACCTTGGCGGAGATGAGCTCCCGTTCTTCGAAGGTCTTGTCCAAGTCCAATGTGCCGATGACGGAGCGTGTCGTCGTCTGCGCCAGTTGCATGGCGGCAAAGGAGTAGTCCGTCACGCCATAGCTGGCTTTCAGTGGGTCCACGACGGACATGTAAATGACGCCGTCTACTTCCACCTGCACTTCGTCCCTGGTAAAACACTCCTGGGGCGGCACATCGACGGTCTCTTCCTTGAGATCACGAATGAAGGCGACCTTGTCGACGAATGGGACCAACGCATGAAATCCCGGTTTCAAGGTCTTCGAGTATTTCCCGAGGCGTTCGACGATATAGGCGGACTGCGTTGGCACGAGTCGAATCGAGCGGAAAAATTTGACGACAAGAATCAGGAACAGAAGCCCCCAGACAACCAGGTTGAAGATCGAAGTGGCAGCTTCCATCTCACACCCTCCCTTGTGTAGAGGGCACGCTGTCGGCGACCTCTGACAGACCATCGAAGAAGCCCTTGATCTTTGCCAACTCGAGAGGCACGATAGAGACGTTGGCCTTCGTCGTAATGTCCGTGAGGGTTTCGATATACTCCTCGATCAACTGCATCTTCAGCGCCTGCGACCCGCCCTCCTTCTGCACCGCTGCGGCGATCATCTCCGTCCCTTCGGCCGTGGCTTCGGCAAGAATCGAGATCGCCTCAGCGCGACCCGTGGCGACGTTGATACGCCGCTGCTTCTCCCCTTCGGACAGGTTGATATCCTCCTGACGATTGCCCTCCGAGATGTTGATCGTCGCTTCCTTTTCAGCCGAAGCCCGGGTGATCTCCGCGCGCTTTTCCCGCTCCGCCTCCATCTGCCGCTCCAGCGTATGAATGACATTGGCGGAGGGCGTGATATTTTTCAGCTCGTAGCGCAGAACTTTAATACCCCATGGATCGGAAGCTTTGTCGATCTCTTTGACGATCGTCTCATTCAGTGCATCGCGCTCGTAGAACGATTCTCCCAGACTGAGCTTGCCGATCTCCGCCCGCATCGTCGTCTGGGCGAGATTGATCGCCGCCCGGCGATAGTCCTCGATGCCATAACTGGCACTCTTGGGATCTAGGACCTGGATGTAGACCAGTCCATCCACTTCGACCTGGATGTTGTCTCGCGTGATACACCCCTGACTCGGAATATCGATCACCTGCTCGCGGGTCTCGTGGCGGTAGGCGATGCGATCGAAGAAGGGGATAAGGAAGTGGAACCCCGGGTTGAGAACGATGCGGAACTTACCCAGTCGCTCGATGACGGCTGCCTCGCGCATCGGCACCACAACGAACATCTTCAACAACAGAAACAGGAGGATGAGGACCAGAACCGTGAAGTATGTCAGCATGATGAATCACCTCCTTCGGAGAGTTCTTCTAGAATGGGGGTTTCGACTCGTTCGACGACCCACACGAGATTGTCGCGATAGGCGAGCATGGCTTTGCTACCCGCGTTGATGGTGTAGTCCAGGCAACTCGCTTCCCAGGTCGAACCGCGGTAGCTGATTCTGCCCGGCTTCTCCGGCGTGATCACTTCGACAACATCCACAACTTGCCCGTATGCATCACTTTCCTCGTCGGTGGTCTCTGTGACTGACTCGCCACCGACCAAGCGCTGGAACAGCCCTCGCAACCCGACCAGTAGCACTAAGGAAAGGATGAACCACGTTGTGAGGGCACTGGTCCAGGTGCTCGTCCAGCCAAGCCAGATCGAACCCGCCACCAACAAGGCGCTGGCGCCAAGAAACCCGAGCACCATGCCAGGAAGGACCACTTCGAGGACGCACATGACCGCGCCTGCGACGATAAATCCGGTAAGCATTTGCACCTCATACTTCGAGACGGTTGCTGACTGGGTCTGAAGTTTACGAAAACTGCAGCACAGCGTTTTATCACGGTGCGGGAGAGGCCATCAATACCAGTCGAGAGTCGTGGACACACAACAGTCCAGGACGTTCCGGGTTGTCGTACCAGCCGAGTGGTTCTGCACCCTCGAGAGGATGT
>DPVW01000485.1:3200-8285 GCA_003529325.1 Candidatus Latescibacterota bacterium | reverse complement strand
ATCACCACATTCGTATTGGCATGCAAGCCACTCAGAGATCGAGCCACGTGGGCCGCCAGCACTCGCTTTCCTGCGCCGTCGTAGCTGACGAGCCAGCCGAACTGCTCTGCCACATAACAGCGTGCCGACGACACCGAGTCACCGGGGACGACGGACAACGCCACCGGCGCGCCACCCAGTCCCTCGTCCCACACCGGGTCGCCGGTAGCCAGATCGTAGAGGGTAATCTGAGCGACCGCTCCGTGGCGCAGCAACACCAACTGGTCCGTCAGTCCGTTTGCGAGGGAACCGACATAAAAATCGACGACGCCACAACTGTCCCACCCATCCGTCGACCGCCCCATAGCCACCACACTCCGTTGAAAGCAGGTCCCCTCCTCGATCTCGGGTAACGGCTTGCGCGAGCGGACCGGCGTCCACGAACGGACGGTAGAACCACAGGTCAACCAGCTGTGCCCAACCAGAAACTGCAACTGTGAACTCTCCGTCGATACATACGCGCGAATCCGATCAGGTAAGCCATATGGACTCAGCACATCGGCGAACAGGTCGCCTGTCTGTGCGTCGAGAAAGTTGAGACTCGTACTACCCGTGCCGACTGCCACCAACCCACGGTGGGACTCTGGATCACGCCCGGCAGCGACGGCCCCCACGACGGGTGTCTGCAGAAACCACCAGGGCCAGAAGGGGCGTTCGACGCGGAACTGACACTGGTGACGCCAACTCACCTCTCCTCGCCCGTCGAAGCGACAGACCTGCCCCGATTCCGTTCCCACGATCAGGTCCCGGGCAAAGAAGCTCAGCGCCGTGACGGCATCCGCACACACCGCCTGCCATGCGACTCGACCGGTTGTATCGACGACGACCACCTCGCCGCGATCTGAACCGAAGGCGAGTCGTGCACCGTCCTCACTTTGGGCCCAGACAGATACCGGCGCCGACAGTCCCAATTCCCAGACCGTCGACAGCGAGGAGAGTTGTTCAGCGGGGCCTCTGGCCTCCTGACGCGGACCATCGACAGTCAGTTCTGTGTCGTCCACTCCCTTATCGAAATGGAATTTCTCCCTGGCACACTCGACGACCCAGCCCTCGTCGTCTGCGCTCAGCCGATAGCAAGGTTCCGCCGTTCCGGTGACGGCGTGCAACAACGTCGCCACCTCGATGCCCTCCCCTCCACCGACGTGATCGACGGTGGCGTGCAACATCACCTCATCGGTGGACGGGGTGCCAGGCGGTGCCCCGAGGACGGGGTACTTGCTGCTTTCGCTCTGCAGACACAGTTGCTCGGAGACCTGCACAAAAAACCTGCCTTCCCCCACACCCGCATGCGGGTCGAGGGCCAGAGTCGCCAGTCCAGCCTCGACGCCCTCCAGCGGCCCGGCACAACGCCAGTTCACACCAAGGGTGAACGGTTCCTGCGCCGGCACGTGCACGCGATCAATGACGAGCACGTAGGCGGAGGCTTTCCAGTATAGCGTACGCATCCAGCTGTATGCGCCCGGCATCTCTACCAGAAAGCAGAACATCCACCCACCGCTAGTCTCCCGTTGCGCCAGGACCTCAGCGCCGTCGGCCATGCCGGCGCCGCGCCCGTTGATGTTGACGCTGACACTGGAGTGACGCCACGGGCTGGCACAGCTGGGAAACAGCGGTACCGCATCGGCGGTGATCAGCCGCTGGCCAAAGCGTTCATAGGCGGCCAGAGAGCCAACGTTGGGTAGAGACTTGGCGCCACTGCGGACCCCGATAACGGCGAGATAGTCATCCTCCACGCTCCAGCCACCACGTGCCACCGCCCGATCGAAACCGGACGCCGCCTCGATGCCCGGTGCCTTCCATCGCCTCAGTCTTTCGTTGAGTGGGTAGCAGATCCATCCGTGGGCGTCCACCGGCTCACATGCTGCCACATCCCCGGCAAATGACTGCCCTGCGGAAAACTGCATGACCCGGTCCATGCCCCGCACGAGTTGACGCTCCCGCAGGTCGGCGACGAACAGATATCGACCATCCGCCAGCAGATACGCCAGTTTGCGCAGCAGGTTGTAGGGGTAACGACTCTCGTCCGTCTGCGGACCGACCACGAGCTGACCGGTATTCGTACACAGACCGATAACACGCCGAGCCCACAGCTGGATGTGAGCATCGTCAACGATCCGTTGCGGGCAACTCAGCAGCATCCATTCGAGATAGACATCCAGATACGTGGCGTATCCTTCCGTCAGGCCCGTCAGTGGCACATCGGTACCGACCTGAGCCTCGAAGTACATATCGGCGACCCCTCGATCGGTGAGCCATTGGTCGTCCCCGGTTTGTCGCCAGAGCCAATCGGCGCCAGCCCAGAGATTCAGTGCGTCGCAGGCCTCATGACGACTGAAAATCCCTTCTTCGGTTGCAGCCTGACGGATCGCGTCGATGTTGGCGACACCACTCTCCTCCAATAGATAGGTGCGAATCGCCAGGCTGATCTCCCCTTTTTCCTCGGTATCGAAAAGTGGGCTGTCCGCCGACAGATGCCAAAGCTGGAACATGCGCAGCGACTTGTAGTGATAGAGTTGTGCCAGGGCCCCCGAGCGGACCTCCTCAAGCAGGACCTCGCGGTAACGCTCGCCATCCTCTACACGACCGGTGTACAGGTAGCGCAAGCCGAATTGTGATGAGCGTGACAGATGGAAGTTGTCAGCATGGGGGCCATACATACCCAGCCGCAGCAGATGATCTTGAGGCGAGCCACCGGTATAGCCGGATTGATACGGCGTTGTCGGCAGGGCACTCTCCGGTGTCAGCACCGGACTGGCCGCTGTGCCCAGACAGTCTATGCGGTCAGCGGGCAATGGCAGGTGCCCTGCACCCAACTGCACCTGCAGTCGCCAGGGGATGGCGCCCCCATCAGCCCTGTCGAGTTGTTCGATCAGCCGATCCGCCGCCGCACCCACCCCCTCACGGTCGCTGCCCCCAAGGAGCAACACATCCTCCCCATGACGGAAAGGGGAGCCGATCACCTGCACCACCCACCCACCACGGCCGGGATACCACCGATCAACCAGCGTCTGCCAGCGAAAGTAGAGGGCTTCGATGAAGGGATTGTCCGCCAGACATCCCAGGGCGATGACGTGTGGCGTGCTCAGTTGTTGTGCCGCCCCCACACCAGCGACGACGGCAAGTTCTACGTCGTAGTAGTCGGCCACCACCTGCACGATACGCTGCGCCACACCGTCCAGCGAACCATTCGGTGGGGTGACCAGCGTCGCTGCCGCCCCACCGGCGTGCACGAACTCCACGCGCTATCCGTCTTTTTCCACGCCTGGCAGTCCGTTGGTATTCCAGGGACCGCGAATCGCGAGGGTGATCCCCGGGTTCTGAATGTTCACATACAACTCGCCGCCATCGGGAGAGAATGTGGCCCCGGCAAACTCGGACTTGTTAAATACGTTGTGACCCAATTTGTACAGTTTGCCTGCGGGCGTCACCCCTACGAGAAACTGCTCTTGTGGACCATCCTCGCAGAGGATGAGATCACCCCACGGAGCAACGGTGACATTGTCGCAATTTTCCACCAGATCGGCATAGTCAGGTTCGATGAACAATTCCAACACGCCGGGGACTTCATCCGCAGTGCCCTCGTGCGGACCCGGTTCGTAGCGCCACACCTGCCCCTTCCTTGCCGAACCACCGCTGGTACAGACGAAGTAGATGGCGTCGTTGCCATACCACATACCCTCGCCACGGGCGAAACGAGCGGCGCCGTTGGCAAACCCCTGAAGTCGCAGATCCCCTTTCGGTGATTCGACATCGTGAATGTCGATCCAGCGTGTACGCAGGCGGTCCCCGATACCCACCCGTGGACCAGCTTGGCCCTTCCAGTTGCGCGTGTCCAGACTCCGGCGATTGATGACGACCAGTGCCTGCAACTGGCCCCCGGCGGACAGATTGCGCCGTTCCTTGGGCAGATAACGATAGATGAGACCATCCCCCGAGTCCTCCGTCTGGTAGACGATGTCGGTTGCCGGGTCCACCGCCACGGCCTCGTGGCTGAAGCGTCCCATTTCCTTCAGCGGCTCTGGCTTCGCCCGCTGAATCTGCAGACTCGCCGGCACTTCAAAATTGTAGCCGTGGTCTTTCTCGTGGTACTCGTCGGCCAGTTGTGTCGTCTCCTCACACGTGATCCAACTGCCCCAGGGCGTTGGTCCACCAGCACAGTTGCGCACGGTGCCGGCGAGACTCATATAGTGCCGCTCGACCTCACCCGTGGGGCCGATCACCAGCGTGCTTGTCCCGCCCTGAGGCGGTGACCCCTTGCCGTAATCGTAGAACCACTCCTGGCCGAACCCGGCGACGGCCTCGTTGCTTTTGCCGAAGGCGCCTATCTGGACCGCACCCGCCGTCAGTTCGTGGTTGCAGACCAGCAGCGTGCGCCCCTGCGGCCCGGAGAAAGCGGCCATCGCATCGGGTAGTCCCGGTACCAGCAGGCCTTCGGCCATGGCCTGTCCGGTGCGGGCCAACTCGTGATACGTGAACCCCTCGGGCAACTCCAGAATGCCACCGGGATCCGGAAGTAGCGGGCCATACCCGGCACTCACACCCTCGGCGAAAGCGATATTGCGCTGCAGGCCGGTGAAGCCGAGAGAGATCGCCGCGGCGGATTTGAGAAAGTATCGACGGGTGACACTCATGTTCAGTCTCCAGATCGTAGCGGAACCAATCGTTCCGCGTTTTTGTGAAACAACTTACGCAACACCGCCTCCTCCAGATCCAGTCCAAGCAGCCAGGTTCGTAGCGCATCTCCGGGGGCGTCCCGGCCGAAGAGCAGTCGATCCTGGTAGGCCTCGATAAACCGCCGGCCATGTGCCTGATCACGCTGCATGGCCCCGAGACCGGATCTGGCGGACAGATCCGCCCACAGATTCGGGTAGGTCTCAAGCAGACGTACGACCTCCCCGCCCGGCGTGATCGGGCCCTGCGGGTAGGTGGCGGTCTCCGTTGCTTCGTCGCCACTGAGGAAACGCCAGAATCCCGGTGCGTGACCGACAAACACGGTATCTGCACATTCGCGTAACGTTCGCTCCAGTGGTTCTGCACCCCCACCAT
>DPVW01000485.1:517-2812 GCA_003529325.1 Candidatus Latescibacterota bacterium | reverse complement strand
TCAGTTCGCCCGCCTTGTGGAACAGTTCCAGCGCCCGCGGATCGTCGAGCAGCATGCGATAACTCCACTCGCCGCAGATGCTGACACCGTAGAATTCGTGGGCTGCCTGCAGCCGTTGCGCCGCCGATCCTTCCAGCGGACAGGGGCAGAAGCCACCGATGAATCGATCCGGATACACCCGACACGCCTCGATGACGTCATCCAACGTCGATCCACCATGCGTGCCATCCGCCCGGAAATTGCGTGGATTGAAGTTGCCGTGGCTGGCGGGTACGTCTTCCGCCGGTGGCAGATACCACGTCAGCACCCAACAGCGCTCAATGCCGAATTCGTCCAGCTCAGCCACGACGCCGGCGGGATCGAGTTGGTGATAATAGACGTGGTTGTGACTGTCGATAATCCGCATACACACACGCTCAACTCAGATGGTACTAGCAGTCCAGTGTGTTTTGCCGCTCCCAGTCCGATAGATGCGCGGCATAGGCATTCCATTCGTCGTGCTTCAGCTTGGCGAAGGCCGCCACGGTTTCGCCACCCAATGCGTGGGTCAGGTCACCGTTGGCTTCCAGTTCGCGGAGAGCGTCCAGTAGATTCAACGGCAGCCGCTTCGCCTGACCTGCCCGCTCCGGCTCCGCGTAGACATTGATATCGAGACGCGCACCGGGATCGCGCTGATGTTCGATGCCATCCAGTCCGGCAGCCATGACGGCAGCCGGTAGCAGATATGGATTTGCGGCGCCATCCGCCAGTCTCAGTTCCAGCCGCCCGGCGTCGGGAATACGCACCATGTGCGTACGATTGTTGCCGCCATAGGTGACCAGATTCGGCGCCCAGGTGGCACCTGAGGTCGTCACCGGAGCATTCAATCGTTTGTACGAGTTGACCGTGGGATTGGTGATCGCGCACATCGACGTCGCGTGTGTCATCAGACCACCGAGGAAGTGATAGCCAAGCTGGGAAACACCGAGCTCACCCTCGGGATCCGCGAACAGATTCGTCGCCCCGTCCTCAGACCAGAGACTGATATGCATGTGACAACCATTGCCCGTCAAGCCAGCGAAGGGCTTCGGCATGAATGTCGCACGCAGCCCATGATTCTCGGCGATACTCTTCACCATGTATTTGAAGAACGCATGGCGATCGGCGGTGACCAGTACATCCGCATAGTCCCAGTTCATTTCGAACTGACCATTGGCATCTTCGTGATCGTTCTGATAGGGGCCCCAACCCAGGGCCAACATTGCATCACAGACTTCGCTGATCACGTCGTAGCGCCGCATGAGGGCTGCTACATCGTAGCAGGGCTTGTCCTGCCTGTCGGAGGCATCCGCCAGCCCGTCTCCCTCTGGCGTGATGAGGAAGTATTCGCACTCCACGCCATGCTGCAGACGATAGCCCTTGCTCTCTGCACCCCGCAGCACTCGTTTCAAACTGTTGCGGGGCGCCTGGGCGACTTCCTCCCCGTCCATGTACAGATCGGCGGCAAGCCACCCGACATTCGGCTTCCACGGCAGTTGGATAAGACTCGACGGATCGGGCACGGCGAACATGTCGCTGTCAGCAGGAGTCATATCCAGCCAGGCGGCAAAACCGGCAAAGCCCGCCCCCTCTTTGGCCATGTCCGCAATCGCCGATGCTGGTGCCAGTTTTGCCCGCATCACGCCGAACAGATCGACAAAAGAGATCAGGAAATAATCGATCCCCTTGTCGCGTGCTTCCTGTGCCAGATCAATCGTCATCCGTCATCCTCCTGGGATCCAACTGGTACCTGCCAGCGGCACCTTGGCCATCGCCGCCGCTTCCACTGTCAGGGCCACAAGGTCTTCCGGTTCGAGGTTTAAAACGTTGCTCTTTCCATTGGCTCGCGCAAGCGTCTGCACCTCCATCGTCATCACCGTCAGGTAGTTGCTGAGGCGACGCCCCGCTTGCACCGGATCAAGCCTTGCCGCCAACTCCGGTCGTTGTGTCGTGATGCCTGCCGGGTCATTCCCATCCTGCCAGTCGTCATAGGCGCCGGCGGTGGTGCCGAGTCGATTGTATTCCTCTTCGAGGGCGGGGTCATTGTCGCCGATCGCCACCAGGGCAGCGGTACCGATGGCGACTGCGTCCGCACCCAGAGCCAGGGCTTTCGCCACATCGGCGCCCGAACGGATCCCACCGGAAACCACGAGTTGCACCTGCCGATGCATGTCGAGCTCCTGCAGGGCGCGCACCGCCTCGGGGACCGCCGCCAATGTCGGGATGCCGACATGTTCGATGAAGACATCCTGCGTCGCCGCCGTGCCGCCCTGCATG
>DPVW01000485.1:0-215 GCA_003529325.1 Candidatus Latescibacterota bacterium | reverse complement strand
CGCCGCCGTGCCGCCCTGCATGCCATCGACGACGACAACATCGGCACCGGCCTTCACACTCAGCGCCGTGTCGTAGTAGGGACGGGCGGCACCGATCTTGACGTAGATTGGTTTTTCCCAGGCGGTGATCTCCCGCAACTCCTGAATCTTGATCTCGAGGTCATCGGGCCCCGTCCAATCCGGATGACGACAAGCGGAACGCTGGTCGATACCCT
>DPVW01000124.1 GCA_003529325.1 Candidatus Latescibacterota bacterium | reverse complement strand
CCGCGTATGGCGCAGGGAATTCAGATCAACGAGGAGCTGCTGGCGGGCAGTTCGTATTTTGACAGCGATGAGCGACGTGCGGCGCTGTGTGAGCTCTTCCGCTTCGCGCATCGTCGGGTGCTGCTCGGCGTGGGTGCCACCGCCAAGGTGGCCACCGAGTGTGAGCGGCTCGAAGCACGACGGGTTCTGCTCGTGCGAGATCCGGAGATCGAGGGGGTGGTCGCTCCCGTTGTCGAGGCGCTGAGAGCGGGCGGCATCGATATCGTTTCAACTTTCACTGACATCGTGCCGAACCCGACAATTGCCAGCGTCGATGCTCTGTCGGCGGTGTTGCGGGACGCCGACTGCGACGCCGTTATCGCCGTCGGTGGCGGCAGTACGATGGACAGCGCCAAGGTAGGCTGCGCCGTGGCCACCTGTGGAGGGTCAGCAGCGGAGTACTTCGGCTTCGACCAGTTTCCCACACCCTCCAAATGGCCGCTGCTGTGTCTGCCGACGACGGCTGGTACCGGCGCCGAGGTCAGCCGTGTGTCCGTCATCGTCGCCGAGGGTGGCAAGCAGGCGATCTATTCGGATCACATCCAACCACGAGGGGCCATCGTCGATCCGGGGTTGTCCGCCGGCATGCCCCCTGGTCTGACGGCGACCACCGGTCTCGATGCCCTTGGGCACGCGCTGGAGTGTACGGCGTCGACGAAGAGTGACGCCCTCGGTGATGCCGTGGCCCGTGAATCGCTGGCGGCGGGAATGCCGCATTTTATTCGGGCGATTGAAAATGGGGGTGATCTGGAAGCGCGGTATCAGATGTCTCGCTGTAGTCTGCTGGCAGGACTGCTACTGAGTCCCATAAATACCGGCGCCGCTCACGCACTCGGATATGGAATCGAGAAGCTCTCTTTCGAAAAGGGCCGTCCCGTGCCACACGGCACAGCGGTGGCCCTCGTCCTGCCTGGGGTGATGGCACACAACACGCCGGCGGTGGCCGATAAGTACTACTTCGCAGCGGGTGTTGCGGGGCTGGATCTGGCGGGGCAGAGTCGCGAGGCGGGTGCTCATCTGGCCGCTGGTTGGATCGACGCAACCCGGCGGCGGCACACGCCGTATGGGACGCTTGCGGACGCTGGTCTGACGGCGGCGGATCTGCCGCGCATGATCGACATCGCCTTACAGGTACGGCGACTCCTCGATCCGAATCCGGTACCCGTGGAGGCGGAGGACGCCGAGAGGATCTATCGCGCCGTTCTCAGTTGATCGCCCAGAGAATGCCATTGCGCACAAGGCGCAAAAAGTCGAGTTCCCAGAAGTCTCCCTGATGCCCCAGGGACGTATAGAAGGCGCGTTGACTACGCTCGCAGGTCCAGGCGACCGGTTCCCTATGGCCATCCTGGTTTCCCGTCAACAGCAGGTCTGTGTCTTTGGCGAGGGGGGTGTTGCGATAGAGCGAGCCATGGGCCTCGAAGGCTTGCACCCCTTGCAGGATGGCGTGCGGTTCGTCGCTCTGGGAAAGTTCGACAGTTGTTGTGACCCCGCCGTAATGGCCCTGGTAGTTTCCCCCGAGTATCTCCCGATCAAAGTCGAGCCAGTTCTGCCAACCATGACTCGCCGTACGCAGGCCCACGATGGGTCGCCCATCGCGGCAGTACTGCTGGAGACGCTCTAGTTCAGAGCCAGCCGTCAACAACCGTCGAGTGAAGAGGAGCAGGACATCGGCCTCTTCAATCGGCGCCAGCGATGGCTCATCCCCCTCCGATTCGAACTGGATGAGCTCACAGTCGACGGCTGCGTTGGCATGGAGGAAGTCACGCAGGATCACCAGGGACTCGTGCGAGTCGTATTCGAAGGAGCCTGACAGCATGACGACCCGTGTGTCCTTCACGACTGAATTTCCACGCTACAGGGTTGGATACGTCCGTCGCTGCGGCGAGGTCGATCAGGGGGTGGGATTTTGCTGACGGCCTGCTCCCACCGATCTCGCCACACCTCGTATTCCGTGAGTTCGCTGTCCGGCTGATCGCGGCTGCGAGCGACGAAGACGGGATAGTAGTCGCGCCCTGTCGGCGTCCCGGTGCGCTGGTAGCGCAGATCAAGACTCCAATGGATGCCATCGGTATGGTTCGGCGTCGACCGATGGGGGATCAATTTGTCCATGAGCAGCACATCCCCGGCGCGCATTGGCAGGGTTACGACTTCCTCTGCGGGCAGGTGTCTGTCGCTGACACCAAAACCCTCACTCCAATAGACGGTGCGCTTGTGGTGCACGTCCGGGATCAGTTGCAGGCAGCCATTGTCCGGCGTCGCATCCACGAGAGGAATCCAGACTGTGACGATGGCATGTGGATCGGCGACCTCCAGGTGTACCTGGGCGTCCTGATGCCAGGGAGCGACATTCTCCCCGACCATGGAGCGCAACCGGGTTTGGTCTTCGCTAGTGCTCAATCGGGCGCGCGCAAGCGTCGACTCTGGCAACTTGGCGCGAGCGTGTTGGATGGGACTGCAGATGATTTCGGGGCCGACGATGCCTTCCACCAGGTCGAGGAGTTGTCGGTTGCGCAAAAAATCGAACACACCCGGGAGGCGACAGTACATCAGGTCGATCTGTTCATAGATTGACAGATCCACTTCGCAGATTCGCGCCAGGCGACGCTCGAAGGGTTCGTCGGCGAACAGTTCCGTCAGGGCGCCAGCGGCATACAAGCGCCTCGCTTCTGCATCGATGAAGGCATCATAGTCGCGCCGGACGGGCTGCAGATCCATGGGGGTCAGCCCGGCGTCGATGACGACGAAGCCGTGGTCGTCGTAGTGGGCTCGTTGCTGTTTGGTCAAATACATGGGGTCGGAATATAAGGAGAGCGTCGTGTCAGAGTCAGCCGATATCGAACAGGCGATCGAAGAGATCGACACCTACGGTTACTGCCTGCTGCCGGATCTGTTGCCGGCGGACTGGTGTAATGAATTCGCCCAGGGTTGTCTGCAACTGCACGCTGACGACAATTGCCGAGCGGATATCGTCGGCGATGAATACTACCAGACCTTGTTCGGCATGATGAATCGCGACGATCGAACCTGGCGATGTGCCAGCCATCCCGCGGCGGTGGCGGTGGCCAGGCACTTTTTGGGTGACGACTGCCGAGTCGTGGAGGCCTGCTCCAAACCCACGTGGCCAGGGGCGCCACACCAGCCACTGCACGTCGATTCGGCGGGACACTTTCGTCAGGTCCCGGATACGCCGTGGATGATCAATTCCATCTGGATGCTGTCCGATTTCACTGTCGACAATGGTGCCACCGGTGTCGTGCCGATGAGCCATCGGTCCCGTCTGCGGCACCCGCCTGCGGGGCTCGATCCTGATGGGCCGCAGGTGCAACCGGTGATCGGCGTCGCCGGATCTCTGCTGATGTGGCATGGTGGTACGATCCACATGGCCCGCGCCCACCGCGGTAGCGCCGTGCGCCTGGGCCTCAACGTGGCCTACTATCCGATATGGTTCAACAATTGGATTGAGAATGGGCACCAACCGGTCTGGCCGGAGACATACGAGCGTATGCCGGAACAGATGCAGCAACTGTGTACGGGAAAGCGAGCACGGCATCGGGATGATGCCTATGAGAGCGATCCTGTCGCAGAGATTGGCGCGTGAGCGCGCATCAACACCCTGCCGCACAACCTGTCTCTGCGACAGAACACTATTTTAACACCCTGCACGGAAGGAATCGCGCGTCGTGAATGTCTTATTGGTCGGTGGGTCCGGAATGGTTGGCAGCTTCATCACGCCATACCTGCAGCAACACCATACGGTGCGGGTGCTGGATATGGTGCCTCCCGAACATGACGTGGAGTTTGTCGAGGGCTCCATTGCGGACCCGGAGGCCCTGCAGCAGGCTCTGTCCGGCATGGACACCTTCATCACCCTGGTCATGAAGGGTGGACAGGGGGGTTTTACCCGGGATCACACGACACAGCTGACGATCGACAACTACACCGTCAACTGTATGGGACTACATTTGTTGTTGCTGACAGCACAGCAGATGGAGATCACGACGGGCATTCACACCGGTTCCATGAGTGCGCACAATCGCAATCGAGCCTGGTATCCATCCGAAGACAGCGTGCCCCTCGACGGACCGAATGTGTATGGCCTGACGAAGGGATTCTCCGAGGATATCTGCCGATACTTTGCGCGGGAATTTGGCATGAATCTCGCCGTTTTTCGTATCACCGGGCCGTCGACGCGGGAGCGTTTTATCGAGCGGCGCAATGCTCCGCCCGTCCTAGGCGTTGTGCCCACGGACGAAGAGGACCTGGCCAATGCGTATCTGGCGGGGATCGACTATCTGCAGGGAGGCAGTGGCCGCTTCGATGCGTTTTTTATCGCCGGCGACGAACAACAGAAGCGTATCAACATCTCGAAGGCGAAGGCGCTGTTGGGCTGGGAACCTCGAGCCCATCTGACCATTGATTCACAGGGGACCTGACTGCCATGACCGACAAGCTGCCGTCGACCAACGCCGACGGGCTGCCCGTGGTGCCGATGACGGACGAACAGAAGTATCTGTTCGATCTCAAGGGATGGATCGCGTTGCCCGGGTTGCTCAGCGACGAGCAACTGGGTCCGGTCCGCGAGCACCAGATGAAGTTCCTACAGGAGCGGGAATCGTTGCCGGCCGAAGAGCGCGACAACCACGGTGGACCATCGCAGATCCTGCTCGATCACCCCGCCGTCGTCGGTGTGCTCAACGAGATCCAGTCACATCAGGCACTGGCTTCGGAGGCGTGTTACGGCTTTCGCTTCGACCATACCTATACCAGCTTCCGCGAGGCAGGCCACGACAACTTCTCTCCTCATGGCGGTGGCGGATTCTTCAACTTCGAGGGCAACTCTCATGTCTATCAGATGCTGCCCGGGCGCGTACATGCCGGTCTGGTGCGTGTCGTCTGGGAGTTGAACGAGGTGGCAGAAGGGGATGGCGGCACGCTGTTTCTGTCGGGATCGCACAAGTCGGCATTCCCTCGACCAGAGTCGCTCAGTGTTCGGGAGAGTGATGTCTGGGAAAGTTACACCTGTCCCGCCGGCTCCGCGGTGATCTTCACCGAGGCGTTGTGCCACTCCGGAACCCTCTGGACGAATGCGGACCGTCCGCGACTATCCCTGTTCACCTGTTACAACACGGTGAACTCGAAGTGGGGGAAGGGCTGCCCGTCGCCGGAGGTCATCGCCGCCATGCCGCCGAAGCGACAGTCCCTGTTTCGTGGTGTCTGGCACGGCATGAGTGAGGTCCCCGGCATCAACAAGTATCGGGACGAGGCCAATACCGCCGTCTGAGAGACGACACGGCCATAGGGACTGTCAGGTCACAATCCCGGTTCTGCCAGACGACAAATATCGTACTGCCCGGGGCGTATTCCCAGCGCAGCACCAGGTTGAAGCGCAATGACCGCCGATGGAAGTCGGGATTCTCTTCGAGGCCGTCGTATGTGGTGAAGTCGTAGGAACGGGCGCGCGCCCGTTCTGTAAGCGTTCAGTCTCCTACGGAGAGTTGAGCGCGTAGAGAAAGAGCTAGTCAGAAACGGGGTTGGCCGGTATGATGGG
>DPVW01000035.1:2713-17850 GCA_003529325.1 Candidatus Latescibacterota bacterium | reverse complement strand
CGCCAATTATGGCTGTCAGTATGGCGCTCTGGAGTCCGGATCCAGAGCGTTGGTACTACGACCAAGCAGCCAGTGGTGGGATGCCGGTAACCCATATGAGCTACTGCTACTTGAACGCTATCCGTTGGATTATGGGCGTACCCGAGACGGTGACGGCCATGGCCAACCGCAAGGTAGAGACCGGTCCTGGCCGAGTATTGGAGGAGACCTGTGCGGCTTGTATTGGATTCGAGAATGGTGCATTTGCTTCGGCTACGGCTAGTTATGCTCGACCGGAGGGCATGGACGATGCAGAGACCCGGTTCGTCTGCAGCGAAGGCGGAATCCAAGTACATACAGATTCTATCACCGTGTTCCAGCATGGTACGGCGAAAATCCGCTCTTTTAAAAGCACTTGCTCGCCCTTCATTCGCCAGGCGCAGGCTTTTCTCCAGGCCTTGGAAAAACGCGAGCCGGCAAATAATCCTCCCGAAGATGCCCTATTGGACCTCCGGATTGGTGCGGCGATCTCCCTTTCTGCCCGTGAAAAACGGACTATTTTCTTGCGAGATGGCCATCGGTACGACCGCTAAGGTCGTCGAGTAGCGGATATTGGCCGCAAGGGAGCGATCGTTGAAAAGAAAGATGCTTCCGGCGGTGTGGAATCCCCGTAATCATTTGAGTGTGTCCCAAACAAAAGGAGCTTCAGGCGGCTTTCTGGTAGATGGCGGGATAGCGCCGGTCGCGCTCGCAATCGATGCGATAGTCCCAGAAATCGTTCCAGTCGCCGTTCTTCTTGACGGCACGCTGTTGCAGCATGGCCAGGGACGGTTTCAGGCGTTCGGGGACACCCCGGTCCATCACGGACGAGCAGGTGGCCGAGGTCGTCTACAAGACCCTGCAGACGACGCCGAAGGACGAGACTCACTGGACCGTGCGCGGCATGGCCAAAGAGAGTGGCCAGTCCAAGGACGCGGTCCATCGCATCTGGAAGACTTTCGGGCTCAAGCCGCACCTCCAGGAGCATTTCAAGCTGTCCACCGACCCCTTCTTCGTCGATAAAGTGCGCGACATTGTGGGGTTGTACCTCAACCCGCCGGACCATGCGGTGGTCCTGTGCGTCGATGAGAAGAGTCAGATCCAGGCCTTGGAGCGCAGTCAGCCGCTGTTGCCCCTGGGCTTGGGATACGTCGAAGGGGTCACCCACGACTACAAGCGCCACGGTACCACGACGCTGTTCGCGGCGCTGGACGTGGCCACAGGCCAGGTGCTGGGTCAGTGCAAGCCCCGCCATCGGCATCAAGAGTTCCTTCGCCCGCCGCCGCAAAGCCATCCGCCACGGCTGATTCGATCCTTGCCAAGCTCCAGAGACTTTGTGAATGTATTTCTGCGACAGGGCACTAGTGTGTCAGCTGGCTGTCCGTTGACCTCGAAACTCGCCGAATCTACCAAGCCGCCAGCGCCTTATAGTTCTTGACGGGGAGCCTGGAGAGGGGCAATTTACCCACCCGCTTTTTTGGCCAGGCAAGCCACTCACCGGCCCTTGCCGTCACCGATGGACGCGATGCGAAGCTTCTTATTTACAGCCGCTACGTGCCTTGGTCTCGCCTTTGGGTGCGCACCACTCCCCCCCCAGGCCACTGTTGTGACCGCTGCCAACGGTGACCCCACAGATGCCGTCACGGTTATGCCAACGCCTGCTCTGGAAGCCTACCGGGCTCGACGGGCAACGACGGTGGATGATCCTGCTTCCTACTATCGACCGTGGATCGCTGTGTTGCCTTTCGATGGCAAGTCCGGTTTTCGTGACGGTGTCTGGGATCTGCGCAACGAGCCAGCCCGCCTGCTTGCAGATGAGATGGAACGCTCCGTTGCATGGCGCGTGGTTCCTTATGCCGCCGTGGTCGAGGTTGTTGGCGCTCCGCCGCGTCGTTGGGAGGAACAACATCTACGCCAGATCATCGACGCCCTTGAGGCTGACATGGTACTGACGGGGGACCTGCTCGACTACAACATGGAGCGCATGACTGTGGGCGACCCCTTAATCGGAGGCTATAAGTCGTATAAGGGCATTGCGGAGCTCGAAGTGCAACTGATCCGCGCAGACAATCAGCGCATCGGCAATGCACACTCGCAACAAGAGAGCCTTGACCGGGGCGTCGGGTTGGATCTGCTTGGCAAGCCGCGTGAACAAGACCGGCAGTTTGCCGGCCTCGGTCAGATGGAATACGGCTCGAAAGAATTTCGTAGCACAGCAATTGGCCAGGCGACGATTGCCGCCATGGATGAGGTCATGCAACAACTGGCGCAACTCGTACGGCCACAAGGCATTCAGGTGTCATCCGGAGCGGCGCAGATTCTCTCGGTGCTCGGGGATGAACTGTTCGTCAACGTGGGTAGCGAGAATGGTGTGCACAAAGGATATCGTTTCGCCGTATACCCAAGCCATCAGCATGTCGAAGGCCTTGATCCCGCTCATCGAATCGCTATCGTCGAAGTAGAGGACATCATCGGGGCACGTGTGTCGCGTGTGATCGCCCTCTCTGGCGGGGGCAGCATCGGTGTCGGCGATCGCCTCGAACTCATCGGCATCGACCCGTAATAGAGAGCAGGCATATGCAGGGTGTGGTAAAGTTCGATCGCGGTAGCGGCTTTGTGGAATTGCGCGATCTTGAGGACCGAGCCCCAGGACCGGGCCAGGTTAAAGTGGAGGTCCGGGCTGCCGGAATCTGTGGCTCCGACCTACATATCTATCACGATACGATCAACTATAACATCCGCACGCCCGTTGTGATGGGGCATGAATTCAGTGGCGTCGTTGTCGACAAGGGCGATGAGGTGGGAGACGACGTGGTTGTTGGCGATCGTGTCACCGGCGAGCCGAGCATCTACATCTGTGGACGATGCGATTACTGTCTGAGCGGTCATTACAACATGTGCCCCACACGGCAGGTGATGGGGTACTATCACGACGGCTGCTTCGCTCCATATGTGAACGCCACTTTCGTGCACAAACTGCCAGAGACGGTGTCCTTCGAAGCGGGGGCTGTCACGGAATTGCTCGCGTGTTGCGTGCATTCTGTCATCGAGCAGTGCGGCGTCACCGCAGGGGATGTGGTCGCCGTTGTTGGCCCCGGGCCGGTGGGGATGTTCTCGGCGCTGGTGGCGATGGCAGAAGGCGGGACCGTCGTCCTCTGCGGCACAGAGCGTGACAAAGAGCGACTCGCCTTTGCCGAGCGTGAACTCGGTGTTGCCCACACCATCGATGTGCAGGCTGTCGACGCGGTGCAGCGGTTGCAGGAGTTGACCGGCGGCTACGGCGCCGACGTGGTGATCGAGTGCGCCGGTGCGCCGGCGGCGATCGATCTGGCCCTGGAAGGAGTGCGTAAGCGCGGCAGGGTGTCGATTATGGGACTGCCCGGTAAGCGGGTCGAGGTAGATCTCGAGAAGATCGCCTTCAAGGAGCTGGTCGTCAGTGGTGGCATCGGTCAGCGGCGCACCGCATGGGAGCGCTCACTGAAATTGATGGAGACGGGCGCAATCGACAACTCGAAACTGATCTCCCACGAACTGAAGCTGGGGGAGTGGAAGCGCGGTTTCGAAATGATGGAGAAACAGGAAGGGTTGAAACTGCTGCTGTTGCCGAACCAATAGTGCCCACGTTCACAACGACATAGGGCCCCGGGACTCGATGCAGATTCCCGGGGCCCTTATCAACGACCTCAGTCGGCGACGACCTCAAAGTCCGCGTCGACTGCGTCGCTCTTCTTACTTTTCGTACCGTTGTCCTCGGCTTCCGGATCCCCACCAGGCTCTTGCTGCTGTGTGTCGGCATAGACGATCTCGGTCAACTTGTGAGAGGCCTCCTGGAGCTTGGTCACCGCCGCTGCGATGGCCTCGGGATCGTCGCCCTCCAAGGCCTTCGTTTGCACCAGGGACAATTCACCCGAAGTAAGTCAGTACATCAGTCTGGAACTCGTCCTCGATCGACGCAAGGAGAGCCTTGAGTTTGGCCTCCACAACCCCGTTCGCGTCTCGATCTTCAGGCAATGTCCCCCCTCACGTTGTCTGATCCGCAATGGCCCACGGCGCTTTATGGGGTGCCTCAGTGTCCAAGTGGCAAGCCCATCTGCCACGCCCTAAGACGCCGGACATACGTGGGCCCGCCGCGGCTGTAGAGCTTCACGTCCAGCCCGTCAGGATGGGTGGGAAAGATCCGCTGGACCAAATAACGCTGATCGCCAGCGAATACCTCTAGCACGGAACGGTCGAGGAAGATTCGCAGTTTGACGCAGTCCCCTTGCTTGAGATCGAATGGGGCGGCCTGGATTCTGGGATCCTGATGGTAGGTCAGATCGTCTCGCAGACTCGCCTTTCGAAAGTCGATCTGGATCGTCGGGGGCTCGAGCGTAAACGAGACCAGGGTCTCTTCGGAGCCGTCCGGCGCGCAGCGCACCTTGAGACCAAACTCCGAGGCACCTCTGGGTTCCATCTCCAGGTCGAGTTCCAGACAGTCGCCTCGCGCCTCCGGCAACGGGATCTCCGTGTCGGTCTCGATGCCCACATCCTGGCGTTGCGTCAGATCCTGACGGAAGGCTTGCAGTTCGGTGGCCGGCTCGTAGCAGATCGTGTTTCCATCCGGGGCCAGGGAGATGACGACGGGTAAGCTCAGGACGCCCATCCAACCAGACGCCACACAAGCGTCCATGCTGCGGCCCTCGTTCAGATTGGCAAACAGAATCCGACGCCCCTTCTCATCGAGCATTGTCCTGGGTGCGTGCAGGTTGCCACCTGGCCAGTTGATGCGATCAAAGGCTTCCGGATAGAAGCGCTGATCCTCAAAGCGGCCGAGGTAGTACCTGCTGCCGTGCGGATGGTGGTGGCAGTAGTGCAACAGCATCCTCTTGGAGCCCAATTCGAAAAAGTCAGGACAGGAACAATCGTCCTTGCCGCTCGTCCAGCGTCTCTCCGACTCATAGAAGCGATCCACATACTCCCAGTCGGCGAGGTCGCGCGAGCGGAACAGGTGCTGCGTGTCCCCGTTGCCCGCGGTGTCTCGGGTACCGGTCAATGCGTAGCACCACTCCCCTTCCTGCCACGCGGTGACGTCGTTGTTGTCCGGGTACAGACCCGTACCCTGGACCGGATGTCGCAGGACGGGATCCGTTGGTTCGAATCTCCAGTCCATGAGGTCGCCCTCGGGATTGCTGGCAATGCAGCTTGCGCCTCCTCCGTCGGGGTGTGGAAAGATGATGGTTGGTGTTCCGTCAAAGAGAAAGATGTTACCTGTTTGCCCACGGTCGACGGCGTTGGGATGTCGATTCCAATGGACCAGGTCTGCAGAAGAGATATGGGCCCAGGCCTTGTACATGTATCCGTCTGGGCGACGCGGCGGGCCGCCCTCCGCCCAAGAGCTGTGGAGGTAGAACAGGTGGTAGCGCCCTTTCCAGAACATGGCGGCGCATGGATCCCAGAGCAGACCCTCCGGGGGCAGGTAGTGATAGATCGGGCGATCGTTGTCTTGGTTCATCGTTGCGACCTCACGGGCCCGCACGGAGTGCGGACAGGTTGTCAGGGTGTCGAAGGCGCCGTCGTCGTAGAAATTCGCCAGTTGGAAGGCGTCGTCACGCTGCGGTTGGATCCGGTCTCCCAGGCGATGGTCTCACCGTCCCGGTGCTCGATGTGCTCCACCCCTTGCCAATCGGATGGAACCTTCAACAACAGAGCCTGGTAGTTGACCTCGATCGTGTGAAGGGCCGGCAGCGTCCCGAAACGAGGCGCGCCCAACAGCGGACCGGCGGTCAATGTCTCCATGAGCTTCACCGGCTGGGCGACGGAGCCGAACTCCACACCCCACGTGGTGGTCTTGCCGTTGTAGGGCAGAAAGTCGGACGCCTTGTGCTCGAACCACAGCGAAGTCCACGGGAAGGCCTCGCGCGGGAAGACGTAGACCAGGAGCAGTCCGAGGCGCGGGTTCGAGACGGCGGTGAATGCGCAACCCTCCTCATCCGGCTCCAACAGGGCCGTGGCGCCGAAGGCGCAGAACTCCTCGGGATACACCCGCAGGTCGCGGGTGCCCCCGGCCCGCTGTGGCGCGTCGGGCCAGGCGTAGGGCTGGTCCGGCGCCAGAGGATCGGTGCTGCCGAGGGAAGCCGAGCTCGTCTGACCCTTGCGCGCTGGCAGGTCCAGCTGGGAAACGCCGCCTTCCACGAACGGCGGCCCCAGGGTCACGTGCTGCTGGCAGCAGAACGGCGCGTCCGTGCGCTTCAAGTTGGTGGTGCGCTCGCTCAGATAGAGAGTGGATTCCCCCGGCCGAATGCGCAGGGTGCGACGAAACCGCATCTGCGCGTCTGGCAGGTCCAGCCCGTAGTCCAGCTTGGCCTCGTCGGCATCGGCTTTCTGCTCGAACACCGTCCAAGGCAGGTTGGGAGCCTCGCCGTGGTAGTAGCCGTGGGCCGCCTCTTCCGTCTCGGTGAGATCACCGAAGTGATTGAGGCACAGGTTGTGGCCGGCGAGCGACGCCAGCAGCCGGCCCTCTCCCGGACCGTAGACATCCAGGTGTTTGTCCGGGTCAAAGTCTCCCGGCTCGATCAGCGGCCACGGCGGCTCCCAGAGGGGGTTCACATCCACGTCAGGGATGCGTAGACTGGCCAGGTGGCCACAGCCGGTCATGGTCACGACCTGAAAGGAATCGCTCTGCAGGCAGATGGCCCGGCGATCGCGAAAAGTGGTGTCGCTGCATTCAAGGCTCATTGGATGTGCTCACAGGTGAACGATCAGACGGACTGCGTACGGTTCGCCGGATCTTCTTCGGTTCCTTGGGGCGCCACCTATCTCTGTGGCCGAATCTCCATCGGGTACACCGAGAGGTTCTCCGGCCCCGACTCCGTGATCAGATACATGTTCTCCAGCCGTACCCCGGCCCGAGCTTCAGGAATGTAGGAGCCAGGTTCGATGGACACGACATTGCCCACCTCGAAGATCCCTCCCCTTGTGGCATTGACGTCGGGCATCTGGTGGGCGCGCAAGCCGATGGTGTGGCCGCCGTGATGTCCCAGCCCCACCTCGGCCAGGGCCGGGTGCTCGCGGATGTAGGCGTCCATGGTACGGGCACACTCTCGACTGTCCTTGCCGGGCTGCAGGTAGTCCCCGACTCGGTCGTGGAAGGCGCGCAGGTGGTTGAAGATGGACTCCTGCAGGTCCGTGGGCTCGCCGACGGAAAACGTGCGGCACAGGTCCGCCCAGTAGCCGCGGTAGGTGGTCCAGGCGTCGATGATGTAGAGCTCGCCCTCTTCGATGGGGCGGTTGCGGGCGAAGCCGCCGTCCTCGCCGCTCTGGTAGTCGCCATCGTGGAACACCTTCTCGCCAGCTGCCAAGTGCGCTGCGTGCTGGGCGGAGCCGAGCACGTCCAGCTCCAGGACGCCGGGTGCGATCGCCTTCTGTGCCGCATCATAGGCGGCCAGGTCGACCTGCACGGCCTTGCGGATCAGTGCGATCTCGTCGTCGTCCTTGACCTCCTGCATCTGGTGGAGCTGTTCGTCCACGTCCACCCACGTTGCCGCGCCGCCCAACCCCTTGTCGACGTGCTCGGCCAGCATCCTGGGCATGAATTCCCGTTGGTAGCCGACATGGGCGGCGCGGGCTCCACGGGCCTGCAGTCGTTCGACCACAAGCTCGCCGAGCTGAGTGCGCAGGTAGGAGTTGATCGTCCCTCCCAGGTCGGAGTCGTAGGTGTAGCACGCGTCCACCAGTGGCTCGCCGTCATCGCTGTGGGCGGCCAGCCAGCTGCCGCCGGCTGCCTCGATCCACAGCAGACCGGGTTGACCCGGGAATGACTCGGGCAGAAGCACGCCCGTGAAGTAGTAGATCTCCGCCGGGTGCACCAGGACGATGGCGTCGAGGCTCGAATCGCTCAGTCGTTGTCGCAGACGCTCCTGGCGCGCCTGGCATCCCTCTCTAGTTAGCAACGTGCGTCTCCCCTTTGTGTTATACTTCGGGCCCTGCTTCTGTCCCTCTTTATAGTATCTGTCCCTCTTTATAGTAATGGTAGAGACCACTCGGCCCGGCGCGCATGTGCCCAGTGCAGCGCGCCGCCGGATCCGAAGCGAAAGACGACATGACCGAAGTGATGAGCGACAAAGTTCTGCTGGACGCCCTCGACCTGGGCCATCCGGGTCTGGAGTCCGTTTGCGAAGCTATGTCGGCCGCGGATCTGGGCGAGGCAAAGCAGCGACTGATCGCCTACTTCCGCAACCGAAGGGACGCCGGGACAGAACCGGTCTCGCCCGGGCCTACCGATCAGCCCGAGGTCACCTCGGAGCGCGGCGAGCAGCTGTGTCGGGAGCTGGCAGCCAGGGACTGGCTCTCGGTCGCCGATCCCGGAGCCACCCCGGAGCGCTTGTACAGCACCCAGGTCATGCAGCAGAACGATCACGGCGAGTTCCTTGCCCTGGCCCAGGAGTACGGCGAAACGGGAAACCACCGCTACGCCCGGGAGTGTGTCACAGGGATGTTGAGGTGGATCGACGTCACGGGGCCGCTGCCGACCCGCCCCCCCACCGGCCCTACCGGCGCCTTCTGGCGGACCATCCACTATACCAGCCCCCGGGCCACCAACTGGACCAACTGCCTGTTGCTGTTGCAGCACTGTCCCGCGGTCACGGTGGATGAGCTCGTCACCCTGCTGAAGGTCATCCTCCATCA
The DNA here is from genome assembly GCA_003529325.1 of Candidatus Latescibacterota bacterium. GTDB lineage: Bacteria > Latescibacterota > UBA2968 > UBA8231 > UBA8231 > UBA8231. The sequence continues at coordinate 9,168 of DPVW01000035.1, read as the reverse complement.
TCTGCGGTATTTGGCCGACAACCAGGTGCCCGGCATGCCGAACATGGTCATCCATCTCCACGAGCACCTGATCGCGACGGGGCGACAATGGCCGGAGTTTTCCGAGGCGGACGGCTGGACCCGAGCCGGTCTGGATGGTCTCTGCGCCCTGCTGGACGAGTACTTCTATCCCGACGGCGCCTACATCGAGCTCAGCTATTTCGCCCACGAATGTTTCACCCGCACGCTGCAGCTGGGTGAGCGGGGCGAGGTCGATCTGCCCCCTGGATTCCGCCAGAAGGTGGAGCGCATCTTCGACTTCCCCGCCTACATGGTGAAACCCAACGGCAGCTACCCTTCGGTCAACGACAATTACTCGGCCCAGGATGGAGACGAGTTCCCCGAACGACGTGGTGCGCTGATCTCCCTCGGCGTGGAGATCACCGGCCGCGACGACCTCCGCTTCATCGACTCCTACGGTGCACAAGGCACGGCGCCGGCCGAGACCTCGTGCACCTTTCCGTACGCCGGCTTCTACGTCATGCGCTCCGACTGGAGCACGCAGGCCCGCTACCTGGTGTTCGATGGGGGCCGGAGCGCCGGCGGTCACAACCATGTGGACAAGCTCAGCTTCGAGCTCTACGCCTACGGCAACACCCTGGTAACCGACTGCGGCTGTGCCGGACCCTGGTCTTCGGCCTGGCGCAGCGAATACTTCGTCGGCTCGGCCGGTCACAATACCATGATGGTCGATGGCCGCGGGCAGGTCGCCGGCCTGCCGCTGTTCGATATCCCATCGCTGCGCGGTCGTACCCGGTGGCAGGACATCACCAATGAGCCACTGCCCAACACCTGGGTCAGCGGCACCGGCTTCGACTACGCTAGCAGTCGCTACCAGGACGGCTACGGAGCCTACGGTTCGGAGCAGAGCCGGCGACGGGGCTTCCAGTACGAGAGCAAGCGCGTCGAGGGCGTGGAGTCGATGCAGCCCTGGACGCAGAGGCAGGCGGGCGAACTACAGGTCGCACCCCACGAGCGCCTGTTCGTCGACCATGAGCGCAAGATCTGGTTTGCCAAGCCCGACTACTGGATACTGTCGGACCGGCTGCTCGGCAAGGGTCGGCACCTGGCCGAATCGCTGTTCCACTTTCAGGCCTCCGCTACCTGTGACGTCGAGCCCGGCGACAACACGGTTCGAACGGCAAACGGCCAGGCGGGATTGACCATCCTGCCGAGCTCGGCGGCGAATCTACAGGCGCGCATCGTCTGCGGTCAGCAGGATCCTCTGCAGGGATGGGTACCGGCGGGCTGGGGGCATCATCGTCCGGCCCCAGTGGCCATCTACTCCGTCGAGCAGGAGCTGCCTCTGGCCATCGACACGGTGCTCTATCCGTATCCGAGAGACCAAGCGCCGTCGTTGTCGGTCGAGCCGCTCGCGGTCGTTGAAGGGGGTGAGTTCGTGCCGCCATGGGAGGCCTCGGGGCTCTGTCTGCAGATCGACGACCGGCGGGACTACTATCTCGTTGCTCACGAGCGCCGAGCTCTGCGCAGCGGCGGTCCCCTCGTCAGCGACGCCGAGGTCGTGCTCGTGTGCTGCGACAGCGATGGTCATCCCCGCCAGCTCCGCCTCCTGAACGGCAGCTTCGTCGAGCTGGACGGCCGCCCCCTCGTGACCGCCGAGGAGACCTTCCGATCCCTGGAACTGAGTTGGACGGCCGACAGCCTGACGGTCCACGCCGACCAGCCGATTGGCGCCAACCTGTGGGCTGGCAGGGCCCGGAACCTGATCGTCGACGACGTTGAACGACGCACCATCGCCCCGGTGAATGAGCAGATCGCCGTCTTTGGAGACTGGTTGGACTGAGGCGTTGAGAAGCGCCCTGGGTCAGGATCTGGCTCGGAACGCTACCAGGCAGTCCAGCCGCCGTCGATCGTCAGGTTCTGGCCGGTCATGTAGCTGGAGGCATCGCTGGTCAGGAACACGATGGCGCCCTTCAGCTCCGTCGGCTCTCCCATACGCCCCATCGGGCACTTGACCTCCAGACGCTTCACCAACGCAGCAGGTGCCCCGCTCGGGTTGGGGAAGGCGCCGGGGCTCAGGCAGTTCACGCGCACCTTGTCCTGCGCCCAGTAAACGGCGAGGTGGCGGGTCATGTGGATCGTGCCACCCTTTAGGGCGTGATAGGAAACGGAGCTGGCAGAGCATATCCCTTCGTACGCATCGGGATAGGATCCGACCTGACCGTACATGGACCCGATGTTGACGATGCTGGCGGCCACGCCACGCTGTACGGCATGATCGTGCTGCAGTCTCGCCAGCTCGAAGTAGCCCGCGTTGTTCGCCTGGAGACGGGCGAACTCCTCGAATGAGATCTCCGTCAGGTCCTTGCCCTGGGCTTCGATGCCGTTGTTCACCAGGATATCCACCTGTCCGGCGGCCTCAACAGCCGCATCGAATCCACCCCGCAGGGCGCCGCTGTCCATCTGGTCGAGCTGCACGGCGTGGTGGGTAGCCGCTCCAGGGGTGGGCAGCTTCGCCGCCGCCCCGCGACCACGGGCCTCGTCGCGGCTGCTGATGACGACGCTGGCGCCCGCTTCGGCCAGGGCGTGGCCGAAGGCCGTTCCCAGGTAGCCGGTGCCGCCGGTGATGAGCGCGACTTTGCCGCTCAGGTCGAACAGTTCGTGGACGGTCTGTACTGCCATCAGTCAGGACCCCTTGGATTTGAGTTCGTTGCAGTTCAGTTCCGAGGCAGCGTAGTATACGACGACTCGGCGGCGTACCGGGCTATATTCGAACGCATCGAGCGGGAAGGATCGTACTCGAAGACGGCTAGACCGCTGACTCCGCCGCGACCCGGCGCAGATAGGCTGCGTCCTCACCGGCGATCCTCTCCAGAGCGGGCGCCACCGCGTCGGTGCCGTATTCCGTGTGAACCGCCCAGGGTCCGCTGAAGCACATGGCAGCGAGTGTGCGCACCGCCCGGCGCCAGTCGACGGCGCCGGCGCCAAGTTGTGCGTATCTGGGTTCGTACGGCGGCTGGGCACCGGGTTTGTGGAGATGCACACCGTCCTTGACACCGACAGCACACAGGTAATCCCGCACCATCGCCAGGCCCATGGCGACATCCTCGCCGTCGAGGGCCATGTGACCGAGGTCGGGGTACGCCCCGACATGCGTCGCATCGAACCCCTGGATCAGATGCATGAGGCCGGCGCAGTTCGAGCCGAGGCAGCGGCCGCTGTGGGTGTGGCAGGCGGTCTTCACGCCGTGCTTCTCACTGAGTCCGGCGAATTCTCCGAGACGACGGCGCGCCCGGTCGAGCGTCCGCCAGTAGTCGTCGCCGTCGGTAAAGGCAAAATAGCCGGGCTTGATCATCTGCACGCCGCTCTCGGCACAAGCTGCATAGACCGCCTCGACCTCGGGGACGAGAGGATCGGTGAAGTCGGTCGGCAGCGTCGCCAGCGGACAACTCAGGCCCTGGTCGGCCCACACCGCCACGGCCTGCGGCAGCGCCTCGGCGACATTGCCGGGGTGCACCGGGTGGCCGGGTCGCACGCACACGTCGACGCCGTCGTATCCGAGAGACTTCGCGCTGTCACCGAACTGCGCGGGCGTCAGATCCGCGAAGTACTTGGAGTTCAGGATGACTTCCATGGCACTCATGTGGTCGTCGAAGGCGTCGTGGTCATAATCTGCCAGTCGGAAGGCGCCATGGCGCTGCTGGTGACCGTGGCGGCAATGCGGATCAAGGCATCTTCAGCCTTCTGATTTCCTGCTGGGCTTCGGTGAGGCCGTCGTTGACGGCGTCGCTGAACGCTAAATCGTGTGCGGTCCAGTCGGGCATGTAGGCGGTGCTGCTCCCAGAATGTTGGAGATGTAGAGATTGTTATCCGAGTGATCAGGGCCAATGCCAGCGGCGGGGGATAGTCGGCGGGATCCATCTCCTCGAAACGATCCAGCACCTCATTCACCTCAGCAACGAGCTGCTTTGGTACGACCCCTTTCAAAACGACGTACCCCTGCAGGTCAAATAGATAAATCTGTTCTGCGTTCATTCATCCTCCGAGAGGGATCAGTCTGCCCGCCAGCGGGCCACACCCATGTGGTAGCGGTGGTGATCGGGAATTCTGTTGCTGTAGAACACGGTGACGATGGTACCGTCCTCGCGCTGGCTACTTGCTGGATAGCCGCCGTCGGTCGCGCCCTCGTAACTCAAGAGAACGCGCGGAGCTGACCAACTGCCGCCCTCATCATCGCTAAAGCGCACGGCGACAGCGCGCAGGCCCAGGTTGCGCATAGCGAAGGTGAACAGGATCCGACCGTCAGCCAACCGCGTGAGGTGGGAGGGACACTGTGCGGGCAGGCTGAGCGGGCCTCGGTCCTGCCAACTGCGACCGTCGTCATCGGAGGCGAAGAGCTGCATATGCGCATCCACGTGAGTACGGCACGCCGCCAGCCAACGCCCCGCTCCCAGGTGCAGGATGGCCGTTTCATTGAAATCATCAGCGGCGATGATGCTGCCATCACCCCACGTGCGACCATCATCCTCGGAGCGTAAGATCCAGGCCGTGTTGCGCGAATCGTCCGCAGGTCCGGAATAGAACGGCGACACCAGACCATCGGGACCTTCGACAATGTCGCCGAAGGGAATGCACCAGGCGTCGCCCTCCCCGGGCAGAGGTACGGTGTCCGCCCGTTCCCACGTGCGTCCGCCGTCGGCGGAGCGACAGACCCGTGCGTCCAGGAACTTGCCACGGAACTCGAAGTCAGGGTCGTAGATGCCCGGCTCCAGAACCGGCGAAAAACCTGAGCTGATGACGATCAAATCACCGTTGGCGGCACAGCCAGCGGAGACGTCCATACGATTCCCCGCCGGCGGTTCCCCGAGTGCTGCAGCGCCCCGTTTCTCCCACAGAAGTCCATCGTCGGTACTCACCCACACCTCCACATCCCCTCGCCATTGGCCGTGGACGGGTTGGTTGTAGATGGCGACCGCCAGAGTACCGTCAGGCATTACCGTCAGGTTTGGCCAGGCGCAAACATTGTCTATGGCAACGTAGCGTTCCACACGTTTCTCCTTGTCATCAAACCGAATAGTCTGGGCAGATGTGTCGGGCGCTGATGACGCGATCCTTTTGGTCAATCAGATTGAGATAGCAGACTCTGGCCAGGTTGGGGATGGCGGCGGTGACGCGTCGATTCTCATGGTCAATCGCGGCAGGTAGCTCGTTGTAATTTCTGTCTGCCCAGCAGCCTTCAGCCCGGGTGTAGCAAACTACGGCTTCTTTTATCGGGTCTGGTGATTCGTAGTGCGCCCACATGCTGTCAGTGTCATGGCCGAATTCGGTGATTTCGATGAGAGGGAGCTTTCCTCTGAGCAGATGATCAGCGAAATCCATGATCTCTACAGGCTCCCAGCCGGGTGGATGGCCGTGGGGCATTTCGATCCGCAGACAGAGTTGATGTGGCCCTCCCTGGATGTCATAGGATTTCTGCATGGAATCCATGGGGTAGGCGAAGTCGTTGGTACCGTTGACCCACAAAAAAGGCATTCTCGCATGGGGCAGAAACACCGCCGGGTCCCAGTGTTCCAGCCATTTTTTAATGTCGGCTTCGGGGCGAGTTGGGAACAGCCCGTATTTCCAGCCGGAGTTTTCGCCCAGGAAACCACAACCGTAAACCGGCACGGCACATTTGAGGCGCTCGTCAACACCTGCAACCAGACAGGTCATGTAACCGCCCCAGGAAATCCCGGTTACACCAATGCGCTGTGCGTCGACGTCAGGATGATGCGCTAGCAGAGAGTGGGCGCGGATAGCAGCCGTGATGGCATGGTACTGCCATTGATCGGTTAGCGGGTCGGTTATCTGAAAAACCGATTGATCCCATCCAGGCGGACCGCCATCCGGGTTGCGATCGTGTGGCTCGCCATCTACAACCGGAATCTGTGGTTGGCACCCACACTGGTCTATCACAATGGCGGCATAACCGCGGGCGTTCCAGAGACGAACCCATTCATCAAAGGCGGTGCCACCTCCGCCATGAAGAAGGACCATGGCCGGGCACTGCTCGCCCGGCTTCAACTCGGGTAGCCCCATCCAGGCGAAAACCGTCGTCCTGTTGCCTCGATAAGGTTCATTTTCGATGTAGACAGCTTCAAGGCCCGCAGCCGAGAATCCACTGGCGGGCTGGTAGTCCGGTTTCTCGAAGAGCCTCTGGAGATGATGCCCGGAAAAAAGCTTACTCATCATGATCAATCCGCCCATGAAAGTGATTGCCGCCCTGACGGAGCCACGAGCAATACAGGCCTTCCTCGCCGCAGTCGGTCTGCCTGCCAGAGCCGAAACCATCGAATTCTCGTTTGCCAAGCAAGCACTAGACTCACCATTATCCCACTTATGCTGCCCATCCGCTCTCAGCGAACCTCAGCAGCATTCAGGGAGGGACCCGAAGCGCGTATTCGCGATCATCAGTA
>DPVW01000035.1:0-2343 GCA_003529325.1 Candidatus Latescibacterota bacterium | reverse complement strand
ATGCGAATCGATCCAATTGCCATGGTCATCCAGAGCAAAGAGAGGAAGCAGAGCCGCTCGATCCCGATCGGCTCGGTCTGCGGCGCCCGGTTCTCCAGCCGAGATGTGGAGGGGATGCGGAAGACCCTTGACGAGATGCTGGCCAGAGGGGAATCTGGCACCAAGACGAATCCGTCCATCTTCCGGATCGCCAGGTATCTACTGACCCAGTCTGACGAATTCGAAGTCCAGGGGTCATTGACGGGAGGGGAAGCCGAAATCGTCGCAATAAGAGATGGGGGTGAGGTATTCATCACTGTCGGCAGCGATCAGTGCGATCGAGAGTTGGATCCCCTGTTCCAAGACAAGCCAAAACAGATGTGTCCTCATCCAGTCGCCGCGGTGGCCTGGCCGTATTCTGAGGTCAGAGACCACTGGGATCGTCTGCAGATCCACAGTCGCGTGGAGATGGCGGGGTACGTAGTAACGATGCAGGAAAGTCCTGCTTCAGAGCTGGTTGACCTCGAATATCTACTCGCCATGGACAGCGTGCAGGCAATGGCCGATCCGATGATTCTCTACTGCGGTGCCGTACCGACTCTCGCCGCCGCTTTCGACACGGTGGAGAAGCACAAACTCCCCGCTACGATGACCTCGGGTGTCGGCGAGGCGTTTCTCGCCCGCCTCAGCGACCCCGTACTCGGTCGCAGCATCGAGCATCGGTACCGCGCCGTGCCGCTGGGTGACGACCTGCACGAGCGGTGACCAGACGAGACGCATTAGCCGCCTAAATCTTCAAGGTCCCAGATTCCGCCTGATGGATGTATTTCAATCGTCGCTTGTGCAATAGAATATCCTCACGTAGAGACTCAGCATCCCATCCGGCCGAGCAGGCTATGCCATAGAGATCCTCAAGGATCTGTCGAGCGGAGTCTTCGCCGCTGAGATCATTCCACTCGTGTGGGTCGTCTTCGAGATCAAACAGCAGAGGCGGAAGGTCCAGTGCAAACCAGGCTTTCCAGCGCCCACGACGAATCATCCGCATCGGTACGCGGGTACCATCGCAGGCGTAGTCGGCGAACACAGCCCGTTGTGGCTCTTGCAGTTTCGGGTTTTCGATCAGAGGCAGAAGCGAACGTCCCGGCATCTGATCGAATACTGATTCCTGTCCGGTAAGATCGAGGACCGTCGCCATCCAATCGACCAACGACACGGGCGTCTCACACTGGGCCCCGGAATTGCCATACCCTGGCGGCACAACGATTAGCGGCACGCGAACGCTGTCCTCATAGAAATTCAGCTTCGACCAAAAACCGTGCTCCCCCATATTGTCGCCATGGTCCGAGAGGTAGATTACCCATGTGTTGTCGGTAGCTCCCACTCGATCCAGGTGCGAGACGAGCCTGCCGATCTGTTCGTCCATGCAGGTAATCATGCCATAGTAGCACCGCCGTGCCATCCGCACTTGTTCCTCCGAGGCGCCATCGGTGGTCAATCCCAGCCATTTTCTACTGTTCTCCAGCTGCGTTGGGATCATCTCCTCGTACGTCTTTCCATCCGGTGGAACTCGAGGCATGGGGATATCGACTTCATCATATCTGTCGTAGTAGCCCCGGCTAATGGCGTATTGGAAGTGTGGCAGATAGAGACCGACCATGAGCGCCCATGGACGATCATTCTGACTTGAGTTGAGGAACGACAGCTCCTCCATCGCAGCCTCAGCAACGGCGCAATCGAATCGCTCCGCCTTCGTAGGTTCATCGGTCGGACCCGCATTCTTGAGCGCTGCCAGCATCACATGGTCGTCGCCCTGCGGTTGGTCCCAATCCCCGTAGGCAGACGGTATCAGGGTCTCGGCGATATCGGGATGTACCCGTCTCTCGAACCCATGCATTCGATCGTGACCGACGAAGTGCATGCGTCCACTTATCGATGTGCTGTACCCCGCCTGACGCATCACGTGCGCCCATGTCGGCATGTCGGATCTGAGCGGTGTGCCCAGTTCCCACACTCCGTGCTCAGGCGTCAGCTGTCCGGTCATGAAGCTCGCCCGGGAGGGGGTGCACATCGGATAGCAGCAATAGGTGCTGCGGAAAGAGACGCCCGCTGACATGAGTTGATCCAGGGCGGAAGTCTGGACAGCAGGATGTCCCATGGCGCCAATGGTGTCCGGGGCGTGTTGATCGGACATGATGATGAGAAAGTTGGGTTTCTCAGACATATTCATTCGGTCGCGGCGGCGGCGCGATCCAAGCGCCACACGTCCCCTGGACGCCACGCAGACTCCACGCGGTGCGTGAAGTCGTGCTTGCTCAACTCTGCTTGCTCCGTCGAGATGGTTACCGCACTTCCCGCTGCGAGGAA
>DPVW01000011.1 GCA_003529325.1 Candidatus Latescibacterota bacterium | reverse complement strand
CGCAGTCAACTCGAGGTCGACGAACTCGCCTTCTTCTACGACGGAGAGAACTGATCTATGGGCAAAGCCGCCCCAGGGGGGCGTCGCTCCACCGTGGCGATCCACGGTGCCCGCGTCCACAACCTCAAGAACGTCTCGCTCGAGATTCCCCGTGATCAGCTCATCGTCGTCACGGGTCTGTCCGGTTCAGGCAAGTCCTCCCTCGCCTTCGACACGCTGTATGCCGAGGGACAGCGGCGCTACATGGAGTCCCTCTCCACCTACGCCAAACGTTTCATCGCCCAGGTGGAAAAACCGGACGTCGACTTCGTCCACGGTCTGTCCCCGGTGATCTCTATCGAGCAGAAGACGGTGGGCCGCAATCCACGCTCCACCGTCGGCACCCTCACGGACATCTCGGGTTATCTCAATCTCTTGTTTGCCACCATTGCCGAGGCGCAGTGTCCGCACACCGGGGAAGCCACACCGGTTGTCACCACCGGTCGGATTCTCGAGGCGATTCTGGCCTTGCCGAAGGGCGCCACCATCGAATTGCGCGCTCCCGTATTTCCCTATTACGACGAGGAACTCGAGGTCCTGTTCAACGACGTGCGCAAGCAGGGCTGCCGCCGGATCCTCATCGACAGCAAACTCACCGATCTGTCGGACGAACTCGACCTCGACGAGTCCCAGGTGGGCGACATCGATGTGCTCGTCGATCGCTTCATCATCGGCCCGGATGTGGAAAAGCAGCTCAAAGCTGGCATTCAGCACGCCCTGATCGTCGGTGATGGACTGATGTCGGTACACGTCACCGACGGCGCCAGCAAGGCGGCAGAGAAACGTTTCGACAAAGGCTTCGGTAGCAAGACCCACCACTTCGTCTACGGCGACATCTCGCCGGAGTTCTTCATGTTCAACAATCCCGAGAGTGCTTGTCGCACCTGCGGCGGTATCGGCATGGACAAGAAGACGCACCCGGATCTGCTCGTCCCCGACCCCAAACGCAGTCTTCGTGGCGGCTGCTTCATCCGTGAGGCCTTCACCTACAAACCCGACAACTGGATGGGGCACCTCGTCTACACCCTCTCCAAGAAGCTGAAGTTCGACCTCGACACGCCCTGGCAGGATTTACCGAAGAAGGTCCGTGACGCCATGCTCTTCGGCTTGGTCGACAAACCAATCCAGCTATTGCAGCCACCGGACGCCAAAGAACGCAAGGAACGCTGGCTCAAGCGCAAACCCCTGTGGCGCGGCATCTGCAACGACATCGAACGTCATTACCGCTGGTATCGGCAGAAAGACGTCGCCAATTCCGGCATGGAGCGGTGGCTCAACAGTGTCATGGTGGACACGCCCTGCCAGGATTGCCATGGCGCCCGTCTACGTGCCACACGACTGATGTTCCGGATCAAAGGCCGTACGGTGCATGAATTTGGCGATCTGCACTTTGATGAACTCTCCGACTTTATTGCCACCATCAAGCCCACGGACAAAGGGGCCGTTGCCGGTCGGCAGGTACTCAGCGAAGTCCAGAGCCGCCTCAACCTGTTACTCGGAATCGGCCTCGACTATCTCACCTTCAATCGTTCTTCCGGTACCCTGTCCGGCGGAGAGGCCCAACGAATCCGTCTGTCCACGCAGATCGGCTCCGGCCTCATGGGCATGCTCTATGTCCTCGACGAACCCTCCATCGGCCTGCATCCCAAGGACAACGCCAAGATGATCGCCACGTTGCAGTCGCTGCGCGATCTCGGCAACACCGTCGTCGTCGTCGAACACGATGAGTCCACGATCCGTGCGGCGGACCACGTCATCGAGATGGGTCCAGGTCCCGGCATCCACGGTGGCGAGGTCGTCGCCCAGGGCACGCTGAAGGACATCCTCGGCTGCAAAGAATCACCTACTGGGCAATACCTTTCGGGGCAACGCACGATCGCACTGCCGCCGGCCAGGCCCAGCGGTGAGTTGAACGGCAAGGCCCTCGTCGTGCGCGGTGCCCGCGAGAACAACCTGCAGAATCTCACCGTCAAATTTCCACTCGGACGGTTCATCGCCATCACCGGCGCCTCGGGCTCCGGCAAGTCGACGCTGGTCACCGACATCCTCTACAAACGACTGTGGAAGGAGCTCGTCGATACCCGCACACTGGCCGGCGAGCACGATGGTGTAGATGGCATGGACGAAGTCACCCGTGTCATCGCCATCGATCAAGCACCCATCGGCCGCAACTCCCGTTCCAATCCGGCAACCTATATCGGCTTCTACGACAACATCCGCGCCCTCTTCGCCGGCACGGATGAGGCGAAGGAACGTGGCTACAAACCGGGTCGCTTCAGTTTTAACGTCAAGGGGGGACGCTGCGAGGAGTGTCAGGGCGAAGGCACGATCCGCACCAAACTCTATTTCATGCCGGATGTCGAGGTGTTGTGCGCCGCCTGCAAGGGCAAACGTTACAATGCCGATACGCTGCAGGTTTTGTGGCAGGATCGCACGATCGCCGACATCCTCGATATGTCGATCGAAGAAGGGGCGGAATTCTTTGCTGGCGAGAAGGCCATCGGCCCGAAGGTCGCCATCCTCGATGACCTCGGCCTCGGATACCTGACCCTCGGTCAATCGGCGACGACATTATCTGGTGGCGAAGCACAACGTATCAAACTGGCAACGGAACTGAGCAAGCTGCAGCGTCGGGGTCACGTCCTCTACATCCTCGACGAACCGACGACAGGCCTGCACCTGGCTGACATCTCGAGACTGCTGGATTGCCTGCATCAACTCGTCGATGCGGGCCACACCGTGATCGTCATCGAACACCATCTGGACGTCATCAAGACGGCGGACCACATCATCGACCTGGGACCAGAGGGTGGTCGTGGAGGGGGCCGCGTGCTGGTGGAAGGCACACCACGGGATGTCTCCCGCTGTAAGGCGAGTCACACCGGGCGCTTCTTGAAAGGGCTGCTCTAGACCTAGACCAGCCCATACTGCCGCAACAACGCCGTCGTGTCTGGTTCGCGCCCCCTGAAATCTCGAAAGATGTCCATCGGGTGCCTGCCTCCCCCCAGGGCGAGCACGGTATCACGGAATTTCCTCCCGAGGGCGCCGAGCTTCGCCTCGTTGTCCAGACCAGCCTCTTCGAAGGCACCCCAGACATCGGCACTCAGGACCTCCGCCCACTTGTAGCTGTAGTACCCCGCCGCATACCCCCCGGCAAAAATGTGTCCGAAGGAACAGAGCTGCCGGCCCTCGTCAAACAGGGGAAAGACCGACATCTCAGCTGCCACCCGGCGATGCACGTCAAAGACAGTCTCGTCGCCATTGGCGTCGAACTGGTGATGCAGTGTCATGTCCGTCTTGCCAAACTCCAACTGCCGCAACATCAGTGTCCCGGCACGGAAATTCCGCGCCGCGGTGATCTTGTCGAACAGGTCGTCGGGCAGCCTTTCGCCCGTGTCGACGTGTTTCGTCATATCCAGCAGGGCCGGCTTGTGATAACACCAGTTCTCCATGAACTGCGACGCCAACTCCACCGCATCCCACTCCACGCCATGGATGCCGGATGCCTCGCCGTAGTCCACGGTCGTCAACATTCCCTGCAGTCCGTGACCGAATTCATGAAACAGTGTTTCCACCTCGGTGAAACTCATCAGGGACGGTCTGTCCTGAACGGGCGGGGTACCATTGCAGACGAGATGCACCACGGGCAGAGAGCGCCGGCCCCGCAGCACCCGCCGCGTCAGACATTCGTTCATCCAGGCACCGCCCCGCTTGTCCTGGGGTCGGCTGTAGGGATCCAGATAGAACGACGCCACCTGTTCGCCGTTGCCATCGAGCACCTGGAAATAGCGCACATCCTTATGCCAGACCTGCGCCTCGCCGTCGGCTGCCTGGATGGTGACGCCGAATAGCCGTTGTGTGATCGCAAACAGTCCGTCCAGCACGCGCGGCATGGGAAAGTAGGGGCGCAACTCGTCATCTGTGTAGTCGAAGCGCTGTTCCCGCAAACGTTCGGCCCAGAATGCGAGATCCCAATGGGATAGTTCCTCCTGCTGCCCACTCCGCCGTGCTAGCTCGTTCAGGTCCCGCAGATCCTGCTCTGCATGGCGCCGAGACTGACCACTCAGTTCGGTAAACATCTGCTCCACAGCGGCCACATCGGGGGCCATCTTGGTCGATAGACTCAACTCTGCGTAGCTCTCGTATCCGAGGAGAGCGGCCTTGTCATTGCGGAGTCGAAGTGTTCGGGCGATCAGTTCCGTGTTGTCGTACTCACCATTCGATGCCAACGTGATCTGGGCTCGAAAAACGAACTCACGCTCCGTGCGCACGCGGTGATGCTGCATAAAGGGTTGCGAACTTGGGTAGTCGAGGGTGATCCGCCACGGGCCTTCCTCTGCCGTCGAACTCTCCCCTTCTCGTGCGTCACCATACGACTGGGCGGCGGTCTGCCGCAGACTCTGTGGCCAGCCTTCGGTGCGCTGCGGGTCAACGATGATCAGTTCAAAAGCTTTCCGCGCATCCAATACGTTGTTCGAGAACTGCGTGCTGATCTGTGACAACTCCCGCGAGATCTGCAGAAATCGTTCCTTCTCCTCACCCTCGAGGCCAACACCTGCATGCTCAGCATCGCGGATATTGCGCTCCACAATGCGCCGTTGCGCCTCATCCAGTCGCTCCCACTCAGCGCCGTCACGGATCGTGACCAAACCCTCGTACACAGGTTGAGACTGACTGAACCGCAACCCCATCTCGACGACCTTGGGCTGCACTTCTTCGTGGGCGGCACGCAATTCGGGCGAGTTCTGCACCCCCATCAGATGACTGATGCAATTCCACGAGTATTCCCAGGCAATGCCCATTTCATCCAGGGGCTGCAGCAATCCGTCCCAGGTCGGCGTCAGAGACATCTCGATCTGCGTGATCGCCGCCTCGGCGTCTGCCAGCACCTTCTCGATCGCCGGCACCACGTGCCCGGCCCCCATCTGGTCGAATGGCGGCAACCCCTCGGTCACCAGAAACGGATTTGGTTGCGCTTCGTCGCTCATCTGTCTCCCTTGCGTGTCTCTGTGTGTGCCTAGTGTCCTGCTAACCTGTTGTGGCCTAGTTCTTCGAGTCAACAGACTGCAGTTGTCCAGCCGACAGTTGGCTCATGTCGCCCCCATGACCTGCTCGGGGTGCTTGCCGGTGAGTCGCCGATAGACAGTTGGGTCCGTCGCCCCTTCCGTGACCACCACAGCAACGCGGCTGTCGACCGTCAGACCCAGCTGACGCCTGCGCCCTTCATCACTGGCCGCAGCCAGAAAACCGGCCCAACCCGCTGCACCTGTATCCCCGATCACGGCAGGTGGATCGCCACTTTCCGGGTCCACCGCCTGTCGCATCGCATCGACGGCGGCCTCGTCCGGTATGGTAAGAAAGGCGAAGGCCCCGGCGCCGAGCATCTCCAATGCCGGGGCCGAGGGTTCTTCGACGACGAGGCCGTCCATCACCGACGACGCCTCCAACACCCTGGTCAGGCGCCCAAGTCGTGCACTCTCGTACAGACAACTCGACATCGTCGGCTCGACGACGATCAGTCTGGGACCGTCGCCACCAAATCGCTCCCACAGATATCCGCAACAGGCGGCAGCCAGAATGCCACCACCGCCGGGGACAAAGAGGTGGGTGAGTGGTGTAACCGACTGCTCGACGAGTTCGTCGACGACCAGGGCGTACCCTTGCATGATGTGGGTCGGTATCTGCGGGTATGACACCGTGCCCTGTTCGCCGATGACGAAGTATCCCTTGGTTTCAGCATCCTGTTGCATTCGCTGCACTGCCTGATCGTAGGCCCCCGGCACGCGCACCACCTCCCCGCCATATCCGACGATCGCCTCTTCGCGCCCGGCGCTGACACCGTCGTTCATGTACAGCACGGCCCGGCAGCCGAAGGTTTGTGCGCCCCAGGCCAGGGCCCGCCCGTGATTGCCGGAGGTCGCTGCGGCAACGACGAGTTCGCCGGTGATCTGCCCGTATTTGCGCTGCACGAGATCCTTCGTACTGATGGTATCGATACCCGTCGCCCGCGCGATTTCGCCCTTTAAAACAGCCAGCATCGCATAGGTCGGCCCCGTCGGTTTGAAGCTGCCGATGCCGAAACGGAAACCCTCGTGCTTGCATACGACGGAGCCGACACCCAGAGCCGACGCCAGACCATCGAGTTGCATCAGGGGCGTCTTGGCGTATCCGGGCCAGCTGGTGATCTCCGCCTTCGCCAGAGCGAAGGCATGTTCGTTCAACAGCGCCCTTTGCCTGACGCCGTACTCCTTCGTGGCGCCAGACTCCTGCGTGTTGAGGAACAGTTTTGTCTGGTAGGGTGCCATTACAGCAAGACGGTCAGGGCATCAGCCTTCGAGTGGTTGCCGGTCCTGCTGATTCTGGCCACCGTAACGATAACCTGGGACATTGTCCGCACAGTGTGTGCCGCGGAATAGGGTCTGGCGCATGGCGGGCATCTGTTGCGTCAGCTCTTCAGGTGGATTCCACGAGCCCCAACGAGAGCCGACACTGTTATACAGGTTGAAGATGGACACCCGTGGATTTTGCTCGTTGGTCCAGGGCGCCGTACTGTGCGCCAGGGCTTCGGTGAAGAACAGCACCGAACCAGCGGGGCAGTCATAGGTCTCCCATACGGCCGAGTCGGGATCCTGCGTCGACTCGGGGGAGGTATACGCCGCTTTGTGGCTGCCTGTGGCCAGCAGCGTACCACCTGTGCCCCGCCGCACGGCCGTCAACTCCCATACGACGCGAGTCAGACCACTGAAGGCCTTGCCTGGAATGCACTGATAGTGGTGTGAATCCTGGGCAAAACGAAACATGCCGCTGCCATTGTGTGGACCAAATTTGCCCTGCAATTCCGGGTCGGTGGTGCGATACCGCAGGCTGGCACTCTCCATACGGAAGCCATAACAGGAGGGGCTGGAGAGATGCGGAAAGGCGAGAAATTCGTTGAGAAATCCGACCACCACCGGGTGGTCGGCCAGTCTCTGCAGTGGGCCCGCCACAGCACAGCGCTCATGCTCTGCCAGGGACTCGGGCTCCAGCTGCAATCGCAGAGCGAACTCACGCATGCTGTCGATCTCTGGCTGAGATAACACAGCGGGCAACAGCAACCAGCCGCGCGTGTCGAATAGATACTTCTGCTCCTGAGTCAGTTCGACGACGGCTTCACCGTCGGCGTTCGTGCTGGGAAGGTCACCTGGGGACAGCTGCAGCTTCTGTCCCAGATTTTTGTCGACCACGTAGGGGTCGCCATAAGTCGTGTTCATGGTCATGGATGCCTCCGCGATATACCATCGAAACCATAGCGAGTCCAGGACGAATGCGGCCAGTCGTCGAACCCATGGGGGATATAGTGATTGGCCAGCACGTGCCGCACTCCCGGTCGCAGGATCTCGCCGCCACGATGGACGAGCACCCCGTCAAAAAACACGACACTGCCCTTGGTTACCTCCACCGGAATTTCCTCGGCGACTTCACCACTGGCGGCATTGCGTCTGAACTGCTCATCGACGGCGTCGTTGTAATCCCACTCATGAAATTCGGCACCATCGAGAAAATCTGTCTTCGTCAGAAGCCTCTGTTTGTGTGACCCGGGCTGCACCCAGATGGTGCCACTGGCGACGCTCACATCAACGAATGCGAGCCACGCCGACATACATTCGGGCAGGTAGAATTGATCCTGGTGACGACGTTGCTCTGAACCTTGCCAGAAGTACATGGTCTGGATGCCCTCGGCATGGTCACCCAGACAATCGTGCAGGGGTTGGTCGAGTTGCGGCAGCAGCAGATACTGCAGCGCCATTTCGTCGTACACGTGCTGGTTGTGTGTGCGCCCCCATTCGTTGGCGCCGCCAGGTTGGCGCAGCTCGAAACCGTCCAGTTCCTTGCGACCGGCGTGCAGATCGAGCATGTGATCGACGAAGCGGTCGCACTCGGCGACGGACAACAACCCTTCCAGGGCAACAAAACCGTCTCGGTCGTAGTCAACACGCTCCGTCTCGGTCAGCCCTCTCATGATCGTCCTGCCTTTCCCCGCCGATACGACGAGGCTGCGCGTTGCGCCTCCTTCAGCGTTCGACTCGTGGTATCGGCCTGTTCCGCCTGCTGCGCTTCATACTCGCGCAGTGCGTCGATCTGATCTTCCACCTTGAGAAACACCTCCGCCAGCCGTTGCATGGCCCCCTTTGCCGGCTTGTGCCAACGGGTGAAGCTCAACTCGATGGCATGCTGCACCTTGTAGTCACAGTTCGGCAATGGGCGCGCGCCATAATCGATCTTTGCCCGTCGCAGTTGGCCCTGCCAGTGCGCGGCCGGACCCTTGTTGCCCTGCCACCGCAACCGCCGCCAGTGTTGGATGCCCTCGGGTATGTAGACGAAAGCCTGCACCCCTTCGGCTTTCACCGCCGCCAGGAACGTGTCGCGACTGACCTTTGCCTTTTCGCTCAAGAAGTTCGTCGTCAGCATATAGTACCCCGCTTCGACCCCCTTGCGATCCTGTGGGACTTTCATGAATCGGCAGGCCGACAGTGCCTGGCGGAAGATCGCCGCATTTTCACCACGCACCTTCACCTGGGCGTCGAGACGCCGGACCTGAGCAGGGAACAACGCGGCGATCAACGGACTCAGACGGAAGGTGTAGACCAGACTGTCCACGTATGGTTTGAGATCGTCGGGGAAACCGGGTTCCGCACTGCGCCCGTAGTGTTGGCACATCATCGCCGCTTTCCAGAACACATCCGCATGTGGTGTTACCAGAAAACCGGCCTCGGAGGTGGCCAGCAGCTTGCCGCCCATGCTGCTGAAGCCCGCCGCGTCAGAGAATGTGCCCACCACCTTGCCGCCAATACGTGCACCATGGGCTTGGCTGCCGTCCTCGATCACCTTCAGTCCGTGCTTTTTGGCGACGCGATTGATCGCCGGCATGTCTGCGGGCTGGCCATAGAGATGCACCACAAGGACCGCCTTCGTCCTCGGCGTGATCGCTTCTGCAATCTTTTTCGGGTCCAGCAAGCCGCTGACACGATCGACATCGGCGAAGACGGGCACGGCGCCAACCGCGAGAATACAGGACGTGGAAGCCCCCCACGTACATGGCGTCGTAATCACCTCATCGCCATCGCCGATCTCCAACCCCATGAGCGCACACATGAGCGCCGCGTGTCCCGAATTCACGGTCAGTACGTGACGGTCACCGTGGTAGGCACTGAGACTGTCCTCCGCCTTGCGGATCACATCACTGGTGCGCCCCAGTGCCACGGTGTGCCCCGATTCCAGCAGATCGACGACCTGCCGAACCGAATTTTTGTCGATCAAAGGCCAGCGCGGCGCCGGTGTCGGTACACCCAGGGGGCGGCCACCAAGTAGGGCGAGTTGTTTGCGTGACATATTGCTTGGCCCCCCTACCGCGACACCGGCGGATTTTCAACGTTCGTCGCAATCACATCCGTATCCCACAGATGCGAAAATTTCAATGCCCGTGGACAGTGTGGGTAGGCCTCTTCGACTTCCACCAGCAGGCCCTGCAACAGCGCCGCATTGTCATCCGGATCGAAGACCTCCATCGAGATACCCCGCGCCTTCAGGTCAGCCTCATCGACGACCTGCGCCGTACCGTTGACCCGCGCCGTGTAGTCGATGCCGGGGATGAAGAAGATGAGCCCAACATGCGCATTGCCGTCGATGTTCTCGTAACTCTGGAACAGCTTGTTGCCGCGCACATCCGGAATCAGCAGATGGCGCTCATCGAGGACCTTGGTAAAACCGGGATACCCCCCCTTGGGTGACGCGTCGCAACGACCGTCCCCATCGGCGGTGGCGAGTACGGCGAATGGGGCCTTGGCGATGAAGGTCCGCACGTAGTCATCCAGATGATCCACTACTTTGGTGACGGCACGCCCACTGGGCGCTCCGAACTTCTCCTGATAACGATTGGCGGGCACGGCGACGGTGTCGCTCATGGATTTTTCCTCTTTAAGATTTCAGTCCCTGCGCCCCCACGAACGTCAGCCAAGTGTGTCGTGGCAAGGGGTTCGCCCTTGCGCCCGACATCCGGCTCGGCGACCGTTGCATGTCTGACGCAACTCAATACCGGAGCTACAGGCCCGATGATTATCGATGTCCACGCCCACGTCTACGCCCGGCCACTGATTCCAAAGGCCAATGGCCTGACCTTCATGTCCGCCGAGCAACAGGTGCAACGCATGGACGAGAAAGGCATCGACAAGGCCGTCATCCTGCCACTCAATAGTGCCGACGGCCCCGCCGAGCGCCAGAGTATGGGGGAGGTGTTGTCTATCTGTGAACGGTATCCGGGGCGCTTCATCCCATTCTGCGAGATCGACCCGCGGCGACACGATTGGCAAACCGTAGACGACTTCCTCTGGGGACTCGAGTTTTACCAGAAGGCGGGTTTCGTCGGTTTTGGCGAACTCACCTGTCGACTCCCCTTCGACGACCCCAAGCTGATGGCTCTCTTCGGTGCCTGCGAGAGAATCGGTTTTCCGGTGACATTTCATACCTCCCCACCGGAAAAGCAGACCTATGGTGTCATCGACACCTTGTTCCTGCCACGCTTCGAGCGTGTATTGCAGAGCTTTCCCGATCTCGTCTTCTTCGGCCACTCCGGCTCCTTCTGGAGCGAGATCAGTGGCGACTTGTCCGCCGATCAGAAAGAAGGCTACCCGAAAGGCCCGATTGCCCCAGGGGGTACGATTCCACGTCTGCTGCGTCAGTATCCGGGACTCAACTGCGACATCTCCGCTGGCAGCGGTTTCAACGCCCTGACCCGTGATCCCGAGTTCACCTGGGGTTTCATCGAACAATTCCAGGACCGGATCCTGCTCGGTCTCGACGCCACGGATGTGGAACTCGACTTCCAGCACATCGAGTGGCTGACCCAGGCACGCGACGACGGTCACATCACCACCGACGTTCTGGACAAGATCCTCTGGCGCAACGCCAATCGGCTGATCGGTCTCGACCTCGAAGAGGCCTGACGCTCATTCGGCAGGTTCTGCCGTGAGTCCATTTAGATCCCAGAGCACACGACCGGCGCGAATCGTCAGTTCTGCCACCGCCCGTTGTGTGCCCGAGAGCCGTTTGCCGCGCACGTCGACGTAGCCGAATTGCCCCTCCCGCAGGCTGAATACGGCGATATCTGCCACGGCGCCGACACTCAAGTGGCCTAGATCCTCGCGCTGGATGGTCTGCGCTGGCACCAATGTGGACGCAGCGACAACGTCGGACCACGACATACCCATGGCGAGAAATTTGGACATGACATTCGCCATGTCTTTCATGCCGGCATTCATACTGCCGATATGCAGGTCCGTGCTGATCGTGTTAGGAAAGAAACCGGCGCGAAGAGCCGGTAGGGCGACATCAAAACGAAAGCTGCCGCCTCCATGCCCCACGTCGAAGAGAACCCCCCGCTCTCTTGCCTTCAATGCCACATCGCGCAGTTTGCCCTCGTCCAGATCTACGATCGACTCACGACTGCCGACACCGGCATAACAGTGGGTGAGGATGTCACCGGGACGCAGCTCCTGCAGCAGCAATTGTGTGAAGGGTAGTGGTGGTTTCGAGCCGCCGAAGTCGACCATCACCGGCACCTCAGCTGCCTCCCCGGCGGCGACAGCGCGCCGTGTCGGCTCCCAGTCCGGTCCACGAAAGTGGGCCAATTTGACGCCGACAATCGAGTCGAAGCGTTCTGCCATCTGTCCCGTGAGTCGCCCATCCATGTCGGTCAGATCCTGCTCCGCAGGGCCACCATTCATGCCGGCGCCGACGATGTTGAGAAAGGCGAGCACGCGGGTGCGCGAGCCCTTGATGACACGGTCGTAGAAGGTGGGGAAATTTCGCCAACCCGAGCTGCCGGCGTCGACAACCGTCGTGACGCCGGCGCGCGGAGCATGATCATCTGGACGCACAGCATTATAACTGTCGCTATAACTCGACCAGCCACTGCGGCCGCGTGCATACCCTGTGCCAGTCCCCCAGAAGACATGTACGTGCAGATCGATGAGACCGGGCATGACGTAGAGGCCACTCACATCGACAACTCGCTCAGCCGACGCCGGGTCCAGTCCTTCGCCCACGGCGACGATCTGACTGTCGGCGATGGCCACGTCGTAGAGTCCATCGATGCCATTGTGAACATCCATGACGTGCCCACCAGCCAATAGCAGATCCCACTCGAAGCTTGTTTCCGCCGACTCCTGTTGCGCCACTGCGGGGGCTGCCAGGCAGCAACCGAGCAGTATCAGTGTCGCCAGAGACCGTCGAGTCAGCGACCAGCACGTCGATCGATTGTCCATCAGCTGCCCCCTTCTTTGCCGTTGTCGAATTCGATGGATGCAGAATTGATGCAGTAGCGCAGTCCTGCTGGTGTGGGACCATCTGGGAATACGTGACCGAGGTGACCGCCACAGGAGGAGCACAAGACCTCCGTGCGCTCCATGCCATGACTGACGTCAACATGTTCCTCCACATGCCCCTCAGCGGTGGGCGCCGTAAAACTCGGCCAGCCACAATGGGAGTCATACTTGGCGTCGGACGTGAACAGCTCAACACTGCAACCGGCGCAGCGATAAGCACCCGTTTCCTTGTGATCCCAATACTTCCCCGTGAAGGCGCGTTCGGTACCCTTCTGCCGCAGCACCTCGTACTGCTCCTGCGTCAGTTCCTGTCGCCACTGCTCGTCCGTCTTGTCCACCTTGTTGGCCATGTTCTCACCTGTCGTTCGATTGGAGTCGGACTCGATTGGAGTCAGACTACTGTTCGCGGCTAACTTAGTGCCCTGTCGAAAGGAGTGAAAATGTCAGAGCCCATCGTCATCCTCTACCGTGGGGGGCGCCTGCCATCCTGGAGCCAGTTGGACCCAGCGGAGCGGACCGCCTTCCAAAACGAGCACGTGGACCTCATGCTTGGTGTGGCTGCCCGTCACGGGTTGTTGAACATCGAAGGCTACCGCCTACTGACGCCTATGGGCGACTGGCAACGCTGGTGGACGATGGGATTCCCCGACCTCGCTGGCGCCGAAGCCTGGATGCAGGCCGAAGTTGCGCCACCATACGGGCGCTACGGGTACTACGAGTATGAATTGGCTCGCGGGTGCATGCCGTCGGCGCTTGATTGGCTCCCCCAGCGCGCGGCGCCTGAACCGGCAACGAATGCGGACCCCCGCGTCGTACCGACCCTTGCTGTCGATAGGGGGACCATCGTCGTCATCGCCTTCGGGGGTTGGACGCACGGTTCAGACCAGGTGCCTGCAGGCACGCGTGGTGATGGACAACGAAGTCAGCGTCTGCAGGCCGTTGCCGAGGAGCACGGACTGCTCCACGGTGAGCTCTTTCAACTTCTCGGCGCTGGGGGTGACGGTGATCTGGCCTGGCTCCTTGAGTTTCCTACCCTTGCCGGCGCCGAAGCCTGGATTGAAGCCGAAGGCATGCCGGCGGCGGGCGGCTACCAGCGCCGCACATTTCATCTGGCACGCCGCTGGGCGCCAGACTACTTCGCCACCTGGTCGGTCTGACGTTCGCGGATGTAGCTGGCCACATTAGAACGTCCCCGTCCAGATGCGATCTTTCTCCTGGACGCCACCGACGACGAACACGAACCGACAGAGACCGACTCGGTGGATGCACGCATGGAGCAATGGCTCGCCCACCCACAACTCACGGCGCACGCTGTGCGCACGGCGACGCCGCCAATAATCGATGGAGACGTCGATGATTCGGTGTGGGAGGCCGCTCCTGTGCAGTCGAACTTCACCCAGCATGACCCCGATAATGGCGAGCCCGCTTCAGAGCAGACAGCATTTCAGATCCTC
>DPVW01000332.1:15191-17323 GCA_003529325.1 Candidatus Latescibacterota bacterium | reverse complement strand
GGCACGTGAAAGCAACCCTCCAGGCGGGCACCCTCTACAAGGCCGTGCAGGATCTGCCGGCGCGTGGGGAAGTCGGGGATCACCTCTTTCAGGTGGGCACGAGCCTGCCCCAGCGCCTTGAGATACGCGCTGAAGTCACCCTCGAACAGACGCTCCAGGTCGCTACGTAATCGAGCGGACAGGGTCGGGCTGGCATTGCTGGTGCTGACACTGAGGCGCAGGGGACCAGCACTGACCAGGGCGCCCATGCCAAAGTGGGAATGATCGATGTCGTCGTAGGTGTTGACGAGCACCCCGAGGGATTCGGCGTCGGCAAAGAGCCTGGTGCAGAACTCGACACCGCCACGGACCGTATTCATCACCAGAAATGCGTCATCCAGGTCCCCCGCCTCGTAACCACGCCGGCGCCACTGCAGGCGCTGCTGCGTTGCCCAGTCAGTCAACGTCGGCGTCAATTCCGTTGCGATCAGCACGACCCGTGCCCCCGCCTCGAGCAACCTGCCACATTTGTCTTCTGCCTCGTCATTGCCACCAATCACGAGGCAGATCCGGTGGCGCACGTCCAGCCCCACCTGGAACAGGGGGTTGAGGTCTGTCATCAACGGTGGGGGGACACCGTATTGACCAGGTGTCCGAGTTCGGGTAACAGGAGTTCGTCCATGGCGAGGCGCACGGCACCCGTCGATCCAGGCAGAGAGACCATGATCCGTCCTCGATACGTGCCCATGGTGGCCCGCGACATGATCGCTGCCGAACCGATCTCCTTGTAGCTCAGGTAACGAAAGATCTCGCCGAAGCCGGGGAGTCGTTTGTCCAGCATGCCATTGACGACTTCAAAGGTGTTATCCCGAGGGGAGACGCCCGTGCCGCCATTCAGGATCAGCGCCTGGCAGCCGCGTTTCTCCACGGCGATGGCGAGTTCCCCTTTGATCTGTCGCGCAGTGTCTTTGACGATGGCGTAGTGCACGATGGTATGACCACCCTCCTCGAGTTTTTCGCGGATGAGGGTGCCACTCTTGTCGGTCTCCTTGGTTCGAGAGTCACTCACGGTAATAATGGCGACACCGACGCTGTCGGGTGCCGCCGCTCGATGCTCGGTGTGACTCACTGCGTTCCGCCCTCACGGGGTCGCCCGGCAAGTGCGGCATAGCTGCGTTGCTCCGGTTCCCCGTAGTCTGTGGGCAGGCCCTGGTCGAACCACCCAGGTTCAATCGACTGTCCAGTGGGATCCTTTACACCACCATACCCTCCCTTGACGTTGGTCACATCCTTGAAACCTGCCGCCACGAGCGCCTCGGCGGCGGTGAGCGAGCGTTTGCCACTTTGGCAGCCAAGGAGCAACTTTGTATCACGTGGGAAGTGAGCCTCCATGACGATGACGAAGTCGGAGTTGGGTACCATTCCCATGGGCTCGCGATGAAAGATTGGCACGTTGCTCGCACCTGCGGGATGGCCATTCTGGAACTCGGGGACAGAACGCACGTCGATGTAGACGTAACCCTCCCCGGATTCCATCAGGTCGAAGGCCTCCTTGTTGGTCGCATTCTTGTAACTCAAGGGATATATCTCCTGTCGGATGATTTCGCCAGATGGGCCGACGAGCTTCTTGCGCGGCGTGGGCCGGGCACGCAGATAGTCGAACCAGCATGTTGTGGAACAAAAGGTCAGCCCGCCTCGTTCGATCGAGACGTCCTCTTCATATGGGGTCGCACATACGGCGCAGGACTGGGAGGCACGAGTGGCCGCCTGATCGCGCCGCTGATCCAGCGATTGGTTAACGTAGTAGGCGCCGCGCCAACCGAGCAGAACCCTGAAAGAGACTGCAGTGGCCACAGAACCGCCGTGAAGGCGGCGGCAATCCAGAACGAGATGCAATGGGGACAGGTGAGCAACTGATCCAACAGACGGGATCGTCGGGTCACCCACCGGCGCAATCCTTCGGTATGGGAGGCTTGCCGGACGAATCGAGACAGCACAGCCGTGAGCGACACAAGGGCGACGATCTCGGCAAACAACACGTTAAAATCCCCCGGTGTGTCACTTGGTGTTGACAGAGTCTAGGATTTCAAGTTCACTCGCTATGAGCGTGTCCGAGTATGCCATTTGGGCTACGGCCGCGCCCTTGACGCCGC
>DPVW01000332.1:11407-14847 GCA_003529325.1 Candidatus Latescibacterota bacterium | reverse complement strand
CCTCGCCGACAAAGCGAATACTCGGACACTCAGGCATCACTAATGTATTGTTTTCAACAACATAGACAATCTCGTCCACAAGTCCCGTGGCTCTTGCGTGGGCTGCTGCTTGGCTTGTTCGCCTGGGCGTGGGTGGCCTGCAGTTCTTCCGGCACAAAAGAAGCGGACGCGTCGGTCGCCACCGCTGACTCGACGGCAACAGACAGTACAGCTGTCGATTCTGCCATGGGCGACTCCGCTGCAGCGAAAGAGCGAGACGCCGTTCCCGTTGAGATCGCTGCTGCCGAGCGCGGCGACATCTCCTCCTATCTCGTTTTCAGTTCAACCGTCGAAACCGAAGCGGCCGTGGAGATTCATCCCGAGGTGAGTGGTCAGGTAGAGGCCGTTTTCGTCGAGGAAGGGGATCAGGTCGCCGCTGGTGATATTCTCGTGACACTTGCAAACGACCAGGCCCGCCTCGAAGATCGAGAGAGCGACGTAAATCTGCGTCACCTCGAAGGTTCCTTCGAACGCACCGAAGAGATGTACAAGCGCAAGTTGATCAGCGAGCAGTCGTATGAGGACAAGCTGTACGAATTGGAGCAGGCTCGGCTGCGGCGTGAGCGCGCGACACTGGCACTGACTCAAACGGAGATACGTGCACCCTTCTCCGGCGTGCTCACTTCAAGGCAGGTACAGGTTGGCGCCCGCGTCGCCCCCGGCGCCAAGCTCTTCGATCTGATCAAACTAGACGACATGATCGCTCGGGTGCACGTGCCCGGGCGTTACATGCGTATCGTAAAGACCGGGCAGATCGCGGAGGTCGAGTCCGACTTCATCGAGGACATGCTCTTTGCCGGCTATGTGAAGCGGATCAGTCCCATCGTCGATCCCAAGAGTGGCACCTTCAAGGTCACCGTCGGTCTGCGCGACCGCTGGGAGTATCTGCGCCCGGGTATTTTTGTCAACGTTCGTGTCGTGATCGATACCCACCAGAATACGATTCTCATTCCCAAAGAGGCGGTTGTCTACGACGGCTCAGATCGTTATGTCTTCGTCGTCGCCGACAGTACGGCTCAACGCATCCAACTCGATGTTGGATACGAGAATGGTCTGGTCGTCGAAGCGAGATCGAAAATCGGCGACAATGCAGCGGTGATCATCGTCGGGCAGAATGGCCTCAAAGATCAGGCCCGTGTGAGGGTTATAAGCGCCACCGCCGTGCCGACCGCCGCCAACACCACGCCAGCGCCCCCCGCCGACCAGGGATGAGTGAGCGCGGGCCAGTCGCCGGAGAACCGGCGGCTGGGGTGACTCCGGATCGCTCCAGCCACAGTAGATACGCGATTACGACGCGGCGGCCCGTGGCCATCCTCATGGTGGTCACGGCGGTCTGCGTCTTCGGTTGGGTGTCCTACCAGCGGCTGTCGCTCGACTTGATGCCGGATATCGCGTATCCGACGCTGACGGTGCGCACCGAGTACCCCGGGACAGCACCGGAAGAGATGGAAACGCTGATCTCGCGCCCCCTCGAGCGCGAACTCGGCATCGTGCCACACCTGGTCAGAATCAGCTCGATCAGCAAGGCGGGCCAATCGGACGTCGTGCTCGAATTCGAGTGGGACACGGATATGAACGACGTGTCCCAGGACATCCGCGAGAAAGTCGATCGCACGAGGCTGCCCGAGGATGCCGAGAAGCCGCTGCTGCTGCGCTACGATCCCTCCCTCGATCCGATCATCCGTCTCGGTCTGTACAGCGATGTCGCCGACGTCAACGCAGCAGCGGCGTTATACGAACTGCGTGAGTTGGCGGAGGAGGAGATCCGTCGAGAGTTCGAATCGGTGCCGGGTGTCGCCGCAGTGAAGGTGAAGGGCGGCCTGGAGGAAGAGATCCATGTTTCCCTTCAAGAGCGCCAGATCTCTCTTCTGGGTCTCGATGTAAGCGCCATCAACCGGCGACTCGATCAGGCGAATGTCAACCTGCCAGGTGGTCAGCTGCGCGAGGGGCAGGCCGAGTATCTCGTGCGCACGCTGAACGAGTTCAAGAGCCTCGACGAGATCGGTGAGTTGATCATCGCCAAACAGGGCGAAGCCGACATCCGCCTGCGTGATGTCGCCCAGATCACACGCTCGCACAAGGAGCGCGAGATTCTGACCCGCGTCAACGGCAGAGAAAGTGTCGAACTCGAGATCTACAAGGAGGCGGATGCCAATATCGTTGCCGTTGCGCAAGGGGTGCGCGACCGGCTCATTGGCACGCCAGAACAACGGGCGTATGTCCTGAACATGGCGGCTCCAGCAGACGCAGTGGGTGTCGAAGACGGGGGTGCCAAGGAGGGTGAGGACGAAGAAGGAGAAGATGAAGAGTCTGATGAGGAAGGGAGCGAGGCAGGTGAGGAGGGCGGAGACGGAGAAGATCTGAAGGCGCGTAAGAAGGCTGATGCAGTACGCATCATCCAACACCTGCGCATGACGGACTTCATCACTTTTCGCCTGCCAGACAACACACATGTCGATGTGCTTTCTGATCGGTCTGTGTTCATCCAGAATTCGATCACCGAGGTCCAACGGAGTGCGTTGCTTGGCGGCGCCATGGCTGTCCTGGTGTTGCTCGTCTTCCTGCGCAATCTCGTGCACACGCTGATCGTCGCCGCGACGATTCCCGTGTCTGTGATCGCAACCTTCGCGCCGATGTATTTATTCGAGGTGTCTCTGAATATCATGTCTCTCGGCGGTCTCGCTCTCGGGGTGGGTATGCTGGTAGACAACTCCATCGTCGTGTTGGAGAGCATCTTCCGTTGTCGCGAAGAGGGAGACGATCTGATCGACGCCACTGTGCGGGGTACGACCGAAGTGGGTGGCGCCGTGTTCGCTTCGACGCTGACGACGATCGCCGTATTTTTTCCCATCGTCTTCGTTGAGGGGGTTGCCGGCCAGGTCTTCGGGGACATGGCGCTTACCGTCGTGTTCTCCCTGCTGGCGTCGCTTGCAGTGGCCCTCTACTTCATCCCCATGCTCGCCTCCCGTCAGGTGCGGCACGAGGGTCTCGGCGCTCTGTTGCAGTCACCATTTCTTCGTCTGCAGGCAGGGACTCGGATTCGTGCCGCTCTGCGCCCGGAGCGCCCCACACCGACGGCACAACGTCTGCGCCAGGCCGCTCTCGTGCTGCCGCAACTGCTGCTGGATCTGGCGATTCGCATCGGTTTGGCAGTGGGGGCGTTGGTCGCGGCAGCGCTCAAAGGTGTCGCCGTCCTGCTCTTTGAAGTCCTGTTCCCCATTTGGAAACCACTCGAGAGATTTCGTTGGAAGCCGACCCGTCCGGTGCACGAACAGGTGGCGACCTGGTCTGCCGAGACGCCTGTGTGGCGTGGCTTTCCCGACAACGTCTGGCCAGGACTACTCGACAACGGTGCCCCTGCTGCTCTCGGTCACGATCTGCAGCAGCTGGGCGCATGGATA
>DPVW01000332.1:0-11039 GCA_003529325.1 Candidatus Latescibacterota bacterium | reverse complement strand
ACACTACGCTGGGTATGGGCGGTTCTGCGTGGCCTGCTGTCGGTGGTCCTGGTGCCGTATCTGCTGATTCGATTTGTTGTACATACGGTGTTGAGCCTCGTCCGCTCCGCTCTTCTCGTCGTGCTCCTGCTCTGCGGCGCAGTGGTGGCGGCAGCCGTCGTCATCACTACGATCGTAGCCGTACCTGTGGCGGCACCGCTGTTGGGGCTGTTCCAGATCCTATTGAACATGGTTCATCGTGCCTATCCGGTGATCGTGCGAGCCGCCCTGCGGCAGCGGCTGCTCGTCGTCGGTGGTGCGGGGTTGAGCTTCTGGCTGTGCTGGACTCATCTGGTCCCCGCCCTTGGCACGGAGTTGATCCCACCAGTGCACCAAGGTGAGTTCAATCTCGACCTGACCATGCCTGTTGGCACGCCGTTGTTGCACACAGCGGCCATCACGGCAACGGTTGAGCAGGTTGCCGCAGGTCTGCAAGCGGTCGAACGGGTCGTCACCACCGTTGGCTCCGATGGCACGGCGACCTCCTCAGCAGACGAGGGCGAGCACACGGCGCATGTCACCGTCTATCTGCAGGATGGCACACCGCCACAGGCCGAGGATCGCATCATTGAGAATCTGCGCCAGCAACTGAGCAGGCTCCCCGAAGTGGACACCGAGGTCTCCTATCCGGCGTTGTTCAGTTTCAAAAACCCCATCGAACTGGAGATACGCGGAGATGACCTGCATCTGTTGCGTCGTACCAGCGCGGATGCCGTGGGGATCATCGCCGAACTGCCCGGTCTCGCCGATGTGCGCTCCACGCTGCAGACCGGCAATCCGGAATTACAAGTTGTCTACGACCGAGAGCGCTTGTCAGATTATGGACTCGACCTGCGTGCTGTCGCCGAACTGGTGCGCAACAAGGTCCAGGGGCGTGTGGCCACTGACTTTCGTCGCGAAGAGCGCAATATCGATATCCTCGTCAGGCTGAGAGAGGATGATCGTCTTGGGGTCGAAGAACTGAAACGCTTGACCGTCAATCCATCAGGGGATGTGCCCATCAGATTGTCCTCAGTGGCCCGCATCCGTATCGCCGAAGGGCCCAGCGAGATTCGCCGCATCGATCAACAGCGTGCGGCATTGGTGACGGCGAATATCCAGGGCATCGATCTCGGCTCGGCAGTGCTTAGCATCGAGTCGGCGATGGCGGGAATGTCCTTCCCGCCGGGGTTCAGTTTTCTTATCAGTGGTCAGAACGAGGAGATGGAGCGCTCCCTCGACAGCATGGTCTTTGCTCTGGCTTTGGCGATCTTCCTCGTCTATATCGTCATGGCGAGCCAGTTTGAGTCACTCATTCATCCCTTCGTCATCATGTTCACAGTACCCCTGGCTGGGATCGGCGCTATCGCCGCTCTCTACGTGGTAAATATCCCATTGAGCATTGTCGTCTTCATTGGCTTCATCATGCTTGCCGGTATCGTCGTCAACAATGCCATCGTTCTGGTGGACTACATCAATACGCTGCGGGCTGCTGGCATGGCGGCAACCGAAGCCATCGTACAGGCTGGCACCGTGCGTCTGCGACCGATCCTGATGACGACGATGACCACGGTTCTGGGCCTGCTGCCCATGGCTCTCGGACTCGGTGATGGGGCGGAGATTCGCACACCCATGGCACTCACCGTGATCGCCGGGCTCGTCAGTTCCACCTTTCTTACCCTCGTAGTCATCCCCACGGTCTATTCCCTGGCCGTGCGGGCGTCGAAGGAGACTTGAGAGAGCATGGAACGTGGAAGCTGGCTGCCCCGCCGCAGCGTCGAACGCCCCGTATCGGTGATCATGGTCGTCATCGCCACACTGGTCGTCGGCTACGTGGCGTACTCGCGCATTCCCCTTGCCCTGTTCCCAAGTGGCATGGAGGGGGATCGACTCGGCATCCAGATCAGTTACCCGGACGCCAACCCCGAGGAGGTCGAGGAGAAAATTACGCGACCCATGGAGGAGGCGATCGCCACCGTGCCTGGCGTTGCCAAGGTGCGAACCAGCTCCAATCGCGGTGGCACGTGGGCGAACATCGAGTTTCAGCCGCGGACCGACATGCACGAGGCTTATGCTGCCCTCCGTGATCGCATGGACCGACTCATGCCGGAGATGCCAGATGAGGTAGAGCGCATCAACGTGCGCAAGTGGGACCAGGATGACTGGCCGGTCATGTGGATGGGTGCTTATCTCGGCGAGGATTTCGTCGATCCTTTTCAGGTGCTCGACGTACATGTAAAACCGGAATTGCAGCGCATCGAAGGGGTAGGCACTGTCGACGTACGGGGGGAGGCGAGCAAACAGGTTCGCATCGAACTCGACCAGAGACGGCTGAAAGCTCATGGGATCCAGCCTTTCGAGGTGGGTCGTCAACTCTCCGGCCAGAATTTCACCATACCCGGTGGATACGTCATGGAAGGGGGGCGCAAGATCTACGTGCGCTCCATGGGCCGTTTCGAATCGATCCAGGAGATTCGTGACCTCATCATTGACGCCCAGCACGACCTGCGTCTCAGCGATGTGGCGGAGGTCAGCTTGAAACCACCGGAGAAGGATTCGTTCAACCGCATCGACGGCCGTGCCTCCCTGGGGATCGAAATCAAGAAAGCGTCGGCGGGAAATCTCGTGCAGATCTCCCGCAGCGTGCACGCCAAGCTCGAAGAGTTGAAGCGCCGACCACACCTTCAGGGTATCGAATTCGAAGTCTTCTGGGACCAGGGAGAGCACGTGGTGGAGTCGGTGAACAACCTGAAGACCACCGGTCTCTGGGGTGGAATGTTTGCCGCATTGGTCCTGTTCTTCTTTCTCCGCGCCTTTCGTATGACGGCGATCATCACCCTTGCGATCCCGCTGTCGCTTCTGGTCACGATTGCGACGATCTACTTCATGGGGTGGACGCTGAATCTGATCACCATGATGGGCCTCATGCTGAGTCTGGGTCTCGTCGTCGACAATGCGATCGTCATCGTCGAGAACATCTATCGCCGCAGGCAGGAAGGACTGGACGCCAGACAGGCGTCGATTCAAGGTGCGGGGGAGGTGGGTCTGGCGGTGACGATGGCGACACTGACGACGGTGGTCGTCTTCCTGCCGCTCATGCTGATGAGCGACGAGGAGAGGTTCTCCCTCATCATGTTGCGCCTGGGAGGTCCTGTCATCGTCGGGCTGCTGGCGTCGCTCGTGATCGCCCTGGCCATCATTCCCCTGGCGGCGCAACATGTCGGCGCCACGCGTGATGACCGCGAATCAGGCCTGATCGAACGCCTGCGTGGCGGTTACATTCACGCCCTGCGATGGGTGTTGACCCGACGTCTCGATGCGACCCTGCTCGTGTTGCTGGCCATGGCCAGCATCCAGATCCCCATCGCGGGTATGCAGCGTACCGACGAGGGACGCAACAACAACAAGGATATCTGGCTCGTCTTCGAGATGCCCTCCGGCCAGACGCTGGCTGCGGCGGATCGGTTCATTTCGACCGTCGAGGACACGCTGGCAAACCACAAGCAAGAGTACAACGTCAAAGTCCTCGAGACTTGGTCACGTAACTCCTACGCCCGTATCCACGTGATCCTAAACGAAGAAAAGAACACGGAATGGTACGCCGCAGCTTGGGATGATCTGCTCAAGTCACTCGAACTGCGCCAGAGTTCGCACCTGAGTTACGAGGAGACGCTGGAGGATATGAAGGAGCGTCTCCTGATACCCCCCGGTGTCAGCATGCGCATCAACTGGCGCGATGGCGGGGCTGATGACGCCGCCGTGGCGATCAACCTCTATGGCGAAGATACATCGACACTCGTACAACTCTCGAGTGAAGTCGAACGACGGTTGGACACGATTCCGGGACTGCTGTCTGTGCAAACGGATATGGACCAAGGCAGTACGGAACTTCAGGTCGAGTTGAATCGTGATCAGATGCAACGCTACGGTGTCGATCCGCAGGCGATCTCGGGCAACATCGCCTACGCCCTGCGTGGCCGCGAACTGACCAAATTCCGCACCGACGATGGGCGCGAGGTCAGCGTCTTCTTCCAACTGCGTGACACGGATCGGCAGAGTGTGCTACAACTGCGCAGTCTCACCTTTCCGACAGCGAGCGGTGCCGAGGTAGCATTGGAGTCACTGGCGACACTCAATGTCGAACCCGCCCTCGGTGGCATCCGGCGTGAGAATCGACAGACGATTCTCACCGTGACAGCGACGGCGACGGAAGATGATGCCAAGGAGCTGTCCGAGCAGATCGACCAGGCGATGGCCGGCTTTGAGATGCCCCGCGGATACCGCTGGGATAAGGGGGCTCGTTACGTGCGTATCCAGCGCCAGGACGCAACGCAGATGTTCGCCCTGCTGCTGTCGGTGACCTTCGTGTTCCTGTTGATGGGGGTGCTCTTCGAGTCTTTCATTCTGCCCTTGTCGGTGATCATTTCGATTCCGTTCGCCTTCCTCGGTGTCTACTGGACACTGTATCTGACGAATACACCTTTCGATATGTTATCCGGGATCGGCACGGTGATTCTCGTAGGCGTCGTCGTCAACAACGCCATCGTCCTCATCGATATGGCGAACCGACTGCGCGCCGCGGGCAAGGGTCGGTTCGATGCGCTCGTGGAGGCTGGTACACATCGATTCCGCCCGATTCTCATGACAACCTTCACGACGGTTTTTGGTCTGCTGCCGATGGCCGTGGGAAATGCCAAGATGATCGGTATGCCCTACGCCCCTCTCGGACGAACGATGATGGGCGGGCTCCTCGCCTCGACGGTGCTGACCCTGGTTATCGTGCCGTTATTCTACACGTATTTCGACGATCTTCGCATGCTTCTCCAGAGATTGCTTGCGTCGGCACTTCATCGCCCTGCAGAGGCTGGTCAGAGGCCCGTGCCGTCGACGGGGGTGGCTCCTAGGAATACAGAGCCAAACGTGGAACCACGTCGTTGACGCTCTCAGGGGCCCCTGTTACATTCCCATTTCCGTCGCGGAACACGTCAGAAAGAGCGAAAGAGCGAAAGAGCATGGCAGAAGAGGACACGGAAAAAGAAGAAGGACTTCTCAAGGAGTTTACTGAGCGCAATATCGAGCACTCCCTGCTCAAGGCCAGGAAGATCTTCCTCTGGTCACAGGTCGATGACGAGTCGGCCAAGGCTGTAGTAACGCGGCTGTTGTCGCTGGATGCTCAGGATCCCGATAGCGAGATCATCCTCTATATCAACAGCCCCGGCGGCTCTGTCAGTGACGGACTCGCAATCTATGATGCCATGCAGGCCATCAGTTCCCCCGTCTCCACGGTCTGCACCGGATTGGCGGCAAGCATGGGAGCCGTGCTGCTCGCCGGTGGCAACAAGGGGCGGCGTTTCACCTGGTCCCATGCCCGTATCATGATTCATCAACCACTGATTATGGGAACGATCACCGGACGCGCAACCGATCTCGACATCCACGCACGTGAGATGTTGCGAACCCGTGAGGAGATCAACAGGCTGCTGTCCTTTCACACCGGCCAGGAGATCGACAAGATCGCCAAAGACACGGATCGGGACTACTACATGTCGCCTGAAGAGGCCAAGGAGTATGGCCTGATCGATGATGTCTTGACATCGACCTTGTTGCCTGCGGCCAACGGAAAGGATCGCTGAAAAGCGCGATCCTTTCTTGTAAGTTTGACCCTTCGGGCCAAACTTTGGGACGGTGTTTCCGTCGGCTGGCGCGTCACCCGATTCCTACTGCTGGTTCAGACTGCGCGGATTCGCAGGTTGAAAGAGATGGACGTCGCTTCCCATTTTGGGAGGCGGCGTTTTCTCGTTCTGGTGGGGGGATCAGTGTTGGCAGGTGGTGCAGTAGAAGGTGCTGCGGCCGGAGAGGACTTTGTTGGTGATGGGCTTGTCGCAGACCAGGCAGCCTTCGCCGGCGCGGCCGTAGACGGTCAACTCCTGCTGGAAGTAGCCACCTTCACCCGAGCCGAGGTAGTCGTTGATCGTCGTGCCGCCATGGTCGATGGAGCGCTGCAGGACTGCCTTGATCTCGGCAACGAGCCGCACCATGCGTGGACGCGAGATGCGACCGGCTGGTGTGGTAGGCCGGATGCGGGCTCCGAAGAGGGCCTCGCTGGCGTAGATGTTGCCGACGCCGACGACGATGTGACCATCCAGCAACAGGTTCTTGATCGGTCGGGAGCGTCCTTCACAGGCAGTGTGCAGGAAGTTGCCGTCGAAGTCGTCGGAGAGAGGCTCCACGCCGAGATTCCGGAGCCATTTGCTGCGAGCCAGCCCTGTCGCCGTCAGCACCTTGAACAGGCCGAAGCGTCTGGGGTCAGTATAGACCAGAGGTGGGCCCTGGTCGAGGTCCAACAACACGTGGTCGTGTGCCGTCGGTTCCGCGTTCTGGCCGGTGCGGAAGACGAGATTGCCCGTCATCCCCAGGTGTACGAGCAAGGTGCGGCCGGAAGTCAGCGGAAACAGCAGGAACTTGGCGCGCCGCCGGGCCGCTTCGATCCGCTCACCCACCAGGGAACGGACGGCGGTCCGAGACAGGGGCTCACGCAAGCGCAGACCGTCCGTCCAGGCGTCGGTCACGCGGCGGCCCACCAGATGAGCCGCCATGGCGCGGCACACGGTTTCGACTTCTGGTAGTTCAGGCAAGGAAGTGCAAAGGCGTCTTAATCGGGTGGACTGACGAGTTTGATCACCGCGAAAGTGCCGCCCTGAGGATCGCCCAGCACGCAACCTCGACCCACCTCCGGGTAGTCCATGGGGGGCATGTGGATGGAGCCGCCGAGGGCCACAGCCCGCTCGTGGATGGCGTCGCAGTCATCAACGTAGAAGTAGACGGACCAGTTTGGTGGCACCGGTCCCATCTCTTCGTCGATGCCGAGCACACCGCCTGCGGGGCGTTCGCCATTCATGAAGACGGTGTAACTGTCACCGAAGGGCTCCGTTTCCAACCGAACATTCCCGTGTAAAATGCTGCTGCCGCCACTGGATCCTTCGTCATCAGCTCGTTCCAGCAGAGCGTTCCGTGCTGATTTACCAGCGCGGCGCCAAAGTGATCCTTCGACCCCACACCGAAAAGAGGGCACCCGTCGGGTCCTGGATGACAGATATCCGGCCGGCGGTCATGACATCAAAGGGCTCCATCAGCAGTGTGCCACCAAGATCAACAGCTTTTGTGGCCGCTTCGTCGGCATTGGCGACGGAGACATAGCTGAGCCAGTAGGGTGGCCTCCCCGCCC
The DNA here is from genome assembly GCA_003529325.1 of Candidatus Latescibacterota bacterium. GTDB lineage: Bacteria > Latescibacterota > UBA2968 > UBA8231 > UBA8231 > UBA8231. The sequence goes on along the minus strand of DPVW01000332.1, from coordinate 3,796 downwards.
GTTCCTCTGGCAGAGGACAGATAGCTGCCACCTGCCTGGCCTCGATCGTCGCCAGATTATAGGTGGTGCCCACGTCTGTGGGGACCACCAGATAATCCCAACCAAGCAACTCGCCGTAAAAGGACTTGGCCGCCCCAGGATCCGTCGCCAAGTCGATCCAGCAGAAGGTGCCTGCGGGATACTCGCTGTCCCCATCGTAGAAGTTATCCTTCGTCGTCGTCAACTGAGTATTGTATGGGTGCTGCGGGGGGAAAAGCAACCCGGGCGTCGCGCCAATCATCTTGAGGTCCTGTTCGGCCGCCGTTACATTCGGCCAGAAACCGACAACTGATCACACGCCTGACAACGAGAGGGTATCAAGCAGATGGATCTTACTCGTCAACCTCCCCGTCGACCATCGAACGCGGGTATCGCCGGTATCGTCGGCCTGGCGCGCATGACCGACAAGGCACGCGGACACAATGCCGATTTGCTCGGCGAATTCAAATACGGCGAATCCTCCGGTCTGGACTGCGAAGTCCTGGAGTTGCTCGGAGTCGCAGTCGATGATTTCGCTGACGCCGCCGACCGCCTCTGGGATGATGAACTGGAAGCCTGGGTTCGTGAGCGTATGAGATGCAGCCAAGACCAGATCGAGGCTTTCAACAACGAGCAGTTGACGCGCGAACCGCTGGACGATCTGCATCGTCAACTGCTGCGGGAGCGTATCGTCAACTTCGCCCCTGGCAGCACCGATATCACCACCGTCTACGCCTCGATCGAACTGGACGACTGGGGCGCATTCCGCGACGAGGACCTCACGACCGGGCCGCCTCGTACCGCATTTCTGCGCACCGTCGCCGGCATCGTCGGGGCAGCCCGCATGGCCGACAAGGCCCGCGGCAGGCGGGCAGGCAAACTCGGTGCGTACAAATACGGGAATGACTCATATGTGGATCGTACCATTCTCGAATTTCTCGGCATTTCGCAGCAAGATTTTGAGGAGGCGGCATGGCGCAACCCAAATGACACGGAACTTGCCGAATGGATTTCACAGCAGATGACACTCACACCTGGCGCTGTGAGTGTGCTGAACGAGAAACTCACCCGCCACGGCATCACGACACCCGGTTCAGAGGGGGCCTTCCGCAAACGTCGGGATGAGGTCTGTCCGGAGCGCCCGGAAGTGACGACGTATTTTGCCATGATGGACATCGACGATGAGGCCTCCTTTGGTATTGTCGATCTGAATCGTCGGCCCCCGAGATCTCCTTTCGACAACAACCTTGGTGGGGCGTATGGTCTGGCACGCATGATCGACAAGGGTCGCGCACAGATCAGTGGCCACATCGGCGCCTACTGGTTCGGTGACGATTCCGGTTTCGATCGGCGTGTTCTGAAATTGCTCGGACTATCACCAGAGGCTTTCACCGAGGGCCTCAAGCAGCATGGGACGGACGCCGAGGTCGTCGCCTGGCTCGGTGATCGGTTACAGGGACGTGACGCCGATATCGCCGCCTTCAACAACAGTCTTGTCGAACTGGGCCCCGGGAGCAGCGATGGCGCCCGTGCCTTTCTGACTGAGGGAGTGAAGGCGACCGACGCCGCTCGCGAGGATGTTGGTACTTTCATGGTCCTGGCTCGGCTCGATGATGAAATCTTCCTCGCCCGACTGCGGGCCAGCGTATGAGTGCAGAGGTGGACCGCCCCCTGATCGGCATCACAACGTCGCTTCGGGAGGAAGATGGGGGAGGACGACGGCAGAATCTCGAAACCAGCTATGTCGATGCCGTCGAGGCTGCCGGTGGCTGTCCCGTCGTCCTGCCGATGACGGCTTCACGGCACGCACTGCAACCGCTGCTGGACCGGCTGGACGGGCTTGTGATCACCGGCGGTCCTGGAATCGGGGAGCGGCTCATAGGGACCCTGCCAGAGGAACTGCCCCCCACACCAAGATACCGCGCCAATGCGGATCTATGGGCCTGGGAGGGGGTGCGTCAGCGTCAGCGCCCGGTTCTCGGCATCTGCTACGGCATGCAGTTCATCAACGCCCGCCTCGGTGGCAGCATCTATGCCGACGCGCAGCAGCAACTCGGTTGCAGCCCGCACTCACCCTCAAGGAACTCCGGCGCGGCTGTGTTCCACGAGATCGAGGTGACGGGGGGATCTCTACTGGAAGGTCTGGCGGCTGGGCAACGGCGTGTGAACAGCTATCACCTGCAGGCACTGGGCGATATTGGCGAGGATCTCATCGTCAGCGCCCGTAGTCCTGATGGGCTGATCGAGGGCATCGAAACCGAGGATGGTCAGTTGGTGGGGGTGCAGTTTCATCCCGAGCGTATGGGGAGTTCCTGGGCGGGGTTGTTTGCCAATCTGACCGATAGGGCGGGGCAATAACCCGTTCAACGCCACCAGCGACTGCCGTCTGACTGACGGCTGTCGATCCGTACCAGGCGGTCCTCTTCCATGATCCAGGCGCTGAGGGCGCCGCCATAGATACAGCCGGAATCCAGCCCCAACAACCATGGGCGCTGATCGTCACGCTCCCGTCGCAGCACGAGGCCCCCCGGCGCATCGTGGCCAAAGAGGAGGGATCGGCCCTCGAGAGGCGACAGGAAGTCATGCCAGCGTGGGCCCTCGATGTCGTCCATGGGGGGCCACGTGCGAATCGTCAGGAACTCGTCACGCGAAGTCCCGGACAGCCCCTTTTCTGGATGGATGCCGGCGTGTACGAGGAGAAAATCCTCTTCTTCGATGTACAGAGGACAGGCGTTGAACCACAACAGCAGGTCGGCGGAGACCTGCTGCAAATGTTGGAAGGTCCGCCGTTGATCTTCGTGCTTGAATCTCGGCTCACGACCCGCAGCGTGGTTGCGTAACTGGCGTAGTTGGCGATCGTCGTGATTGCCCAGGACCATGCGCGCCCGCGTTTCGCCGATCAAGTCCCACACGCGTAGAGGATCTGGTCCGCGGGTGAAGGCGTCTCCTGTGAGCAGGAGACGATCCCGTCCTCCACGAAAAACGACGGCGTCGAGAAGCGCCTCAAATTCGGCCGCGCAGCCGTGGATGTCGCCGACGAAAATCGTTCGTTCGTGGGACAAACGTTGCTCCTCTTTGAGAGACCGCGTATCATAGGCATCTATGACCGAATCGTCCAGAAATTCCGCACTCACCGCACCCTCTGCATGTCACGTAATGGCCAAGCCGTCGGGTTCGGTGTGCAATATCGATTGCGAGTATTGCTTTTACCTGGAAAAGGAGAAGCTCTACCCGGACGCCAAGAGTGACTGGCGTATGAGTGATGAAGTGCTTGAGAAGTATGTCCGCCAGTACATCGAAGCCCAGGACGTACCGGCGGCGAACTTCGCCTGGCAAGGGGGGGAACCGACCCTGATGGGCGTCGATTTCTTTCGCCGTGCCGTAGCGTTGCAGAAGCAGTATGCAAATGGCAAAGAGATCACCAACGCTTTTCAGACCAATGGCATCCTGTTGGACGACGAGTGGGGGGAGTTTCTCGTCGAGAATGACTTTCTCGTCGGTCTGTCGATCGATGGTCCCCGCGAGTTGCATGACCGCTACCGCGTCGACAAGGGGCAGAAACCGACCTTCGACCGTGTCGTGGCCGGGCTGGAGATGCTGAAGAAGCACAAGGTCGAGTTCAACACGCTCACGGTCCTTCAGAACAACAACGCCGATCACCCGCAGCAGGTATACCAGTTTCTGAAGGAGATCGGTTCCGGATACATGCAGTTTATCCCCATCGTCGAGCGTCTTTCCGCAGATGAGACCGAGGACGGCCTGCTATTGGTCCATCCCG
>DPVW01000397.1:1256-4264 GCA_003529325.1 Candidatus Latescibacterota bacterium | reverse complement strand
CAAGCTGCTGATCTCCCAGTGTCGAGGACGGCTTGTTAGGGCAGGCGCGGACATGAAACTGCATACAGCCTATACTTGCCTGATGCCGACCACCAAAGAAGAGGCCCGTCGTGGTTGCAGCCTGCGGGCGCTGCTGACGGGCCTGACGGGCGCCGTCATCCTCAGTCTCGGGTCTACCTGGAACGACATGATGATCAAGGGCTCCGGGCTGGCGACCTGGAACTGGACCCCCGGGGCGATCTGCGTCTTTTTCGCCCTCGTCTTTGTCGTTAATACGGGCCTTGGTTGGATGCGCCGATCGTGGGCGTTGACGAAGCCGGAATTGGCCGTCGCCTACGTCCTGATCCTAGTGGCCAACACGCTTACGGGTCGTGGGTTTTCCAGCCAGATTCTGCCCGTCATCACCGGCTCTACCTACTACGCCACACCTGAGAACGATTGGGGCAACATCATCCAGCCCTATCTGCCCACCTGGCCTCTGCCTCAGGGGCGCGACGCGATGTGGCATTTTTATGAGGGCAGCCCCGGTGGTGTCATCCCATGGGATTCGTGGGTCTGGCCGTTGGCCTGGTGGGGGATCTTCGCCCTCGCCCTGTTTTTGACCATGACCTGCATCATGGTCATCCTGCGCAAGCAGTGGGTGGAGTATGAACGCCTCGCCTACCCCATGGTGCAGTTGCCACTGGCCATGATCGACGACGGCTCCTCCGACACAGCGGCGATGAAACCCCTGTTCAAGAACTGGATGCTGTGGGCCGGTTTTGCCATCCCTTTCACACTGGGTTCGCTGAACGCGTTACACAACTATTTCCAGGTTGTGCCCACCGTCGTCACCTATCTGCCGGCGATTCCGATCCTGCGGGGCATGGCGGCGATTCAGCTGCGCATCTCGGCGTCGATGGTCGGGTTTTCCTATTTCGTGCCACCCAGCATCGCCGCCGGTCTTTGCTTCTTCTACTTGATGACGACCGTGCAGCGAGGCATGTGGGGGTTCATGGGCTGGGGCAGTAAAGAGGTCGCTATGGGCGCCTACAGTCAGTACACCGAACCCGACATTATTCATCAGGCCATGGGGGCGATGATCGTGCTCGTCATCGGCACTTTGTGGATCGGTCGGGCACATCTGAAGGCGGTCTTTCGCAAGGCTTTTACCGGTGATCCGAGCATCGATGACAGTGACGAGATCCTGTCCTATCGCATGGCCGTAGGTGGTGCCGCAACGGGTCTGTCCGTGATGGCTGTGTGGCTCTGGCGCATCGGCCTGGCCCCGCCGCTTGTCGTGTTGCTGCTGAGTTCCGCATTCATCATCTATATCGCCATCTCCCGCACCGTCGCTCAGGGTGGTGTGGCCAACATGTTTCCACCGACAAATCCGCCCGATTTTGTCGTTTCCGGTATCGGTTCGTCGGTGATTGGCGCCAAAGGCATGGCGGGGCTGTCGATTTGTTATGCCTGGAGTGTGGATACGCTGATCCTGATGATGACGGCCGTCGCCAATGGTCTCAAATTGCTCACCGAGGTGGGCGCCGTGCATCGTCATCGACGTCTGTTCGGTGGCATCGTAGCGGTGATTCTGGTGACGTTGCCCACGTCGATCGGGTTGATCCTGTACCTGGGGTATGAACATGGTGCCATCAATCTGTCGTCATTCTATTTCAACAACGTCTCCCAATACCCATTTCGTTTCATGCAGATCAATGTGGACACGCCCTTTGCGGCGAGTTGGATCGGCTGGGTGCATACGGCGGCGGGCGCCGTCGTCATGGCAGCATTGATGGCGGTGCAACACCACTACCTGTGGTGGCCATTCCATCCGCTGGGGTATCCGGTGAGTTGTGTTTTCGGTGGCATGTGGTTCAGTGTTTTTATCGCACTCGTGCTGAAGACGACGATTCTCAAGTATGGTGGACCGCTGTTGTTGGCGCGGCTACGGCCCATCTTCCTCGGGTTGATCCTGGGAGAGGCCTCCGTTGGCGGTTTCTGGGTCGTTGTCGATGCGATCACGGGGATGCAATCCAATACTCTTCGGGGTGTATTTTTCGGTTGAGGGAGAACGAGATGACTCTGACACCACAGCAACGCCAGTTCTTTCACACCTTCGGTTACCTCGTCTGCCCACGATTGTTCGACGTCGACGAAATCGCCACGATTACGGAGGAGTTCGAGCAGTCGATCCACACTGTCGGTGCGGGGGCTGACCATGATGGCAGCAAGCGCACCATGTTTGGCGGCCCCATCGAACACCGCCCGGCCCTGTGCGCGCTGCTCGACGACGAGCGTATTCTCGGACTTGTGGGGAGTGTGCTAGGGTCGGACTTCAACTATGCGTCGGGAGACGGCAACTATTATTCGGGGGATACAGGCTGGCATCCCGATGGCAACTGGGGTCAGCTGTTTGCCTGCAAGGTCGCATTCTACCTCGATCCACTGTCGGCGACCACCGGCGCCCTGCGGGTGATCCCGGGCAGCCAGCGTCCCGGTCACTTCATCCGTACCGAGAACGTCGACCCGAACGATGCCTTCAAAGTGTTCGGTGTGGCGCCGCCTGAGTTCCCCGGGAGGCTCGTGCTCGAGACTGTGCCTGGCGACGTCGTCATCTTCAACCATGATCTCTACCACGCCTCCTTCGGTGGCAGCACGCAGCGGCGCATGTTTACCATGAACTTGACCAGGGCCTGCGCCAACCCGGAAGACGAGGCGACGCTGCGCAAGTACGTCAGCGTGCACTCGCCAGGGGGCTACAACGTCGATACCGGCGCCGGCATGTTCTTCCCAACCATGCTCGACACGGCGGATGAAAGACGCATGCGTCATCTGCAGCAATGTGCCGAACTGCACGACGAGCTCTTTCCACAGTTTTGCCGCCGCCCGACATGACCTACTTGCTCGCCCTGGATCAGGGGACCAGCTCATCGCGGGCGCTGTTGTTCGACGAGGATCTGCGCATCCTGGCGGCGGCGCGGCAGCCCATCGAGCAGTTGTACCCGCACCCGGGATGGGTGGAGCAG
>DPVW01000397.1:0-887 GCA_003529325.1 Candidatus Latescibacterota bacterium | reverse complement strand
GCAACACCGGTCTGCTGACGACAGCCGCCTGGCAGTTGCGTGATACCGAGTTGGAGTTCGCCTTGGAGGGCAGCGTCTTCACTGCCGGCGCGGCGATCCAATGGCTGCGCGATAAACTCGGCATCATCGACAGCGCGCCACAGGTCAACGAACTTGCCGCGTCGGTGCCTGATACCGGGGGCGTCTGCGTCGTGCCCGCCTTCACCGGTCTTGGCGCACCGCACTGGGACGCCGCTGCCCGCGGTACCATCCTGGGCCTGACGCAGGGCTCAACAGCGGCGCATATCGCTCGCGCAACACTCGAAGGGATCGCCTTTCAGGTTGCTGACGTTCTTGCGGCGATGGCCACCGATGCCGACAGGAAACTCACCGAACTGCGCGTCGACGGCGGCGCCGCCGCCAGCGATCTGCTGTTGCAGCTGCAGGCAGACCTGACGGGTGTAGCCGTCGTGCGGCCGACGATCACGGAGACGACGGCCCTCGGTGCGGCGCTACTGGCGGGACTGGGAGCCGACGTCTGGCCAGACGGCGCCGCTCTGGCTGACCACTGGCAGGTGGATCGCACGTTCGAACCATCGTTGCCCGACGACGAACGGCAATGGCGTTGTGCGGATTGGCAGCGGGCCGTCGAGCGAGCGCGAAATTGGGCAACAGAGCAGACTGTGACACCGTGAAGCGCGAGCCCATGCTGGCCGCCCTCGACGCCGAGGAATGCTGGGACATCGTCATCATCGGTGGTGGCGCCACGGGCCTGGGCACCGCCGTCGATGCCGCGACGCGTGGGTATCGCACGCTGCTGGTGGAGCAGGGAGACTTCGCCCATGCGCCGCCGTGGCGACTCAATCTCCGGAGTACATCTCATCGATGCGCGCTGCGTCATCAATGCC
>DPVW01000348.1:502-4426 GCA_003529325.1 Candidatus Latescibacterota bacterium | reverse complement strand
ACTAACCGTGCCCGAGCTGCTGGTCCCCGGTCAGGTCTACCGCTTCGACATCGATCTGTGGGCGTCGAGCAACGTGTTCTTTCCGGGGCACCGACCTCGGGTGTCGGTCACCAGCAGCAACTTCCCGCGCTTCGATCGCAACTTGAACACGGGAGGCCCATCCACCGCGAGGCGGTGGGGCAGGTGGCGATCAATACCGTACTGCATGACGAGCTGCGAGCGTCGCATATCGTGCTACCCGTAATCGACAGGTAACCACAATCCCTCAAACTGGAGCGCAACGCATGGCCCGCGACATCCTCTCCCCTAACCAGGTTGATATGGAGAGCCCTGGCCGCCGCGACTATTGGGTCGCCTTGGGGCACACCAGTGTCTGGGGCAGTCACCTGATCCCACTGACTGTGATCGTGGGACCGCAGGCCAAGGCCGGCGAAGGCCTGGTCGCCTTTGGCGCCAACCATGGCAACGAATACGAGGGTCCGGTGGCCATCAAGAATCTGCTGCGTGAGATTCGGACCGAGGATGTCCTCGGGCGGATCGTGCTGGTGCCTGTGCTCAACGTGTCGGCTTTCCGCGTCGGCACCCGCGAGAGTACCGTCGACGATGGCTACAACCTCAACCGCGTCTGGGTGGATGGCGCCGGCACGACCCCGGCCCTGGCTGGGATCACTCACCGCATCGTCGAATTCGTGCGCACCGTGATCTGGCCGCACGTGCACATCTCTATCGACCTGCATTCCGGCGGCGAGGTCGCCCGTTTTCCCCACTGGGCGGTATACATGGCCCACGACAACGCCGAAAAAAACGAGCGTCGCCAACAGATGGCGCGCTGGTTCGGTTGCAGCGTGATCATGGGTTCCTCAAGCCCAGGGCCGAGTGGGATCAACGGGGCCTTGTTCCAGGACGCCGACAACCTCGGCAAGGATGCCATCGCCACGGAGCTGGGACACGGGTCTTCTACCGATGTGCGCGGTGTGCGGTACGCGCGGCAGGGGGTCCTGGCAGCGGCCATCCACAACGAACAGCTGCGCGGCAGTATCGAACCGATCGATCACCACGCTGACGGCACGCAGTGCCTGGTAGGCAATTCGGCGTCGGTGACGGCGCCGTACCCCGGGCACTACGAACCGCTGTTCGACTGTGGCGCAGTGGTCTCGAAAGGAACCACAGTCGGTTTGTTGCATGATTTCTACCGCATGGACGAAGACCCCTACGAGTGTGTCGCCGGCGTCGATGGCATCGTCATTTCGCAGGCCTGGGGTGCTCGTGTCGACCAGGGGCAGACGATCCTGATGGTGGCGGAAAAGGTGGAATGAACGAGGCAGAACTTTATCGATTGCTGCACGACAGGGCCGTGCCATATGAACGGGTCGAGCACCCACCGGTGTACACCTACGAGGAGGCAGAGGCACAGGTACCGCCCCTGCCCGGTGTAACATACCAAGAATCTCTTTCTCCGTGACGGCAAAGCCGCCGTCACTTTCTCGTCGGCGTCGGCTCGCAGGTCCGTGTCGACTTGAAGGCACTGGCACGGGAACTGGATGTCGCCAAATTGGGCATGGCATCTCCCGAGCGTCTGCACCGTTATCTCGGCGTCACCCCGGGGGCAGTGACGCTGCTGGGTGTTGACTGTACCAACTCGCATGGATATTCCGCTTAGCCTACTGTTTCTCACAAGGAGACCATCGTGCCCGAACCCGCTCAACCCTTGATGTTTGAACAGAGCCGTCACGGTTTCTATGACGTGGACAGCCTTGATCTGCCGCGGACCAACACCGACGGCTTGCCCGTCATCGACCCGACACCGGAGCAGCGATTCCTCTTCGATAGCCAGGGATGGCTCCTGGTGCCTGGTCTGCTGAGTGAGGAAGAGGTCGAAGAAATGCGCGCCTACTGTCAGCGACTGCATGCCGAGCCCGAGTCGCTACCGGAGTCGCAGCGCTCGCCTGTAGCTGGGCCCCTGCAGCGGTTGAGTGACCATCCTTTCATCGTCGGTTTCATGAACGAGTTTCTCGCCCATCCCGACCTGTCGAGCCAGGACTGCTATGGTTTCCGCATGGAGTCGACCTCGCTGTGCGTACGCTCTGCAGGCGAAGGGGCATTCGTGCCGCACAATGGCAACGGTCTGTGGCGTTTGCCCGGGGATGGCCACAACTACCGTTGTATCCCCGGCAAGGCGCGCAGCAGCTTGACCTGCGTCGTCTGGGAGTTGAATGAGGTCGAACATGGTGGCGGCGGCACGATGCTCGTCGGCGGCAGCCACAAGGCGGCGTTCGTGCCACCCGTCGCGGCTCCCGATTCGCCACTGTGGTCGACCTATGCCTGTCCGGCGGGGTCGTTACTGATCTTCGCCGAGGGTACGACGCACTCCACAGCTCCCTGGACGAGCACGGAGCGGGATCGTATCGCCATCTTTAGCCGCTACAACTACATCAATGCCAAGTGGCACAAGTGGCAACCGCACCCGGACCTGCTCGCGTCGATGCCGCCGAAGCGGCAGACCTTGTTCCGTCCGGTGCACGTGGAGGGCAACCTAGTCGAAGCTGTCTAGGCCGGGATCGGTCGTTACGCTCCCGCAGCGACGATATCGGCGACGGCTCCGACCAGGCTGTCGACCTCTGCCGGCGTTGTGAAGAAGGAGATGGATACGCGGACCCCACTGAACTTCAAGCCGGTGGGACGGGTGATGATCCGACGGTTGCGCAGTTCGGTGGAGATCTGCGGCCCCTCGACGCCATCGGCGCGGAAGGTGACCACGCCGGTGCACATGCCGGGGTCTGCAGGGTTCTCGATAGAGACTCCCGGAATCGCCGCGAGGGCGGACCGTGTCTGCGTCGACAGGTCAGCGACGTAGCGCTGGATGTTGTCGATGCCGAGGCCGTCGATGTAGTCGAGACCCGCGGCGCTGGCGTGGTAGTAAGAGGGTGGTACGGTGGCGAACTCGAACCGTCGCGCCCCTTCCCGACCGAAATAGTTGGCGCTGGAAGGCATGACACGCAAGCGTTGTTGCCAGGATCGTTCCACGTATAACGCCCCCGCCGTGTATGGTCCGTAGAGCCACTTGTAGACGAGCAGGCTGTAGAAGTCGGCCCCCATCTCGGCGACGTTCACGGGAAACTGCCCGAGAGACTGGGCACCGTCGAAGAGCACGGGGATGCTGGCCGCGTGGGCACGATCGACGATGGCCTTCGCCGGCAGCCGCGTCCCGGTATCGGTGGTGACATGGCTCAATGCCAGCAGTCGCGTGCGTGTCGTCAGCATGGAATCGAGGCGTTGGAGGATCTCTTCTTCGCTGCCGTGAATGGGCAGGAAGCGCACCTGCACCCCGTGACTGGCCCCGAGTCGCTCCGCAGGGATCTTCACCGCCGGATGCTCCTCGTCGGTGAGCAGGAGTTCGTCCCCTGACCGCCAGTCTATCCCGTTGAAGACTGTCGTCACGCCATCGGCGACACCATGCGTCAGACAGAGGTCGTTCGCCTCGACACCGCAGAAGTCAGCCAAGCGTTGGCGTGACGACTGCAGGCGGTCGCTGTACCTGGCGTTGTCCATGATCAAGGGCGGCCCGTTCCGGCTGATCTCCTGGGCCTCCTGCACCAAGCAATCCGTCACGGCGTTGACAGCGGGTGAGATGCCACCGGTGTTGAAGTACAGGCAGTCGGTGGTGAGTGGGATCTGAGCCCGGACGGCGTCGATGTCCACAGTCGATCTCCTGGTGTAAATGGTAGATGTTGACTTCCATTGCACGTCCGATGAACAACATAGTCCTCGCCAGAGCCGGCGGAAACGTGGAGACAGAGCCGATGAAGATTACCCACATCGAATCCATCGCTGTGGACATGCCGTACCAGGAAGGTGACGGCAACCCTTGATCCGATGAAGGATTGGCTGAGCGTCGACATCAGTCCCAATCGATGCAGCGTCAGC
>DPVW01000348.1:0-152 GCA_003529325.1 Candidatus Latescibacterota bacterium | reverse complement strand
TCCCTCATCCATCTTTGCGACCCCAGCGTCGCAACGGCTGATCCGCCGCCTTGCGCTGATATCGCGGACCCGCCAACGCAACCACTGCCTGCTGCAATTCCTCATCGACAGCTTGCAAGCCCAGGGGTATCAACAACTGAATTGCCTCCAAC
>DPVW01000502.1:24020-42659 GCA_003529325.1 Candidatus Latescibacterota bacterium | reverse complement strand
TCGCCGGCGGCGCCCCTCCCGATCGGGTCAGACAGGACCGCTTCTCGGTGGGAGAATGGGCGGTGCGTGACGCCTTCGTCCCACTCGACGACCGGGTACTGTTGAGAGGTGATCACTCATGGCGCCCTGCTGACGGGGTGTGCCCTCTTCGCTTTCCCATTCGTCTGGCTCGTTAGCACATCTTTCAAATACGACGAGGAGATTTTCGTCGATCCGCCACGCTGGGTACCCGCCATTCCACCAGGCGTTGAACGCTCACCCCTGGTGACGACGGAGCTACTCGCCGACCTGCCAACGCCAGAAACCCCATGGGACGAGCAGGGGTGGACCACTGCGTGGCCGGCGATCAGCTCGTATCTATGGGAGCAGAATCGGTCGCGGATCGAGGCGCTACCAGGCGCTTGGGAGGTCTCCCCCGTCGCCCTGCGTATCGCCGTCGTCCACGGCATCGCCGCATACGGTTCGCGCAGTCTACCTGCCTCCACCTGGGCAGGGGGACCAGATATCGTGATGCACCGTCTCAGCGAACGAGTGGATGACGAATTGCTGCAAACGGTGTGGGATGCCGTGTATCGCGTCGTTGAGTTGCGTCAACCAACAGTGCAGAATATCCACCGTGACTATCTGCCTCTGCCCACGGCAGCGACACAACACGTCAGCGCCTGGCACGTCATCTCAGGGAGTGCGACTCTCGGAGCGACGCCCAGCGACGAGAAACGCCCGGCAGGGCGCTTGACCTACGACTTCGGGCGGGACACCGGCGATACATTCGTCATCCAGGGCGACTTTCCATTGCCGGTGCCGGTGCCGGAAGCGGAGTTTCTGGGGTTCACCCTGCCGCTGCGCCAGGATCGTTCGTGGCACGCGGTAGAGGTTGAGTTGGAGGTGGCGGGACGCCGCTACCGTAGCGTCGACGGACTGTTCCTCGATCAGTATCGCTGGCAGGAACTCGGTTTCAAGCTTGCCCATCTCGATGACCGCGATGAGCGGGACCTCGGAATCTGGCCACTCGTGGCCGACGACGATCAGCAGGACGTAGCCGAGGACCCCGGGCAATTCCGTGTACGCCTGAGTGTAGAGCGCAGTTCCCGTGCGGTCGCAATGTGGCGCAAGTACACACACCATTACCGCAAGGCGCAGCTCGCCGCCGAGCATTGGTGGAGTTACGTGACCAACTCCGTCTACCTTGTGGTGATGACGATGCTCGGCCAGGTACTGAGTTGTTCCATCGTCGCCTACGCCTTCTCGCGACTCAACTGGCCCGGTCGTGAGGCGTTGTTCGCCATCCTGCTGGCAACGATGATGCTACCGGCACAGGTGACGATGATTCCGGTATTCATGATTTTTGAAAAATTGGGATGGTATAACACCCTGCGCGCACTTTGGGCGCCGTCCTTTTTCGGCTCCGCCTTTTTCATCTTTCTGCTGCGGCAATTCATGAAGTCGATTCCGAATGACCTGGAGGACGCCGCCAAGATCGACGGTTGCTCCTTCTTCGGCATCTACTGGCGCATCATCCTGCCCCTTGTCAAACCGGCGTTGGCAGCGGTCTGCATCTTCACATTCATGGGGACTTGGAATGACTTCATGGGACCCTTGATCTACATCAACGATCAGCGACTCTACCCCCTCGCCTTAGGCCTGTTCGATTTTCGCGCCCAGCACAAAACCGACTTCGGCATGCTCATGGCGGCATCGACACTGATGACCCTCCCCGTAATCGCCCTCTTCTTCCTCGCTCAGAGATATTTCATCCAGGGCGTAACACTAACAGGGATGAAAGGCTAAGAAGCCAACTCGCGCCGGCTCCCAGTCTTCGTCCTCCAGGGCCCTGGCAAGTGGATAGGCACCCGCTCTGGGGAAGGATACAGGATCTGGCCGATGACATCAGCAACGCCGACGAGAAAGGACACGCCGTCATCGATATCCGGCGCGTGATGTGCCAACACCGAATCACCCAGTTGACCCGTCATCTCCCACTTGCGCACCAGGATGTCACCGGCGACCTCACGCTCCGCCGCCAACATGGGCACCATCCAACGCCGCTTCTCCAACTCTAACGAGCAGCAGTGGGTATATCCCCGGATAGGCGGAAACCATCACACCCTTGCCGATGTCATGCAGTGAACCGGCAGCCATGGCATTGACGCGCCCGTAATCAAGAGCCAGCCTCTTCGGCAGGTTGATCTGTTTCAACACGTCAAGGGACTCGACTCTCAGACCGAGACTGTCGATACTTCCCATTCCCTCCACCTCCCCATCGAGGGGGTGGGACAGGATATGGGCGGCGAAACCAACGGCGAGATTGTGCAGCCACAACTCGTCGAGGCGGAAACCCTTCTCCGCAATCGCCGCCAACGTGGTCCGTACCGAGGCGCTGGCGACCAGACCAACAACGACATTCTTGCCCAACAGAATGACGGCGCGGTCGATCTCTGAGATCTCGGACTTGAACCCATAATTCACCGAATTCGCCTGCCGCATGATCGTCGCACAGGTGAGCGGATCGACGCTGATAACTTCGATCCATTCCTTCAGATCGCTGCCCGGATCCGAGCGCTTCGACCTGCGCTTTCGCCTCGAAGCGGATGATGCCGGTTTTGGCTCGACTAGCAAGATGCAGCCTTTCGTCAAGCACGCGTATCTCAAGTGGAATGGGGTCCTTGGTGGCGACCTCTACATCGGCCTGGGCCTCAAAGGCAAGACCGGAGGCGCTTCGTATCACCTCATGATCGCCAATGGCCCCGGACAACGGCCGGAACGGGACAATGGCAAGAAATTGTATGCCTCCGTCCAGTTTCAGCCTGGTGCGGGCAACCAACTCGAGTTATATGGCGACATCGACATGATACCGGGTGACGACAGTGTCACACTCAAGAGCTTCGTCGACCGCGAGGCGGCTGTGACCGATGCGGGGGAAGACAAAACCCGCATGGGACTGTCAGCCTTTGCCTCTTTACCGGTAACTTCGGACTGGCGAGGTTTTGCCCGGCTCGATGCTGTCAACGATCGACTGGGCTGCTGCGCAGGATATACACATTTTGCCGAATCTTTACATCCTGCTTCCCGACGGACCCGATGCACACTCACAGGCACGGGTCACGGCTCTGTTCAAGTTCTGACAAAATTCTGAACTGGCCGGACGCTTTCGTTCTGTATAAACTCTTCGGCCTCAGTCACCCGGTTCCTGTGGAGAGAGTGAACGCCATGCACCTGAAGCATCTGCGTCCCTACCAACTGCGCCACGCCGTAGCTGAGAATTGGCCCCTGCTGGTACCCACCGGTTGTGTCGAGACCCATGGCCCTCATATGGCAATCGGTCACGACACGATTATCGTCGAAGAGATCTGTGCACGCATCGCACAGCGACTGGATGTCATCATCGCACCCCCCTTTGACTTTGGTCCCACCGGGTATGCTCTCGGGGGTCCCGAAGAGGGTACGATCGATCCCGATTACGACGCCCACGGCGCCTTCGTCAAGTCGATCCTCAGCAACTTCCTGCAGATGGGATTCCGGCGTATCTACGTGCCCATCATGCATCAGGGCATGAATGCACCGCTGGCACTGGCCTTCAAAAAGGCCGCTGCCGAGTTGGCTTTCGAGTCTGCTCTAAAGGCCGGTCATCCGCGCGGTTGGTGGGGTGATGTCAAGCTGAAGGACGAGGTCCGGTGGGGTGCCATCGACGTGCAACCGATGATCCTGCCAGCCGCCTCTCCTCCCGCCGGTGGCGACCATGCAGGCTACAACGAGACCTCCTTCCTGATGGCGACGCGCCCCGAACTCGTGGAGCAGGATCGCCTGGACCTGGAGGAGGCGCCCTGGTACTGCCGCCAGAACGAAGCAAAGAACAGCTGGACGGCCAACGTTGAACACGGGCAAGCCATGGTCGATGCTGTTGTCGATGCGTGGATCGCCCATTTGGGAGGGTGAGCGACGCATGGCCGACGTGCTGCATATCGATCCAGGGGATCTGAAGATGCGACCGATCAAACGAGCCGTGGAGGCGCTCAGCGATGGCGGTGTCATCGTCTACCCCACCGACACGGTCTACGGTCTGGGCTGCGACATCACCTGCAAGGCGGCGGTGGAACGGATCCAGCGGATCAAGGGACGGGACCCGCGCAAGCCGATGTCCTTCGTCTGCGCTGATCTCAACGATATCAGCCGTTACGCCCAGGTGTCAAACTTCGCCTACCGGATCCTGCGGCGACTGCTGCCCGGCGCCTACACCTTTGTCCTGCCGGCAACGAAGGAGACACCGAAGCTATTGCGTAGCCGCCAGAAGACGGTGGGAATTCGCATCCCGGATCACAATGTCTCCACCAGTCTGGTAGCTCAACTCAATCGCCCCCTGCTCAGCACCAGCGCCAATCGTTCGGAGCAGGACGCCATCACCGACCCCTTCCTGCTCGAGGAAGAACTCGGCGCCCATGTGGACATCATTCTCGAGTGTGGCGAACTCCCCGTGGCGCCTTCCAGCGTCATCTCCCTCATCGATGACGAAGTCGAGATCCTGCGCGAAGGATCGGGGGACCTGTCCTACTTTCTGGACCCGGGTAGCGCCTTGTCTGAGAGCCGATGATGGGGGCGGATCGGTGCGCCGCCAAGTGGTGGACGGTCCCCCTGCTGTTGTTGACAGCCGCCCAGGTCTTGGCGCAGTTCACACCCTATGCGGCACGTACACAGTTCATGCCGACACCGCCCGGTGTGGGTCCAGCAGGATTGCTGGGTTACGTAAATCCCGCCCGACTCGGTCGGCTCGCCTCGTCGGAGAGCGCCATCGCCTGGTCGACACAGCGCGGTGGATCGAGGATTGTCAACGATTGGGGGCTGTATTGGGCCCTGCCACACATCGGTTTCGGCACCGTTCGCCGCCACGGGGCGGCGGGCATCGACTTCAGCGAGTATCGCCTAGGGATCGGTGGTGGTGACGGCGCTTCCAGTGCGGGACTCGCATGGGGCTGGTCCTCGGGAACTGGCGCACCCGATCCCGTGTGGGTCGCCGGCACCATCCTGCAACCCAATCGAGCCTGGTCCCTTGGCGCGACCTGGACATCGAATACTGACTTCGACGCGCGGGAACTTGCCGTCGATATCGGTTGGCGGCCCTTCGAGTCGCCACGTCTGAGCTTGTTTGCCGAAGGCGCTCGAGGCTGGGATACCGGTGATGACACATTCTGGAGTGTCGGTGTCGACGCACAGTTGGGACCTGGACTCAACATTACGGGACGGTATCTGGACGAGCGCACGGTCAGCCTCGGGTTGAGATTCGAATTTGGTCGTGCCGGATTGTGGACGCAGGGCCGCCGCGAGCGGGGTGACGAGGATCACCATCGTAGTCGCAGTCTGCACCTGATCCGCCTCGGTCCCCATCGGGGAGATCTTTTCTCGCCCCTACGACAGCGGCGCCCCCGGTTTCTGCAACTCGACCTGAACGGCACCGTCCGTCATCGTGCCTACTCGTTGTTCGATGACGGCCGCTCCCTTCTCGATTTGCTGCAGATACTGCGCCGTGTCGAGCAGGATCCATCTCTGTCAGGTGTCGCGCTCAACCTTTCGGGCCTGCGTCTCGATGCCGCCATGTCCTGGGAGCTACGGCAACGGCTACAGAACCTGCGCGACGCAGGACGGACCGTCATCATCTATATCGATCGTGCCGATCTGCGACGCTACCACCTCGCATCGGTGGCGGATCATGTCGTTCTCGATCCAACAGGCCTGCTGATGCTGCAGGGTGTCGCCGCCGGCCAGGTCTACCTGCGTGGTGCACTCGACAAACTGGGGATCGGCAGCCAGGAGTGGCGCTACCACGAATACAAGTCCGCATTGGAAGCGGTGAATCGCACCGGCATGTCGGCCCGCGATCGCGAGCAGTGGCAGGCTCTGCTCGCCGATGACTATGGCCGTTCCCGACATGACATCACCACCAGTCGCGGCCTCACGGCGACAACGTTTGACAGCCTCGTCAATGACGTTACCGCCCTGCTGCCATTCGAAGCGGTCGCCTCGGGTCTGGTGGATACCATCGGTCGCTGGGACATGGTCGAACGGATCGTGGCGCAACAGGGCGGACCAGGTGGCCTCGTGCGGACGGCGTCCCTGACAAGCCCCGTGTCCCGGGATTGGGGCCCGGCACCGACGGTGGCCGTCGTCTACGCCCTCGGTGTCTGCGCCATGGACAGTGGCATCAGAGCCCGCGACCTGGCAAATGAACTCCGCGAACTGGGAAAGGATTCGCGTATAAACGCCATTGTCCTGCGCGTCGACTCCCCCGGGGGAGATGTGCTGGCCTCCGATATCGTTGCCGATGCCATGCGCGACAGCCGGGCGCGCAAACCGGTCATCGTCTCCCAGGGACGGCTCGCCGCCTCAGGTGGTTATTGGATCTCGATGCACAGCGATGCCATCGTCGCCACGCCGGCAACGATCACGGGAAGCATCGGCGTTATCAGTGGCTGGCTCTACAACCAGGGCTTCCGCGAGCGCCTGGGCCTCACCCTCGATCACGTGCAGATCGGCGACCACGCCGACCTCGGTCTCGGGCTGCCACTGCCTTTTCTCGGCATACGGCTACCGGAACGAGCCCTCACCGACGAGGAAGTGCAACGTAAGGACCACGTGGTGAGTGCACTCTACGATGACTTCGTCGCCCGCGTTGCCGCCGCACGTAAGCGGACACCAGCGCAGATCGACAGTGTCGCCCGGGGTCGTGTCTGGGCTGCTACCGCTGCTGTCGAGAAGGGGCTCGTCGATACCTTGGGTGGATTGGAAACAGCGATTCAACTGGCCCGCACCCATGCCGGCATCGGCGCGGACCGAGCCCTTCGTATCGTCGAATGGCCCCGATTGGGCTGGTTTTCCTTCCGTGACTGGCCGGGCATGATACGGGCGGGTATCGCGCCGCAGGCACAGGCGCGGATGCCAACTTGGTACTCCTGGCTGCAATTCCGTCTCGACCACAATGGCCAGCCCCTTGTGCTGTTGCCGGAACCCATGCTCGACCAGATCGCCCCTGCACTGGATCTGGGACCATGACTGGAGAAATACCAATGGATACTGAACGGGCTCGCTCCCTCTATACCGACCTGGGTGCCGTGCCAGTCATCAACGCCATGGGCAATCTGACCATGCTCGGTGGTTCCTCCCCATCGCCGACGGTACGAGCAGCCATGACGGAGGCGGGTCGGTATTACGTCGACATGGACCAGCTGTTGCAGGGCTCCGGGCGTGTCGTTGCTGATCTTCTGGGCTGCGAGGCGGCCATGGTGACTCCGGGGTGCGCCGCCGCTCTGCTGCTGAGTACGGCGGCCTGTGTCGCCGGCGATGACCCGGAACTCATGGCTCAGTTGCCCGACACGAGTGGCCTGAAGGGGGAGGTCGTGATCCAGGCTCCCCAGCAGTACAAATACGAGCGTGTCGTCCGCATGGCAGGGGTTCGCCTGGTCGCCGCGGGTTCGGCGAACAGTTGTACCGCAGAGGATCTCGAAGCAAGCCTGGGCGCATCCACGGCAGCGGTCCTGTACCCCGTGCTCGGCGGTCCACAGGAGGGTTTCCTGCCCTTGGCGGATGTACTCGCCATTGCCCACGACGCGGGAATCCCGGTGATCGCCGATGCCGCCTACCAGGTCTCGCCCATCGAACACTTCCGCCAGATCGCCACCTGTGGCGCTGACCTCATCGGTTTCGGCGCCAAGTATTTCGGCGCTCCCAACTCCTCCGGCCTGCTGTGTGGCCGACGCGATCTGGTGGAGGCGGCGCGGGACCATACCTTCGCCGCCTTTGAGCGGCGCGAACTGCCTGGATACGGTCGACCGATGAAGATCGATCGCCAGGAGGTCGTCGGCGTCGTGACGGCGTTGCGGGAATGGCTGGACCCGGCGTCGCAGGACGAACGCGACGAAGCCGCAAGCCGTCGTGGGCGGTTGCTGCGCGACCTGCTGCGCGACCTTGCCGGAACCGAGTTGAGCCCCCCTGAGGGGGATCACGTCACAGGTTTGCGCCTGCGACTCACCGAGGTTGGCATGGACGGCCCGGCCCTGGCGGACCGACTGCGCCGGGGTGACCCCGCCATCTGGGCATACGCCGAAGGGGATTCGATCTCCTTCGGTATGCACACAGTGCAGAACGGCGACGAGCCGGCCATCGCCGCCGCCGTGAAGCAGTCCCTCGGCCGGTCGTGAGTTGCTGACGTGAACGCCGGCGGTCCGCTGCTTGCCGCCCTGCTGACGGTGGCCGGTCTCGGGTGGTGCCATACCTCCGAGCCGCCGGCGCCTTCGGCTCAGGTCACACGCATCGAGCAGTTGATGTCGGCCAACCGCTACCCGGAGGCCATCGCGGAGCTCCGACAGGCTCTCGCCGAAATCCCTGAATCGGCGGGCCTGCGCCTCCGCCTTGCACGTGCCCTGGCCGCCGATGAGCAACTGTCTCCGGCGGTGGACGCCTTCAGGCATGCCCTACGCCTGAGTCCTGGTGATGGCGAGGCCAGGGTCGACCTGGCCGTGTTGCTGACGCGGCTGGATCGCCTGCCCACCGCCGAGGCGGAGTTGAAGACCGCCCTCGACAACGATCCGGAACTGGCCTCGGCCCATCGCATTCTCGGCAAACTGCGGTTTCGCGAGGGAAAGTATGATGAAGCCGCCGGCGCCTACCGGCGAGCCACAGAGGCCGATACCACCTTCGGCGAGGCCTGGTTCGATCTCGGGCAGGCATTGATGAAACAGAACGAACTCGATGCCGCCGAGAGAGCCTTCCGCGGCGCCATCGCCACCGACTCCACCGACGCGCGCTTCCGTGACGGCCTGGGGTTTGTCCACTACAAGAGACGGCAATTCGATGCCGCCCTCGTCGAACTGGAATCTGCAGTACGGCTCGATCCCCTGTATGCCCGAGCTCATTTCAACCTGGGCAATACCTACCTGCGCAGCGGTCGGCGTCAGGAGGGCGGCGAACAGCTCGAGATCTTCCGCCGGCTCGACGACCAGGAACGCCGGCTCTACAGCCTCGAGACCTCGATTCTGCAGTCGCCCGGGGAGGCCGGACTGTTTCACAACATGGCCCTCATCCACAGCGAGCGGGGGGAGCGGGAGAAAGCCCGCCGGCGCTACATCCAGGCCGTGTTGCGCGACTCCAACTTCGCTCCTGCGTATCACAACCTCGGGAACCTGCAGCTGCGTCAGGGCCGCCTCAGAGAAGCCATGGGGCTGTTCCGTCGTGCCCTGCGCGCCGACTCGACCTACGTCATCGCCTACCGCTCTCTGGGCAACAGCTACATGCGCCTGAAACAGGTGAGTGCCGCTGTGGAGACCTTCGAGCACGGTTTGCGCCACGCCCCCGGAAACGAGGACCTGCAGAACCGCGCCCGCATCGCCAGAGAGATCCTCGCCGATCTGGAGCGGGCGCGGTGAGCCTGAAACAGTGGCTGTACCCCCTGCCCCTGGTGGTCCAGTGGGTGCTGGCTGGCAACTGTGGGACCGCGCTGGCAGCCGATCATGAACCGGTCCGCTTTGTCGATATAACCGAGGAAGCCGGTATCAGCTTCCGCTATATCAATGGCGCCAGCGGCCGCAAGTACATGCCGGAGGCCGTGGGCTCCGGCGCCGCTTTCCTCGATGCCGACGGGGATGGCTGGCTCGATCTCTACATCGTCAACGGCGCCGCCCTGCCCGGGTATTCCAAGCCGACCGGTCCGAACGCGCTGTTCCACAACAACGGCCCCGCTGACGCGGACACCTTCGCAACGAGTTTGCTCGTCACCTTCAGTGACATCACTGCCGCCAGTGGCGTCGGTGATGAAGGCTTCGGCATGGCCGCCGCTGTCGGCGATGCTGACAACGACGGCGATCCCGACCTCTACGTCGGCAACTACGGGGCCAACGTCTTCTACCGGAACGACGGCGACAATCGCTTCAGCGATATCACCACAACGGCCGCTGTCGGCGATTCCGGCTGGGGGGCACATGCCACCTTCGCCGACGTCGATCGGGACGGTGATCTGGACCTCTACGTTGCCAACTACATGGATTTCCGTGTCGACGGCGCGATGCAGTGTTTTCGCGACCAGGCGCCCGAATACTGCGGCCCCAACACCTACCCCGGCCAGTCCGGGGTCCTATATCGTAATGACGGCGATCTGCAGTTCACCGACATCACCGACGAAGCCGGCCTGCGCAACGACAGCGGCCGGCAGCTGGCCGCCGTCTTCGGCGATGTCGATGACGATGGTGATCCCGACCTGTTCGTCGCCAATGACAAGCAGCCGAACTTTCTGTTCCTCAATGACGGCGCCGGCCGTTTCGAGGAGTCCGGCGCCATCGCCGGCGTTGCCTACAACGAGGAGGGTGTGGCCGAATCAGCCATGGGCGCCGACATCGGCGATGTCGACAACGACGGCCTTCTCGACATCATCGTCGCCACCTTTCAGTGGCTGCCGAACACGCTCTACCGCAATGAGGGGGGTGGATTCTTCGGCGACGTCACCTATGCCGTCGGCCTCGGGGCACCCAGCGTACCGTACCTGGGGATGACGGCAGCATTTCTCGACTACGACAACGACGGCTTCCTCGACGTCTTCGTCAGCAACGGCCACCTCGACAGCAACGTAGAGGAATTCGATCCCTCCACCACCTATGAACAGAGCAACCAGCTGTTCCGCAATCGCGGCGACGGCACCTTCGTGGAAACCACGGCAAGCAGCGGCCCGGGCCTTCTCGTCGAACGCGTCAGCCATGGCGCCGTCTTTGGCGATATCGACAACGACGGCGATACCGACATCTTCGTCTCCGATTCAGCGTCGCCCCGGTGCAGTCTGCTGCGCAATGATGGCGGCAACCGGAAGCACTACCTGACCATCACCGCCCGGGGCGCACACAACAACCGTGACGGCATCGGTACGCGGGTGCGCCTCGTTGCCGGCGAGCTGGTGCAGACCCGTGAGATCCGCAGGGGGTATGGATACATGGGCTCCAACGATCCTCGCCTGCTCGTCGGACTGGGGGAGCACACTCGTGTCGACACGATTCAGCTTCGCTGGCCGGATGGCCACGAGCAGGTGCTCGTCGATGTCGATGCCGACCAGCATCTGGTGGTCAACGAACAGTGAACTGCCTCCGTCCGCTTGGCCTGTGGCTCGTCTTCCCGTTGCTGCTCACCGAGGGCGCCGCCGCCCAGCTGGCGACGGTGGACCCCACGCTCAGTCCCGCATCCCGGCGCATGGCCGCTTATCTTGCGCGCGTGGCCCGCACGGCGGATCCCGTCGTCAACGTGTACCTCAATCGGGCTCGTGCCGCCGGCATGCGGACGTTGCTCGACCGCCCGTTGCCGCCGGCCCGGAAAATCCAGCTGCGCAGCAGGATCGCCCGCGAGCTGGTCCGGGGAGGACAGATGCGGGAAGCCATCGACGAGATCGATGGCATCTACCGACGGATCGAAGAGCTCGACGTGCCGGTGGAGGATGGCTTTCGACGCATGTTGCGCGACCTGCAGGCCGTGGCCTACCTGCGCGTGGGTGAGCAGGAGAGCGGCCGGTCGCCGGCTCACGAGTGGCTGTTTCCCATGCGCCGGGCTGGGGGTGCCGCCTTCGACGCCGGCACCCGTGCCGCCATCGAGCGTTACAGCGCCAATCTGCGCGAACGGCCCGATGATCTGAGTACACGCTGGCTGCTGAACATCGCCTACATGGCCCTCGGCGAGTACCCCGACGCCGTTCCAGCCGACTGGCGGATACCGCCCGAGTCCGTGGCCGCCGACGAGGATGTGGGCGCCTTCGTCGATGTGGCACCCGCAGCTGGCGTCGCCGTCCGCGGTCATGCCGGAGGCAGCGTCATGGAGGACTTCGACGGGGACGGCCTACTCGACCTGATGGCCTCGTCGCGAGGCCTGCGCGATCAGCTTCGCTTCTTCCACAACCGCGGCGATGGCACTTTCGACGAGCGCACGCGCAACGCCGGTCTCAGCGGTCAACTCGGCGGTCTGAACCTGTCCCACGCCGACTACGACAACGACGGTGATCGCGACCTGACCGTCTGGCGCGGCGCCTGGATGGGCGAAGCGGGACTGCACGCCAATTCTCTGTTGCAGAACGACGGCGCCGGGCGCTTCGATGACGTCACAGACAGAGCCGGTCTGCTGTCCTTCCATCCCACTCATTCCGGTGCCTGGGGGGACTACGACAACGACGGCTGGCTGGACCTGTTCGTCGGCCATGAGTCGAGTCCCCCGCCGAAACCGGCGCACCCGAACCAGCTCTACCATAATGAGGCCGACGGCACATTCGTCGATGTCGCCGCCAACCACGGCTTCGATGGTGTCAGCTTCGTCAAGGGTCTGACTCTCGGCGACATCGACAACGATGGTCAGATCGACGTCTACCTGTCGAATCTCAACGGTGACAACCAGCTCTACCGCAACGCCGGTGACGGGGTGACACCCCGCTTCGTCGACATCACCGACAGCGCGGGAGTGGCCGAACCGTACGTTAGCTTTCCCACCTGGTTCTGGGACTACGACAACGACGGCTGGCAGGATCTCTTCGTCGCCGGCTTCGATATGGCCGATCTCGACGATATGGCCGCCGTCCATCTCGGCCTCCCTTTCGGCGCCGAACACCCGCGACTGTTCCGCAACCGCGGCGATGGCACCTTTGAAGACGTGGCCGCCACCGTCGGCCTCGACCGGGTCATCCTGCCCATGGGCGCCAACTACGGCGATCTCGACAATGATGGCTGGCTCGACGCCTACTTCGGCACCGGCATGCCGGACATGCGAACGCTGCTGCCCAATCGCATGTTCCGCAACGACGAGGGCCGGCGCTTTCTCGACGTCACCGCCTCCGGCGGCTTCGGCACGCTGCAGAAGGGGCATGGCATCAGCTTCGGCGACATCGACAACGACGGCGACCAGGACATCTACCAGGTTCTCGGCGCCGCCTTCGAAGGGGACGTGGCAGCCAATGTCCTGCTGGAAAACCCGGGCCACGGACATCGCTGGCTGAGTCTTGAGCTGGAGGGTGTGCGGAGCAACCGCGACGCCATCGGTGCCCGCGTCCATGTGCGAGTGCAGAGGGTGGGTGGCGGAGTCCGTGACATCCACGTCACCGTCGGCCACGGCGGCAGCTTCGGTTCGTCGCCCCTGCGTCAGGAGATCGGCCTCGGACGGGCGGCGACGATCGACTTCGTCGACATCCTCTGGCCGGGCAACGATCAGCCACAACGCCTCGGCGAACTGACTCTCGACTGCGCCTACCGGCTGCGTCAGGGCGGTGCCCCGGCGGTGGTTGCCCGGCAGCGTCTCGATCTGTCTCCGTGAGAGAGGCGTTCAGCAGTATTGACCCACCTTGTGACCTCCGTAGCTTTGTGCAGATGAAATCGACTCTTCGCAGTACTCTGTCCGGCACCCTCCTCGCGCTCCTCACCATGGGTCTGCCGTCGTCCGGCGCCGACGAGATCGTCGCCCGCGTCGGCGCCACGGTCATCTCGGCGGAGGAATTCTCCCTTCGCTCCGGGGAATTGCGCGAGGCGGGCTATCAGCATCTGCGCGCCCCCGACATGGGAGCGAAACGCCAGCTGTTGGACGGCATGATCGCTCAGGAACTGCTCGTCCTCGAGGGGCTGCGACGAGGCGTCGGCGAGGATCCGGTGATCCGTGCCGACCTGGAACGCACCGAGCGCCGGGCACTGATGAATGCTCTCTATGACAGCCAGGCCCTGCTGGGTGACTACTCGGCGACCGAGCAGGAGCTGCGCGACTACTTCGTCGCGCAACAGTACGACGTCGAGGTCCTCAGCCGCCATATCGTCTGTGACACCGAGGAAGAGGCTGTCGGCGTGATTGCCGAACTGCAGTCCGGCACACCTTTCCGGACACTGGTCGCCAGGCACTCCCTGCGGAGCATCCAGGACCGCTTCGGGCCGGAAGGTTGGGTCGGCTGGTTTCGTGTCGGCGAGCTCTATGAGGAGTTGCAGGAGCCCCTCAAGAACATGCCCCCGGACGCCATCTCCGCCGCGCCGGTGAAGACGTCACTGGGATACCATGTCTTCGGCCTGCAAGCACGGCGTCAGGCAACCTTCGACAGTTCCCGGGAATTCATCGAACAGAAGCTCCGCGTGCAGAAACGGGCCGATGACATGGAGGCCTACATCGGCAGATTGCGCCAGCAGTACAACCTGCGCCCCGATACCGAGGGTCTGTCTCTGCTGGCAGCGATCCCGGCGCCGGACTCGACCTCCAGCAACGCCGACCACACCCTCATCTCCTGGGACGGCGGGCAGCTCAGTGTCGGCGATTTCCTCGACCTGGTCCGTGCCGGGCGCACGCGGCATCCGGCACGGATGGACAGCAGCACTCTGCGCAAGGAGGTCGACAACCAGGCGGGCGTTCTGGTGATGATCACCGAAGCCAGGCAACTCGAACTCGACTCCCTTCTCCCTGTGCGGAAGAAAGCCGAAGACAGGCGGCGGGAACTCTTCGCCAAGTGGTTGTATCAGCAGGTGGGCAGAAAACGGGCACAGCCGGACACGAGTACCGCCAATGTGCGGCGCTTCTATGACGAGAACACAGACCTGTACACACGCGAGGACGGCGTCGTCACCGACTTCTCACAGGTGGCCGGCAGCATTCGTGCCCTGCTGAAGAACCAGGCCGAAACCGCGGCGATGGACAGCTTCCTGGCCGAACTGCGGCGCCGTTACGCCGACGACATCGTCGTCGACGAACAGGTCCTCGACCGCACCCATCCCGAGGGTTTCTAGAACCGCGCTAGCGATCGGTACCGAGACCGGCAAAGACCGTGATGAAGGACAGCAGTTCGGAGGAGGCCGGCGACCCGTCGAAGTCACGACGGATCCAGCGGGCGCCGACGTTCGTCGTCAAGTCATAACCGAGATAGGCCGAGCGGTTGGCCACCTGGCCGGCGAGAACCCACGTCCGACCGTCGAGCAGAAACCCGGAGGGCAGTGGATCCGGCTTCTGCCGCAGGTTGTTGAAGATCTCGTACTCGGCGCCGGCGATGAAGCTGATGTTGCTGTTCACCGGCCGGACTACCTGCAGCGAGAAGATCTCCTCCAGTTCCCGGGTTTTGAGCGTACTCCGTTGCGGCTGTACGCGCCGGCTGAACAACTGCTTCCAGCGTGGCAGGAAAGTCCAGCGCTCCAACTCGAAGGGATACTCTCCCTTGGCCATGACGCCGAAGAAGCTCTGATCGCGAAGCTCGTTGTCTGACCCCGCTTGGCTGTAGACCTCGTGTTTGACCTTGGCTGTGAAGGGCAGGAAGCGGTTGTAGTGGACCTCGAGATAGGTGGTGTTGATGAAAGCGTCGTGCGCCGCCAGCGGGTCACGGGTGAACACCGCCCGGCCCCGCGTGCCGGGCACTTCGGTCCACAGCAGCACATCGTCGGGAATGTCGTCTTTGACCAGGCGTGGGTTGGCAATCACCCACACGCTCAGGTCGTGCTCCGGCAGATCCTTCTTCGCTGTCACCAGCAGGTAACTTGACTGATTCTCCCGCGCCGTCTTGAGCAGGCGCTGGTCGAGATGGCCGGCCATGACGCTGACCTGCGGCATGATCTCCACACCACCGTACACATTGTAACCGCGCCGCCCGAGCTTGTACGGGTAGTCGGCCTCGTTGTCATCTTCGAAGCGGTCGATGACCCCGTTGCTGTTCATGTCCATGCCGAAGAGAAACTCCGGTGGGTCCACGTCGAACCTTAGGAAAGGCTCATCGAAATCGGGCTGGGAGTTGAAGTTCCGGTTGAAGTCCGAGATGTCATCGTTGTTCTCGTCAAAACCGGGGAACACGGCGTTGTCGTACAGCAGTCCCTGTCCCTGGCGTGTGTTGACCCGTTGGCCGAAGTAGAGCCGGCGCCAGTCCGGAAGTTCATCCTGATCGTCATTGTCGTCGACGAATTCGTAGACGTGACGGTTCTCGTTGTCGTAGAACACCTCGCCTTCGGCGTTGGGGATGAAAGCCCGCGTCGAGTAGTCGGGATCGATGCTGAAACCCTCTGCGAATACCGTCCAGGGATAACGGCGCTGCTGAGCGGTGACGTAGAAGGCGTTGGCCTTGTTCGTCGCCAGCGCCTGGTGTTGGGTGATATTCTCGTTGGGAAAACGACGGTACTGGAAGTTGCGCGCCACCTCGCCTCGCAACTCGAAGCCGCCCACATCGGCGATCACGAGATCAAACCCGAGCATGCGATTGCCCGTGGGGAGTCCGTAGCGGAAGCGGTGGAACGCCTGGTTGGAGCCATCCTTGACGTTACCCGAGGCCCGCAGCACCGGCAGGAATACCGGCGTCCCGAGATTGTTCGTCTGCTTGTTCGATGTCACCGCCACCTGGTAGTCGTTGGCCAGCACCAGGCCCAGTTCGATTACCTCGATCTCACGGAAATCGTCGATTTCGTCTTCGATGCTCGGAGAGAAGTCTTCGATGTTGTAGGTCAGTGTGATGGCATCGGTGCCGCTGGCTTCGATGACGCCCCGACGGCGCACCCCTCCTTCCACGGTGGGGACGATATCGTCCGTGTGCTCCACGCCGTTGACGAAGATACGCCAGCGCGACAGCAACGCCCCCCCTTCGCCGTCCTTGGGCGAATCGTCGGTTATGCGCACAACGACGGAGCGTACGAAATCGGCGTTCATCGGCCCGCTGAGCAGGCCCTCCATCGAATTGTCGCCAAAGGGTACGTCGGTGTTGCGGTGGGCGGCGTTGACGAAGGTCAGCCCCATACGGGCGAAGTCGCCGATCTGCGTCTGCCCCCTGGCGGCCCACATGTTGGTAAAGGTCCCCACCGGGACGCCGCCGCCGATCTCGGAGTCGGCGATCTCGGCGGTGTTGCTGATCCGGGAAGACAGCAGCGTCAGGGCGTACTTATCGGTCTGGATGTCCCACTGGATGCCGTCGAAGCGCGGCTTGGAGAACGTCAGTGGCGTCAGAGTGGTGCGGATGCCGTCTCCGACCATCAGAGACGAGTGGAACTCTCCCTGATGGCTCGAGGAGATTACGAGATTGTTGAACCACGAGCCGAAGCGGGAGTTCTTGGTAATGATACTGCCGTTGTCCTGCGGGTAGTCTTCTGTCCAGTCGTACACCATCCATCCCCGGGTGATGTAATTGCCGTAGACATCGTAGAACGGCGACCCTTCGAGGAAGACGTTGTTGTAGCGCTCGTAGTGGTTCCTCGCGTAGTTGGAGTACTGCTCCTGCCGCCAGTCGTATAGCTGGTACAGGCGTTGTGGCAGATACCACTTGCGCACCGAAGGCACCAGCGTCGACGGAGCGATCTCCGTGCCCGTCGTGTAGTAGGGGTTCTCGAACCCTGTTGCGCGTTGGGCGCTGGCGTCGTGGGGGGCACCCTGAAGCAGGGCGACCAGGCAGGCCAACAGGATCGGGGCCCGAAGGTCCGGCGGGGCTGGGGCTCGACGTCTCACGTCATTCTCCCATGTTAGTACACAACGTGCACGGTCTTATGCACTCGTTCGGTGCGGGCATCGGCATCCACTTCAATCTGCACGATGTAGATGCCGGGGGGTACCCTCTGGCCGTCGCGATCGCCGGTCCAGGTATAGCTGGCACGTGTAGCCTCTGAATTCTGCTTCGTCAACTCCGCCGCGAACCGGCCGGCGAGGTCGTAGAGACGCACGCGTGGCTCACGATCGGTCTTCACCACCGTAAAGTCGAGCTGGTACTCGTCATTGATGCCGTCACCGTTGGGGGAAAAGGCCCGCGTGTGCATCAGGCTGCGCACGAGTGTGCGACCCGCCACCGCGTCTGGCAGGTGTACCTGATCGGCGCCAAATTCGACCGGCACAACCCCCTGCGTGTTGTCCTGTTGATCGGAATTCAGCACAGAGGCGCTGAATACCGTAGGACTCTCGGCGAGACGGGCGCGAAAGAAGACTTCAACGGAGTCTCGACGGACGACGGGTGGTGGCAACTGCACTACGAGGGAATCCCCCAGGACCTCTGCGGTAGCAGCGACCCGCTCTCCCCGCACGTTCGCCTGCTCGAACTCGACATCGCCGCTGCCGCGCGGCAGACTAATGATGACCTGATCGAAACCGGCGTCGCCGGCGGTGAGCCCGGCGGGTGTCATGGTATAGCGGAATTCCTGCAGAGAATCCAGGGATGCCTCATGGGGGAAGATCCTGCCGACGAGTCCGGCAGCGACGACGGGTATGTTGGCGACGAACCGCAGCGAGCGTAACGTCGGCATCTGCTCGGGGTCCTCGCTGATGAGGCGCACCCTGGCGCGCAGCCACTGCCGGGGCGAGGGCGACTGGAACTCCTGGCCGGAGAACCGGTGCGGGAGGCTCCAGCCGCTCCAGGTATCGTCGCGCACGTTCTCCACCACGATATCGCCGCGGTTGCGCGACTTGGCCGCGTCATAGGCGGCCTTGGTCACTTCCTTGCCGTTGATGAGAAAGTACCGCGTCAGGGCATTGAAGCCGTTGCCGGTCTGCGTCTCCACCTCGATTCTGGTACCAGGTGGCATGTCGGCATCCCATTCGACCCGGCGCAGGCTGGAGGCGCCACCCAGAGAGATGTCTTCGGACTCCAGCTCCACCTGCGCCGGGTAGCCCTCGGCATGAAAAGCGAACAACTGCAGGGCCCGATGAAACTGTTGTGGCTTGGTCACCCGC
>DPVW01000502.1:14806-23705 GCA_003529325.1 Candidatus Latescibacterota bacterium | reverse complement strand
CTCACCCGCCACAAGAGCAGCCGCATGTCCAGGGGCTCGAAGTTCCAGTCGAAGAGATAACGGCTCTGGTTCTCCACATCAGACAGCAACTCGTAGTGGTAGGGACCCTCGACTACAGGATCGCTGCTATTACTCGGCGTGCCGTCGGAAACGAGCAGATCGATGTTCGACCACCCACCTTGCTTGTCGCGCTCGAACCCGTACAGGATCGGCGACCGACCGCTCACAACGGGATAGTAGATGACGCGGTCCAGGCGGAATACACTGCCGAAGTCGATGACCTGCCAGACACCAGAGTCGCGCCAGTTGCCCTTGTCAGAGGCTTCGATCGTCCAGGTGCGGTAGCCGACGTCCTCGTCGAGCATCTCGTCGGCGCCGCTGCCCTTGCCGCACCCCTCACAGTCGCGGTCCTTCGACGTCCATGTGGTTCCCCCCCAGTGGGGTTCACCCTCCTCAACACGCGTGGGGGTGGCCACCATGCCCGACAGATTGAAGCCGACACCGTCCACCTCGATCTCGGCCAGCGCCGCCTCCGCTGTCGCCCCCGCCGCCTCGAAACGGATGAAACGGATGATGTCAAAGGCCATGGTGCTGTTGGTGTCCAGATGAGCGCCAGTGGCGCTCTCCAGCCCCGTCGACTTCAGGTCGAACTCGACCACCTGATCCTTGTTGTTGTTCACCGGGCGTCCCAGACGGGTATAGCCGATGCGTTTGGCAAGACCGCCGAATACAGGAATGCCGGGACTGGTAAAGATGGAGAAGAACTCGAAGGGCCTCGCCCCTTCCTCGTCCGGAAAGATGACACGGATCTTGTCGGCCACAACGGCCCGGCCCAGGTCGAGCTCGATCCACCACAGCTGCACCGGATCGTCGGCGTTCGGCTGCCACCAGGTCTGCTGGTCCTGGTCTCGAATCCGGCCCGCCTGCGCCTGATTGGACGGTGATCTGACCGTCCTCCTGCCATAGTCGCCGATCACGACGGACGAATGCCCGTCGATGTCGGCGACAGCGTTGAAGGACTTGCCGAAGCGCTTCACCGTAACACCGGCGGCACTCACGTTGACCAGGCCCTGGGGATGGTCCCAGGCGGCGAAGTCCGAACCGTCGAAGACGATATTCTGGGCCTCCAGGCCGCTGCCGGCGACGAGTGTCGCTGACAGGGCGATGAGGCGCCGCAGGCGTGCGGAAGTTGCCATCTCGTTCGTTCTCCGTAGACAGTTTCGCATTCAGTACGCCACTGCCATCGGTTGTACTCGGTTGAGCTCGCCTTCGTCGACATCGACCTCGACACGGATGAGGTAGAGGCCCGGCGGCACCAGTCCGCCCTCGGCATCCCTGCCGTCCCATGTCGGTCCGTAGGGCCCCGACGAGGCCTGGCTGTCGAGGACGACGCGCACCCGCCGTCCGGTCAGATCGTACACCTCCACCAGCAGATCAGCGCCATCGACGCCGAACAGATCAAAAGTGATGGTGGCTTCGTCGTTCGTGCCGTCCCCGTTGGGTGTCACCACCGAAGTCGTCAAGCCGACACGTCCGAGGACCTCAAAGCGCGAATCGCTGGCGATCACCTGCAGGGCGTTGCTACCGACGTCGGCTCGAGCATCTCCTGCCTCGATCGATTGCGGCAACCGCGCCGAAGCCGGATCGGCGCTGAAGATCCGGCCCTCGAGGAAGACGGAAGCGTGGAAGATGGCGCTGCGGATGCGCACGCGGAAACTGGCATCCCGCTGAATCTCCTCGGTCAGGGCCAGGCGTATTAGGCCTGGTCCCTCCTCCACTTCATAGTCCACACCAGACACCGCAGCGTTGCCATCGATCTCGAGATCGAGGAAGCGGGCTGCCGCCGGAACATCGAGCTCGATGCCGTCATAGCCCACCCGATTGCCCCCGTACACCGTGCGGATGTCGTACACCAGGACCGTATCGATGCCGAGTGGCACCTCGACAGTACCACCGGATCCGGCGTCCGCCCCTTCGAGGGAGATCTCGGCCACGGCACTGGCCGCCAGCAGGGGCGACACCTCGAATGCGACACTGTCAAGCACGCCGAAAGCGAGGGGATCCTCAGTGGTGATCTCAAACTGAAACTGCAGGAACTGATTGCCATCGGACGAACGGTTCTGATCGCCAGGACTGTCGTAGGCAACCGACCAGTTGTTCCAGTTGGTGATGTCGTCGGCACGCTGAGCGCGGAACCCGGCCACGCCTTCGGAAAAGCGCTCGGTGATTCGTGGCGCCGAGAAGTAGTCGTCCCGTGACACTTCGAGCTGGCGGCCGAGATCGTCAAAAACGAAGAAGGCTGCGGGATCGTCATCGTTGCCGGCGCGCGTGCGCAGGGACAGCTCCACGGGTGCGTCCGGATCTTCGACGATGTCACCCGAGGGCGTCTGTCGGTACCGGGTAAAGCGCCAGGTGACCTGGCCCAGACTGACCGGTTCGCCGAAGGAGTGAGGCGCCGAGATGTAGCGCGCCTGCTGTGGATAACCCCGGCCGAAGGCCTGGATCTCGGCCAGCAGAATCGTCCGCGTCTCTTCACCGAAGCGAAAGCGCAGGAAGCGGGTGAAATCGAGCGCCGGCGTCAATGACACGATGCTGGTATTGTTGGCGAAGGTGGTACCGATGATCTCGTCGAGGGCATGGTAACCGGTCGTCCCGGTGGAGGTGTTCTCATCCTCGAAGATCAACCACTCTACGGGGACCTTGGACCGACTGACTTCGTAAACCTGGGGAAACAGCTCTCGCTGACGTTGGTTGTCCGAGGTCAGGCCACTCTGGGGTGGGTAGAACACGACGCTGTCGATGGGAACGGCCACACCGAGATCGATGGTGAAGAACGTGACACTGTTGGGCAGCCCGTCGGCCCGCTGCTTGTGGGAGTAGCCCGCCGCCAGACCGTCCCCGTCGACCAGCCCCCGCATCACGTTACTGACGATGGCGTTGGCGGCGCCGCCGTTCCACATCCTCGGGTGCCAGCCGACCTCTAGAGTGTCGGCCTCCAACAGACGCGGTCCCTTCGTGGTCGCCCAGCGATAGCCAAACAGGTTCCGTTGAGCCGACACCGCCCCGGAACGCACGACCTCGCGCATGACACTCCAGGCGCGCGGAATCTGCTGGGGCTGTACGGCCCCGGGTTGTACCGTGTCGTCGAGAGCGATCCAGCGACCGACGGCCTCTCGCCAGGCCTCACCGCCCTGGCCGCCGACCACCCATGCCCCGGTCGACTGAGCCCGGACCCCACTGGTGAGAAAGGCCACCAGGCAGACGATGGTAAGACGCGTGATGGTACCCCAGGACGCAGTCAATACACCACCCCCACGAGCCGTGCCCGGGCGAACGTTTCGGCATCGGAGTTGACGGCGACACGCACGAGATACACACCGGGCGGCACCAGGTGGCCAGCGTCGTTGCGGCCATCCCAGGTCTCGTCGTAAGCACCGGAAGGCGTCTGCTCTGACACCAGTTGCCGTACGCGGCGACCGCTGAGATCGAAGACTTCCATGGTCGTATCGACGGCATTGGCGAACTGGGCCAGCACAAGTTGTATCGACGCGGCATCGTTGCGGCCGTCACCGTTGGGCGTGATTACCGAGGTGGAGAACCGCATGGCCACGCCGGCTCTGGCTTCGATGGTGAAGGCGTTGGCGACGGCCGTGCTGACGTCATCGACAGCATCCCCGGGCCGCACCGGATGGGGCGGCACATCGGCGCCACCCAGCAACCAGGCGTTGACCGGCGTGTTGTGCTCCAGCAGGCGCAGGTTGAACAGGACGCGCAGCGGCTGGTTGTTGTCCGAGTTCACCGGCGTGAAGAACACCTCGAAACCATCCTCGATCGATTCGACTGTGACGTCTTCCACGGGTACCGGCGGGTCCCCCATCTGTAGAGCTTCGAAGACCGGCGGCGGAAAGGCCTCGATGCGCAGGCCGCTGTATCCCTGCAGTCCGGCCGAAGCGAAGTCTGTCCGGATGTCGTAGGTGAAGGTCGTGTCGATGCCGCCGACGACTTCCAGCACACCATTCGCCGGTTGTGGCTCACTGGCGAGAGCCACCTCACCGACGGCGTTGCTGACGAGGCCGGGAGAGAACTCGATCTGCAGCGAGTCGATACGCATCACGTTCTCGGCATCACCGGCAAAGTCCATACGGAATTGGAGAAACTCGCGGGGGCTGGGCAACCCCACGGGCTGCTGGAAAAAGCCGGTGGAATCAATCGTCAGCGGGGGCGACCAGGGGCTCCAGTTGTCCACATCGCCACGTATGTCCCCCTGGACAAAGTCACGCACCGGGCCCTGCTCAGAAACGGGCAGATCGACGTAGGACGCCCGGTCCACTTCCCCCAGCAACTGTTCTGTTTCGGGATCCTGACGGAACAGCGCCCGACGCGGCAGGTTGGTGCTGTATTCGGCCAGAGAGACCTCCTCCTGAGCACCGCTGTCGCGGTCCCGGCGGAAGTACGCCAGAGGCGTGTCGTCGGCGCCGGTCCGCATCTGCAGCACCACGGAAGGGGCTTCGTCGGCCTCACTCCCGGCGCGTTGCAGACGGGTCGCGTGCAGTTGCATCGCACCGAAGTTGACGGCGCCACTGAAGGAGTGCAGTTGTGAGGTGTAGCTGGCCACGGGCACAAAACCCTCGCCGTAGATCTCGAACTCAGCCAGGTTGAAGGCCGACTTCGACAGCACCAGCAGTTGCAGAAAGCGGCCCTGCAACGGGGCGAAGTGGATGTCGACGACCATCTCCCGGTTCACTTCGACACGGCGCAGCAACTCGTACTGAGGACGATTGATGTCGTTGAACGTCTCCCCGTCGTTGACGAGGATCTTGAAGGCCTTGATGAAGGCATCCGGGTCATCGGGGTCGGGAAAGAACCGGAGTCGGTTGATGGGGAAAGGCGCTCCAAGATCCCAGAAGAAGGCGGCACCGGCCTGATTGCGCGCCGCCTTGTACACGCTCTTGGAAGACGTTGCGGGGTCGCCGTCGAGCAGGTCGAGGGGGCCTAAGATCTGATTGAAGAGGCCGTCATTCGACCAGGTCCGCGGTTGGCCGGTTTCGGTGAAGACCGGGGGTTGGCCGTTGAGCCATGTCAGGCCCGACTCGCGCAGCAGATCGATGAGGTTCTCTCCCTCCCCCAGTTCCAGCGGCTGCAGACCACTGTCGATTTCGAGGGCGCCGCTCTGCGACAAAGCCTGGTCGGTCCACGACTGACCGTCGCCGCCGATACGCCAGGTCTGCAGCTGGGCGCCAGCCATTGCGGGAATCAGCAGGACTGCCCACAGAACGCGTACGCTCCGCATCGGAATTCCTGTCAGTCCAGCCGCACGGCGTCGGCAGGGGTGAACCCGCGGAGGATATCGCGCTCGAAGCGGAAGCTCAGATCGATCGTCTCCACCGGCTGGTCGGCATAATCGAAGCGCACGGCGATGTCCTCGATGGCGACATGGATCTGTCGCACGTCGTCATCGAGCAATGGAAAGACCAGGTAGCCTTCCTCGTCATTGCCGCTGAAGATGGTGGCGCCGGTGTACATCGTGCGTCGGAGCATGTCCGTGCGACTGCGGAACTCGGAACGTCCCTGACCAGTGAGCCCCTGCCAGTGCGCCCGAAAATAGTCATAGAGTTCGGCGAAGCTCAGGACATCGTAGTCTCGGTGATTCGTCGAGGAGATGTGGCCCTTGAGCGGATCGAGTTTGACTTTGGGGTACTGGTAATTGGCCACCTGCAGGCGGAACACGGTGAACCGGGGAGGCGTCCAGCCCTCACCGGGGGCCGTCAGGTCGCCGAAGGTGTACGGATTGACCGATGCGTCCTCCGACGATACGAGGCGATTCAACTCGGCATCGGTCATCGGCTTCAGGGTGATGCCGAGGCGGTCCAGAGCGTAGGTGATCGAGCCGTCGTCGTTGACGGCCATACCCTCGGCCTGCTGCTGGCTCGGCTGCAGGGACGTTGGAAAGTAGCGGCCGCAGGCGGTTGCCAGCAGCAGCGTCACCAAGATCCATGGCCCACGCATATTCCAGTTCCTCACCAGAAGCACCCCGTAACATTTCAGTCGTGCAGAAAATCGGGCCAACCGGAGAAGGTCTCCAGTGGCCCGACTTGTCCAATTACTCATCAATCACTCGGTGCAGGAGGGCTACCCTCTGCACCCCGGACGGGCTCTACCGGAAGGAGTTCTTGATGTTGCCCCACGTCGACGACTGTACGGCGGTGATGTTGCCAGAGGTGTACTCACCGATACGCAGCAACGTGGCGATCGAATAATACTGACGTCCCGAGGCCTCGGGGCCCCGAGTGGTCCAGTCGTTGGAACCGAGGTGGTTGCCGTCCTCGTCATTGCCGAAGCCAGAGCCAGGACCTTCGCCATCCTCGTACCAGAAGGCGAAGGGGAAACCGGCGCCATCGTCACCGGCGACGGCGTCCATCTGCCAGATCTCGCTGGCACCCGGACCGGCGTCGTCCTGGAAGGCCAGCACCTGGATGCTGAATTCGAAGACGGTGGTGGCGCCATCAGACCACAGGTCGGCGGCCCAAGCTTCGGGCGGATCGACGGTTACGGAAAAATCAATCCACGGCGCTTCACCATATTCGGCCCACGTGGCCGGCTCACCTTCGACGCCGCCATAGCGGAACGCCACGTTGGTCGGCGGGCTGAGATCGCCGGGAGCCATCAGCCACTCCATGGTGAAACCGGAGGCGGGACCGCGCTCGCGACCGTGATCCTGTGGGTCGTGACCGACCTGCAGCATGTCGCCGTTCCAGCGGGCGATGTTGGTACCGTCATGGACGGCCACATCGTCGAAGGCTTCCATGAAGACGTACCAGCGGTTGACGTTGCCACCCTTCCAACCCATGAACGTGGTGATGTTCAGGTCGGCGCGGGACGGCGCCGGACGATCACCCTCGTCACGCCACTCATCCATCGTCAGCGTGAAGTCAGAATCGTACCAAGCCCAGTCACCGGCCCTGCCGTCCATGACCATGGCGTCGTGACTCGGCACCTCGAGCATGAAGAACGAAAAGCCCTGGCTGCCGTTACGATCCTCCAGTGCCGGCGGATCGAAGAACTGGGCGCTCGCAACACCTGCGAGCATCAGGCTGGCGATACCAGCCGTCATAAGCTTGCGCATGGGTCTGCTCCTTACGGGATGGGAAGTGATACTGCGTGCTCCGCTTCCGTGAACACAACAGTTATTCACAAGTCCAACTTCGAGTTTAAAGGAAGATAGGGCGATGCGCCGGTGAACACCAACATCCGTTGCATACATTGGTTCTTCCGGGATTATTGTGGTTCGAGGTTGAGTCGACCACAGTGAAAGTAGATAGCGGTGATGAATCGCTGGACGTTGGCGGGATAGGTGTAGCCCCAGAAGCACCGGAAGGTCTCCTTGATGGCATGGGCCCGCACCGTCTTCAGATTGAACTGTCGCAGCTCCTCGAAGCGCATTTCTCGCTCCGGAGGCAGATTGTCACGGTTGTATAGCCAGTCCCACTTGGTGCCGCCGAGCATCTCGATGCCCAGTTCGTGCAGAGCTCGGTGCTCTCGCTTGCGAACCTGGTCGACGGCCTCGTTGAGGCAGAGACGCAAAGAAGCTGTCCAGCGTCTCCTCGCGACGGTCCTCGCCGACCCAGACCACGTCGGACGTCTTTAGGTCGTAGACGACGGTGATGTAGCGATGCCCACGACGGACCGCCTTCTCGTCGATGCCGATACGGCGCAAGCCGGACAGATCCCGGCGCTGCAGGCCCCGGCGGACAGCTCGTTCCATGATGCCGTCCGCCTCGTCCCAGGTGAGTCGCAGGATCCGGCAGGCACCGCTCATGGACATCTGCTGAAGGCACTGGATGGCCGGTGTTCAAAGCCCTTGGTGAAACGCGAGTAGCGCACCGCCCACGGCGGCTCGACCGTCTTCACGCCGCAGTCGGGACACTCCGTCCGCGGCACCGGCCCTTGGACCATCGTCCTGTACTGGCACGTGTCCAGGTGTCGCCAGGTCCGCTGTCTGCGGTCCTTGACCGGGCAACGCTGGTGTCCGCACTCCGGGCACGACAGAAGGGCACCGGACTTGAGATCCACCGTCACCGTGATCGTCTTGGCCTCCGTGTCCATGTCCACCGAAACAACTCGCCAGGGCGGCGACACGCCCAGCAAGTCCCGATACAGTTGTGTGTCGCGCATGGGCAGCTCCTCCTGCACATAACGCTAACCCAACCTCAGATCCAGCACCAAATAACCGGAAGAGGCCATACATTTAAATCTTTTTTCTCGCTTTATGATATGGGACTTGATGCCCGACAGGCCCTTGACCTACCCTTCACGGACGAGGAATCACCTCTGGATATGAGAAGGGACCCATGACAGGATCAAAGCAATTGTCCCGCCGAACCTTTCTTTCCACTACTGCTACTGCTACTGCCGCTGCCGCGGCCACCGGTCTTGTCGGCGGCCGGCGCGTGTCCGCGGAGCCGGTGATGTCAGCCACCCCGCCGGACGCCGTCGATGGACCGGTGTTCATCTCCACCTGGCCCTTCGGCAAGGCCGCCAACGAGCTCGCCCTCAACACCCTGACGGGAGGCGGGGACATCCTCGATGCCGTCGAGCAGGGGATCCGTGTACCGGAAGCGGATCCCGACAACTACTCGGTCGGTCTCGGAGGAACGCCGAAGGCACGCGGCGTCGTGCAGCTCGACGCCTGCATCATGGATGGCCGCAACCATGCCGCCGGCAGCGTTGCCGCCCTGAGCGACATCGCTCATCCCATCACGGTGGCGCGCATGGTGATGGAGCGGACCAAACACGTCATGCTCGCCGGCGAGGGAGCCCGCGACTTCGCTCTGTCGCAAGGGCTGGAGGCGGTCGACATGCTGACCGTCGAGCGCCGGAACAAGTGGGAGGAGTGGAAGCG
>DPVW01000502.1:0-14423 GCA_003529325.1 Candidatus Latescibacterota bacterium | reverse complement strand
GACGGCGGACGGCGTGATCGCCGGCGGGTGCTCGACGAGCGGCTGGGGCTACGCCCTGCACGGCCGTGTCGGCGACTCCCCCATCATCGGTTCCGGCCTCTATGTCGACGGCGACGTCGGCGCCGCGGGGGCCACCGGCCTCGGCGAGAACGTCATGCGCCAGTGCGGCTCGTTCCTGGTTGTAGAAAACATGGCTCGGGACATGCACCCGGTAGACGCCTGCGTCGTGGCCATCCTGCGCATGGCCAGGAAGGATCCTTTGCCCCTGCGCGAGATGAGCCTGAACTTCATCGCCGTGGATCGGAAGGGTCGTTGGGGCGGCGCCGGCTCCGGGGACAAGCCCTTCACCTTCTCGGTGACCACCCCTGAGATGTCACAGATCTTCGAAGGTCCGGTAATCGACCCGTAGGTCTCGTCCTTACCCCCACGACCCTCGCGCCATGATGCCGCCGTCGATGCAGATGCTCTCGCCGGTCATGAACGACGCCCTGTCGCTGGCGAGGAACATGACGACATTGGCGACTTCGTCGGGGCGGCCAATACGACCGAGTGGATGCACGGCGGCCATCCCGGCGCGCGCGGCGGGATTGTCACCCCCAAAGGCCTCGAGCGCCTCGTCGACGAGTGGCGTGTCGATCGTACCGGGGTTCACGGCAAGTACGCGGATGTTGTTTTCAGCATACTCGAGTGCGAGTTGTCGCGTCAGGGACAGCAGACCGCCTTTGCTGGCGGCGTAGGCGGACACCCCCTTCGCCGATTGCAGACCTTGCACGCTTGCCGTATTGATGATGACCCCGCCGCCGCGCTCGATCATGCCGGGGACACCGGCTTTCG
Source organism: Candidatus Latescibacterota bacterium (assembly GCA_003529325.1). Taxonomy (GTDB): domain Bacteria; phylum Latescibacterota; class UBA2968; order UBA8231; family UBA8231; genus UBA8231. The sequence continues at coordinate 13,589 of DPVW01000502.1, read as the reverse complement.
TCATCAGAAAGGTGGACTTGAGATTGACATCGATGATGAGATCCCACGCATCTTCGCTGAGTTCGTGGGCGGGCAGGTAGCTAGCCGTCGGCTGGATGCCGACGTTGTTGCAGATGACGCCGACACCACCCCAGAGATCGGTCGCTGTCGCCACCAGCGCCTGGCAATCCTGCCACAGGGAGACGTCGGCCCGCTGAAAACGGACCTCACCGACGCCATCAAAGGCGGTCGCCGCCAGTTCGGTGCCAGCCGCTTCGTCCACGTCGGCGCACAACACACTGGCGCCGGCCTGCGCGAAGCCCGTGCAGATTCCACGGCCGATGCCCTTGGCACCGCCCGTGACGATGACCGTGCTACCGGAGAAGTCGATGTGCCCGTCGCCTAGTTCCCGCCACCACCGCCAGGCGGTGGAGGCGGTGGTCTAGGGATACCTGTCGGCGTTGCTGTCCTTGCGCCTGACCAAAGTCACTGTCACTCAGCAGAAATGTCTCGATCGCCGGCGCCACCCAGGCCAGTTTGCGGATGAACTGTCGACGCCCTCCGGCACCTGTCGTCAGGGAGTCGTCGCCGGAAATGTCGCCATCGGCTGCGGCCTCACCCGTTGTCTCGTCGTTATCCATAACCCAAATCTATGATTGTTGCGCCATGATTCAAATGGATCATTTGGACTCGTACAGATCGTCCAGATCCGCCGCGGCGAGATCGACCAGGAAATCGGCGATACGAGCGCTCACCTGCTCGAGACAACGCTGCCCCTTTTCTGCCGTGGCCGGGGCGGGGTCGCCGACGCCGGTGTCCGCCGTTGCCGCCACCCAATCACGTTGCGTCCATGCGACCCCATCGCGCAGAGCGGGGATGCGGAACTTGCGCTCTGCCCCATCTCCGGCGTCCGACAGGGGCAGTACCAGGTCGGGCACCAACTGCTGCATAAGGCTCGTCTCCATCTCCCCCGCATGATCGCCGGGATCTTCGAAGATTCCGCTCTCGACACAACGATACCAATCCAGCGTGCATAGGAACATCTCATAACAGGGCCACAACTCCCGCACCATCTGGCGAAAGTCATTGGCTCCATGGCCGTTGAGTATCACGAGTTTGGGGATGCCCTGGTGCTCGAGCACGTCGCAGATGTCTCTCAGCACGGACAACTGCGTTGAGGGGTTCATGTTGATATCGAGTTTGATGTCCACCTGTCCCGTATTGACACCGAAGGGCACGGTGGGCAATACGATGACCTTCGCCCCCCGCTGCCAGGCCTGTCCCGCCGCCGCTGCCGCGATGTGGTCACACTGAACAACATCTGTACAGTACGGCAGATGATAGTTGTGGGCCTCCGTGGCGCCCCATGGTAGAACGACGACTTCGTAGTCCGTTTCCTCTACTTCCTTCCAGTTTGTCTCTGCCAGCACCCAGGCTCTGCCTGCCATCATCTCTCTCCTTGTGTGTCCCCTTGGGGATGTCGAGTTTGTGCGCCTATGAAATGGGCTTCTGGGATTTGTGTCGAGTCCGATCTAGAGGTGGCCCTGACCGAGATCAAGCGCGACCTCGCGCGCCAGTTGGGGGACAACCCCGATCTGCTGCTGGTCTTCGTCACGCCGCACTTCCAGGACCAGGCGCAGCAACTGCCTGGGCTCGTCGCAGGCCGTCTGTCCCCCGGCCTGCTGCTTGGTTGCACGGCGACGGGGGTCATCGGCGGGGGCCGTGAAATCGAGGAACGGGCTGCCGTCGTCGCTATCGGCGCCCTCCTGCCCAACGTTGCCATGACTCCCTTTCGGCTGACCGCCGGTGACCTGCCCGACCTCGACACCGGCCCCTCGCACTGGCACGACGTACTCGGCGTCGACCCCGTAGCGGAAACACATTTCCTGCTGCTCGCCGATCCGGGGGGGCCTGCCATCTTCGACCCCAGGCCCCTGCTGATGGGACTCGATTTCGCCTACCCGGGATCGACGACGATGGGCGGACTCGCCTCGGTGCTGCAGGAGAATCACCTGTTTCTCGATGATGGCGTACACGAGGGCGGTTGTGTCGGTGTCGCCCTGCAGGGCAATCTGCACATCGACACGATCGTTGCCCAGGGTTGTCGTCCCATCGGCCGTACCATGACCGTCACCGACTGCAGTGGGCATTTTCTCACAGCCCTCGACGAACGTCCTGCCGTGGAGGTCCTCGTCGAACTGTACCATCAACTGGATGAAGCGGAGCAGGAGCTGCTGCAACGTTCACTCCATCTCGGTGTTGCGGCCACGGGTCTGAAATCGGACCTCGGTCGCGGCGATTTCCTGATGCGTGATGTCATGCAACTCGATCATGAAAAGGGTGCGATCTCCGTAGGCGACCTGCTGCGCAACGGACAGACCGTCCAGTTTCACCTGCGGGATCCCAAGACGGCGGGTGAAGACCTCGACGAGATGCTCGATCGGTATCAGCGTCTTCACCCCGCTGTCGATCCCTCCGGGGCGCTGCTATTCACCTGCACCGGCCGCGGCCGGCGCTTCTTCGGCATCGCCGGCCACGACAGCGGACGATTCGTCGAACGACTCGGCAATATTCCACAGGGCGGTTTCTTCTGTGGTGGCGAAATTGCCCCAGTGGGTGACACAACCTATCTGCACGGTTACACCGCCGCCTTCGCCCTGTTTCGCTCGGTGACATAAACCAGCCCGTGGCCCCAGATGAGCCGTACACCGTGGCTGTAGTCGGCATACTCGGCGACATGCACCGTACTGACCGGTTGAATGGGCTCACCGGAGAGTTGGTGCCAGCCGTAGATGGCAACACGGTTAGGGCGTGTCGCCAATTTTCGCATCAGCACAAGGTCCTTCTTGTGCCCTGCGAGCAGCACCCCGCCAGCGACCTGCGCTTGACCGCCGCCACCGTCGACGGAATCCAGTTGTGCCTGCACCAGCCGCTGATGGTGGAGGAAATACCCATTCGACGTCATCTGCGCACTCGGGGGAATGGGGCGCGGCGCCAGTTTCAGTCCAGCCTGCGCGTGGACGGCATCAACGATCTTCGCTGTCGGCAGCAAACATCCGGTGGCACGGCAGAGAGCGGCCGCCGCCGGCAATGAGCGGCATGCGCAGGTAGTCACCATCACCGCCGATGGCGACATAATCGGAGAGCACGTAGATCGTCGCCGAATCCTCTGCTGCATGCAGGACCACGGGCGACAGCTGGCGTCCCATGACGGCACATTGCCAGCCAGGATCTGTGCCAGGGCTGCTGTGTGGCGCTCGGTGACATCGAGACCGGCCGTCGCCGTCGCGAAGGCGGAGCCTGTCGGTGCGGCTAACGGTCGTGGCGGCAGTACGACGCCCACTGCTCAACCCAGTCTTGCAGCGTGCAGATTTGTGTATTGGGGTCCTGAATCCTGCAGGTCGCTACGCATGAGGACGAGCTCGTCGACGGGGACAACCGTGGGTTCTGGCATGTGCTGTTTCCAGTCGCCAACGGGGGCTGGTGTTTGACGACGTAGACGCCCCAGGGTCAGATGTGGGTGATAGGACCGGCTCTCCGCCTGCCAACCCAATTTCTGCACGCGCTCCTCGAGGCGCCGTTGCAACGCCAGCAACCTTCGATACCCGTCGTCGTCGCACAGGCCCACCCAGAGTACCCGTGCCGAACCCGTCTGCGGGAAAGTGCCCGTACCCTCGAGGCGCAGTACGAAGGGCGACTCCGCCGCGACGAGTTCATCAAGCGCTGCTGTCACCGTAGGAACTCGCGTCGGCGCCGTTGCCCCGAGAAATCGAAGTGTCAGATGTTGTTTGCCTGCCGGCGTCCAGCGCACCGCGCCAGCTGGCCAATGGGCGTTCAAGCGCCGCGCGATATCCGCCAGCGCGGTGCACACATCCTGCGGCACATCCACCGCGATGAACAGTCGGATCGTGGTGCTTTCTCGTTCAGCGGGCGCCACAGGCCTTGAGGCAAGCGTTGAGATACCCACGACTCTCAGCGGCGATCGTCGCCACACGTGATAGCTCATACTCCTTCGCGCCGATAACCTCGAGGTTGACGACCATATCGATGTCGGCCTCATGTAACACGCGCAGATATCCTGCCAGGTCGATGCCACCGCGACCGCAAGCCTGTTCCTCGGGCGGGCCGGGGGGACCTTCGGTTCCTTTCGAGGCCGCGGGGCAATCACGGATGTGCACGTGGCCCATGCGGGACACGACGGCGCCAAGGGCCTGCACCACATCCTCGCCACCATCGGCCCGGTATATGTGACTCGGATCCATGTCGATGCCAAAACCTGGAGAATCGATCTGTGCCATCGCCTTCAGCGTTGTCGGCGTGTCGTGGATCGATTGGCCCACATGCGCCTTCACACAGAGTCGCACGCCGAATTCATTTGCCTTCTCCGCCATCTTGCCGAGCAGATCGATCTGTGCTGCCAGATCTTCGTCGCTGCCGGCTTTACCACCAGACCCCACATTCACCACCGGAATGCCGATCGCTGCCGCCGCCTCGTAGGCCTTGAGCAGTCGCTCCTCGTCGAGACGCGCCTCCTCCATCGCCGTCAGTTCGAGATCGTAGTCCTGCGCCAGACTCTTTATATGGGCGGCCTGTGCTTGCCAGTTGTCGAGATCGAGATGCTCACACATGCCCTGAATCGCCGACAGTTCGGCGCCGTCGTATCCGGCCCAAGAGATGTGCTTCAGCGCTGTCTCCAGGTCATACCCGGCAAACAGCACGGTGTTGGCCCCCAGCTTGATCATGGAATGTCCTTCTAGCTTGTGGTCGAAATAGCTGCTACGCGCGAGTATAGCCCGCCCCTTGCAGAGCGTCAATCGAGCCAGGAAGTCGCACTTCCCTTGCTCGGGTACCACCCCCCGAGTAGATTGCCATGTTCCCCTTTTTTGACCACCCACGTTGGCCGAGGGTCCATGGAATCCGGCACGCTTCGCGTTCGCGGAGCTCGCGTTCACAATCTCAAAGACGTCGATCTCGAGTTGCCCAAAAACCGGCTCATCTGTTTTACCGGTGTCTCCGGCTCGGGCAAGTCTTCCATGGCCTTTGACACCCTCTACGCTGAGGGTCAGCGGCGATACGTCGCCTCTCTGTCGGCCTACGCCCGGCAATTTCTCGGGCAAATGGAAAAGCCTGACGTCGATCAGATCACCGGTCTGGCGCCAACGATCTCGATCTCTCAGAAAAGTGGTGGCGCCAACCCGCGCTCCACGGTCGGCACGATCACCGAGGTCTATGACTACCTGCGCGTACTGTTCGCTCGCTGCTCAACGCCCCACTGTGTCGAGTGCGGTGGTGAAATCGTCGCCCAGACGAGGGATCAGATCGTCGCCCGAATCGCCGCCTTGCCCGACGGTCGTCGCATCCAGATCCTCGCCTCCGTCGTCGAGAATCGACGCGGTGAATACCACGACCTGTTCGAGGAACTGCTACGGGACGGCTATCTGCGAGCCCGCGTCGATGGTCAGATCCTCAACCTCAACAACCCACCCGAACTGGATCGTTACAGCCGTCACTCGATCGAGGTCGTCATCGACCGCCTCGTGCTGAGCGACAACGATGGGGGCTCACGTGCACGCCTTGACGAAGCCGTCGACAATGCCCTTCGCCTTGGTGGTGGCTCGCTGATCGTCGCCGACGATCAGCAGGAGGGAGGTGAGAAGAAGGAGGATGACTGGCTGCTGAGCGCCAACTTCGATTGCCCCGCATGTGGCATCTCCTACATCGAACCGACGCCGCAGATGTTCTCCTTTAACAACCCCGCCGGCATGTGCAGCGACTGCGACGGGCTCGGTACCAAGGTCACCATGAGTGAACGCCTCATCGTGCCCGATCCCGATAAATCCATTGCCGAAGGGGCAGTCGAACCCTTGGGCGAGATCACCAGCAACCGTTGGCGTCATCATCTATACGAGGGTGCCGCCGAGCACCTGGGTTTCGCTCTCGACAAGCCGTGGAAGGAACTGTCGGACGCGCAGAAGACCGGCTTCCTCTATGGGCTCGGCGACAACAAGATCGAATTCACCTACACCAATCAGACCGGTCATTCGTGGGCCCACGACGACCGTTACGAGGGTGCTCTCAACTTCGTCGAGGAACGTCTGCACCACGCCAGCGCCAAGGTGCGTCAGGAGTTGAACCAGTACGCCCGCACCGAGACCTGCCCTACCTGCATGGGTGGCCGTCTGCGGCGCGAAGCCCTCAGCTCTCTCCTCGGTGGCTCCAATCTGCCCGAACTCACCGGGCTGCCCATCGAGGCGAGCCGACAGTTCTTCCATGGCGTCGAACTGTCCGCCGAGAAGATGATCATCGCCGAGGACGCCCTGAAGGAGATCCGCGGGCGGCTCGATCTGCTCGATGACATCGGTCTCGGATATCTGACCCTCGATCGGGGTGCCCACACCCTCTCCGGTGGCGAGTCGCAGCGTATCCGTCTCGCCAGCCAGATCGGCTCCGGCCTCGTGGGTGTGCTCTATGTCCTCGACGAACCCTCCATCGGTCTCCATCATCGCGACAACAGGCGCCTCCTCGAGACGCTGGGTCGACTCCGTGACGTAGGCAATACCGTGATCGTCGTCGAACATGACGAGGCGACCATTCTCCATGCGGATCTGGTCGTCGACTTCGGACCGGGTGCGGGGGATCGTGGCGGTCACGTCGTGGCCTTTGGTTCCCCCGGTGAGATCGCTGCCAGTGGCTCTCCCACGGGGCGTTACATCTCCGGCGAAGCCAGAATCGCCCTGCCAGCACAACGGCGTGACGCCGCGGACCGCTGGCTCACCGTGCGTGGGGCGCGGCACAACAATCTCCGCTCGATCGACGTCAGGATCCCCCTGGGGGTCTTCACCTGTGTGACCGGGGTCTCCGGCTCCGGCAAGAGTTCCCTCGTCAACGACATCCTATTCAAGGAACTCGACAACCGATTGCATCGGGCCCAGACCGAGCCCGGAGAACACGACAACATCGAGGGTGTCGATGAACTCGACAAGGTCATCCGCATCGATCAGCGTGCCATCGGACGCACCCCACGCTCCAACCCGGCGACCTATACCGATCTGTTCACGCCGATACGCCAGCTCTTCACGCAACTGCCAGAATCCAAGGTGCGGGGCTATAAGCAGGGCCGCTTCAGTTTTAATGTCCGTGGTGGACGCTGCGAAGCCTGCGACGGCAATGGCGCCGTGCTCGTGGAGATGGAATTTCTCGCCGATGTCTGGGTCACCTGTGAAGCCTGCGAAGGCAAACGATTCGACCGCGAAACGCTTTCGGTCAAATACCGCGAGCATTCCATCGCCGATGTGCTGGAGCTCGAAATCGACGACGCCCTCGAGTTGTTCGCCAACATCCCGCAGATCGCCGTCGTCTTGCAGACCTTGCATGACGTCGGCCTGGGATACATCAAACTCGGACAACCCGCGCCGACGTTGTCAGGAGGCGAGGCACAACGGGTAAAGTTGTCGAAGGAACTGTGCCGAAAGTCGACGGGACGCACCCTGTATTTGCTGGACGAACCGACGACCGGGTTGCATTTCGCCGACATCGAGAGACTGCTCGCCATTCTGCACCGCCTCGCCGACGGGGGCAATACAGTGGTCGTCATCGAGCACAATACGGACGTCATCAAAACCGCGGACTGGATTCTCGACATCGGCCCTGAAGGGGGTGCCGGCGGCGGTCTCGTCGTCGCCGAAGGCAGCCCTGAACATGTGGCCACCATCGAAGCTTCGCCCACGGGACAGATTCTTGGCAACGTCTTGGCCCCGCCCGCGGCACCACCGGCGATACCGGCAGAATTCGACGACCATGGCAATGGCGCCATTCGCGAGATCGAAATCGTCGGCGCCCGCATGCACAACCTGAAGAATGTGGACGTGCGCATCCCACGAGATGCCATGACCGTGATCTCCGGCGTCAGCGGCTCCGGCAAGTCCACCCTCGCCTTCGACACGATCTACGCCGAAGGTCAACGACGCTATGTCGAGTCGCTGTCGGCGTATGCCCGCCAGTTCCTGGACCAGATGGCCAAGCCCAAAGTGGAGCGCATCACGGGACTGTCACCGGCAATCGCCATCGAGCAGAAAAGTCCGAGCAAGAATCCACGCTCCACGGTGGGCACGGTGACCGAGGTCTACGACTACGTACGTGCCCTCTTCGCCACGGTGGGAACGCAGTACTGCCCACGCTGCAATGTACCGGCGGGGGCACAGACCGTGGACCAGATGGTGGATCGCATCCTCGCCATGCCCGAGGGCCGTCGCATCCTGTTGCTGGCGCCCTTCGACCCATCCCGCAACGAGGGCTACGAGACGCAACTACGTCACGCCCGGCACGACGGCTTCGTCCGCGTGCGCATCGATGGCGAGGTCCGCAATCTGACAGAGGATCTCGAACTGGACAAGCGTCTGCGGCATCGCGTCGAACTCGTCGTAGATCGGTTGGTGGTGTCGACAAAAAGTCGAGGCCGACTCGCGGAGTCAGTCGAACGGGTCTTGGAACTGTCGGCGGGAGAGATCGTCATCGCCGGCGCCGACGACACGGAGGAGGTCCGCTACAGCCGACGCTACTCTTGCCCCGACTGTGGCCGCAGCTTCGCGCCGCTGGTTCCACAGAGCTTCTCCTTCAATCATCACAATGGCATGTGCCAGGTATGTGAAGGGCTCGGTACGGGCGAGGGGCTCGACCGGGATACGCTGATCCCGGACCGTCGTCTCAGCGTGCGCCAAGGAGCGGTCGAGGTCTGGGGACCGATCACGAAAGGCTCACCCTTCGAGAAGATCGTCACCATCACCGCCGCCGCCCTGGGCTTCGACCTCGACACACCGGTGGGGGTCATGTCGACAGAGGCACGCCGCGCCCTGCTGTATGGCGCTGCGGGACGAAGTATCGAATTGCCGGATGGATCCTCACTGAGATATGGTGGGGTCCTGCCCACGGTCGACGAGGTCGCGCGCCATGTGCCGCGCTACAAATCGCTGCTGCACGAAGTAGACTGTTCCGCCTGCGAAGGCAGTCGCCTGAAGTCGGAGAGCCGCGCCGTCCGTCTTCGTGAGTCGACCGTCGTCGATCTGCAAAGTCAGCCCATCTCCGAGTGCCTCGACTTCTTCGACAGCCTCGAACTCGACGAACGCGAGGCCGCCGTCGCCGGCGAGTTGCTCACGGAGGTGCGCAATCGATTGCGCTTCCTGGATCGTGTTGGCCTCGGCTACATCACCCTCGACCGCCGTGCCGCAACCCTTTCCGGTGGCGAGGCCCAACGCATTCGCCTGGCGGGACAGATCGGTTCGGGACTGACCGGTGTGTTGTATCTGCTGGATGAGCCGACCATTGGTCTGCACCCGCGAGACAATCGGAGACTGTTGGCGGCCCTCGAAGAATTGCGCGATCTGGGCAATACGGTCGTCGTCGTCGAGCACGACCGTGATACGTTGGAAGGCGCCGACTACATCGTCGACATCGGCCCAGGCGCCGGCTTGGAGGGGGGACACATCGTCGCCTCCGGGACACCGAAAGAACTCGTAGCGACGACTGACGGTGGCAGCGGCAAAAAGGTCTCCGCAGACCAGATGGCCTCGCGTACAACCGCCTTCCTCAGGGGCCAGTTGGCGATTGAAATACCATCCAAGCGGCGCCAGGGGACGGGCGAGGCACTGGTCGTGCGTGGTGCCAGGCAGAACAACCTCAAGCACATCGACGTCAGCATCCCATTGGGGACCTTCACCTGCTTCACCGGGGTTTCTGGCTCTGGCAAGAGTTCACTCGTAGAGGAGATCCTCTACACCGGCCTTGCCGCCGAGTTGCACGGCGCCTCGCGGACCCGCGGTGATTGTGACGCCATCGAGGGCACCGAGCATATCGACAAAGTCATCAATATCGATCAGGGCCCCATTGGCCATTCACCACGCAGCACGCCGGCGACAGTGATGGGACTTTTCGATCACGTCCGTCAGCTCTACGCCCGCCTGCCGGATGCCAAGGTGCGGGGCTTCTCGTCGGGGCGTTTCAGTTTCAATCGCGCCGGTGGCCGTTGCGAAGCGTGTGAGGGATTGGGCTCACGCTGCATCGAGATGCACTTTCTGCCCGATGTCTGGGTACGCTGCGAAGCCTGCGACGGGCGCCGATACAACTCCGATGTGCTGGGCATAAAATTTCGGGGCTACTCGGTCTCGGAGGTCCTCGACATGACCGTGACCGCCGCGCTCCGCGTCTTTGCTAATGTCACCGCCATTCATGACCGGTTGCGCGTCATGGATGACGTCGGCCTGGGGTATATGACCTTGGGGCAGTCGTCGACAACCCTCTCCGGAGGTGAGGCGCAGCGTCTCAAGTTGGGCGCCGAACTGGCCAAGCCAAGCACGGGCAGCACACTCTATATCATGGACGAGCCGACGACAGGCCTGCACTTCGCCGACATCCAGAAGTTACTCGCCGTCATGCAGCGCCTCGTCGAGGGGGGCAACAGTGTCGTCGTCGTCGAGCACAACCTCGATGTGATCAAGACGGCGGATCACCTGATCGATCTGGGACCCGAGGGTGGCGAAGAGGGCGGACGGATCGTCGCCGAGGGTCCACCGGAGAAAATCGTCCAGGTGGCAGCCTCCCACACCGGTCGTTTCCTCGCCAAAATCCTGCCCACCGCAGCCAAGACCAAGGCGACTCGACCGGCTCGCCGGCGTGCGTGAACCGATCGTCATCCCAAGCGTATACCACCCATGAGCCTGATCACCGTTCCTGCCCGTGCCTTCTTCAGCTTCGCTTTCCCCTGCCATCGTCGCATCGAGGCGCCGAAGATAGACGGGAATCTGCGGGACTGGGATGACGGGTTCCTCGTCCCCGACCTCATCGGTGTAGATGGTGGCAAGAGTTTCGCCGACGTCTACATGGCCTGGTCCGACGCTGGCGTCTGGTTCGCCCTCGAAGTCAAGAACAAGCGGTCCTACAAGGTCGATCCACGCAATTTCTGGCAGGCCGATTGTTTTGAAGTCTGGCTCGACACGCGCGACATGAAGGACAGCCATCGCGCCAACCGCTACTGCCACCACTTCTTCTTTCTGCCTGGGGGCAGTGGTCGAGATGGCAAGGGACCGATTGGCCGACAGACTTCGATCGACAAGGCACGAGAACAGGCGCCACCCTGTCCCGAGGAAGCGATCAAGGTCGGCCTTCGGAGACTCAAACGCAGCTATCAGATGGAGATCTTCCTGCCGGCAGAGGGACTCAATGGCTTCCAGCCCCGCGAGTTCGACCGCCTGGGATTCAACTACGTCGTACATGATATCGAGCAAGGCACACAGTCGTGGTCCGTGGACCGTACGCCACCTTTCGATGGTGATCCCAGTCGCTGGGGCACCGCGCAGCTACGTGCCTCGACCGATCTTCCCAATAATGGCGAAACCCCGTAGATTCAACAGCTTATGACATATCTTCACCTGCACCGCGTGGTCGGAGCGGTGGTCTTTTTGATCACCCTCGTCCTCTACACGAAAACGATGGCGCCCACCACGTCGTTCTGGGACTCCGGCGAGTTCATCACCACCTCCGGCATCCTCGGTGTGCCCCATCCCCCGGGATCACCTCTATACGTGTTGTTGGGGCGCATCTTCAGTCTGGTCCCCATTGCCGAAGTCGCCGCGCGGGTCGTGTTCATGTCGGTGCTGGCCTCCGCCATCGCCGTGTGGTTCACCTATGGCAGTGTCGTCACCCTCGCCCGTCGGGCCATGGGTGGCCACGCCTTCCGCGCATTTGGTGACTCCCGCGACTGGTCGGCTGCCCTCGGTGCCGCCGTCGCCGCCCTCTGCCTGGCCACATCCTACACCTTCTGGTTCAACGGAACCGAAGCCGAAGTCTACGCGTACTCGCTATTCTTCGTCTGCGGTGGCATGTGGCTCATCTTCCACTGGGAAGGCACAGGTCACGGCGCCCGCAACGACCAGTGGTTGCTGTTGATCGCCTACTTCTTCGGTCTCGGCGGTGGCCTGCATCTGCTCTGCCTGCTCACGGTGCCCACCCTGGTCCTGCTTGCCTGGTTCGCCGATCACAAGTTGCGACGGCTGATACTGGTCGGCGTCGGTGCTGGGCTCGAAGGGTTGGTACTGCTCAGTGCCTTCGCCGAACATCCACCGACGGCAAAGCTGATGGCCCTGGTGGCGGCGCTGCTGGCAGCCGGGCTGTACACCTGGATGTGGTTTTCCCACGAAGAATATCGGCGCACGATTCTACTGCTCATCGGCACCGGCGTCGCCGTGTTCTTTGCGCGCGCCCTGTTCGGTCTTGGACTGCCATTTCAGGTCGTGGTCGCCTTCGCCGGCATCGCCGTACTATATCACTTCTACACCGACGATCGACGCGCTCTTGGACTGTCGATCGGGGGTGGCGGACTGTTCCTACTCGGCTACTCGACGTATCTGGCATTGTTCATCCGCTCCGGACTCGATCCGGCGGTGGATATGAATGACCCGGAAAACTGGAAGAACTTCATCTCCTTCCTGAACCGGGAGCAGTATGGCACGGACAGCCAACTGCTTGGCATGCTGACCGCCCGAGCTGAGCGCGGCTATCAGTTGTGGCACCAGCAGATGAAATACTTCCTGCAGCAGTGGCCCTTCCCGCTGCTCGAGCGCGATGTCCTCTTTCGCTGGGCGACGGAGAAAGCGCCGCACATCATCTCTGTGTCCCTCGTACCCCTCGCCGTTGGCATAACCGGCTTCGGTTGGCAATTGCGTCGGGACTGGCGTCGCTTCCTGGGTCTGTTGTCGATGTTCATCATCATGGGCATCGGCCTCTCCTTCTATCTCAACATGCCCGACCCGCAGCCACGCGAGCGCCACTACGTTTTCGGTGGCATGTTCCTGGCGTGGGCGGTGTGGATGGGTCTGGGGTGGACCTCCTTTGTCGAGTGGGCCCGGAAAAAGCTGTCACTCTCCCCTGGTATCGTCGCTGCCGTCGCCTGTTTCGGCCTGGTCTTGCCCGCCGGTGTTGGCGCCAGACTTTACCACGAGATGGACCGCACCGGCGACTACATCGCCTACGACTACGCCTACAACCTGCTGCAGTCCTGCGATCCCAACTCTTTGCTGTTCACCAACGGTGACAACGACACCTTTCCTCTTTGGTTTCTGCAGGAGATCGAAGGGATTCGTCGTGACGTACGGGTCGTCAATCTGAGCCTGTTGAACACGGGCTGGTATATCAAGCAGTTGCGCGACCGTGAGCCCAAGGTCGGCATGGGCGCTGTCATGAGTGACGAGTACATCGAGGAAACCCTCACCGACACGCAGATGGCAGATCTGGTCAAACGAGTCTGGCGCGAGCCACGCCAACCGCAGGAGTATGTGCATCTCGGACTGGACACGAAGGTGACGGCCTTGCCGGGCCATGACCTGTTGCGGATTCAGGACATCATGGTGATCGGCATCGTCTACTGGAACTCGTGGGAGCGGCCCGTCCACTTCGCCCTCACCGTGGCCAGCAGCAACCGTGCCGGTCTCGATCCGTATCTCGAGATGCAGGGCATGACGATGAAGTTGGTACCCCACAAGGTCAGTGGCCCGGGCAATGCGGAGTTGCTGGCGCACAACCTCATGGAAGTGTATCAGTTCCGCGGTGTCTCCAACGAGGAC
>DPVW01000345.1:4877-6733 GCA_003529325.1 Candidatus Latescibacterota bacterium | reverse complement strand
ATCGGCTGGGTCCAGACATTGGGGAAGCCCGGGAACTGGAGCGCCGCATCCATCTCGCTCTGGAGATCCTCCGCCGTCAGTCCCGCTCGCCATTCATCTTTCGGCTTCAGCGTCACGATGGTGTTGACCATCCCCATCGGCGTGTTGTCCGTCGAGGTCGTCGCCCGACCGACGGTCCCAAAGACCCGCTCCACCTCCGGGAACTGCCGCAACAGCTTGTCCTGGACCTGGAGCAAACGGGTCGCTTCCCCTACAGACAGTCCCGGCGGCGCGGTCGGCATGTAGAGCATCGAGCCTTCGTAGAGCGGCGGCATGAACTCGCTGCCGATCGTGAACAGCAGCGGCACGGTTAGCGGCACGACCGCGAAGTTGACCGCGAGCGCGAGCCACCGCCAGCGCAGCACCAGCCGGAGCATCGGCGCGTAAGCCCACATGAAAAACCGGGCGATCGGATTGGCCGATTCCGGCGTCAGCCGCCGGCCCCGGATGAAGACCGTCATCAGGACCGGGACGAGCGTGATGGACAGCACCGACGCGAACACCATCGCAAACGTCTTGGTGAACGCCAGCGGCCGGAACATTCGCCCCTCCTGCGCTTCGAGCAGGAAGACCGGCACGAACGAGACGATGATGATCGCCAGCGAGAAGAAGATGGGCCGGCCCACCTGTTTCGCGGCCGCCAGGATGACGCGGGGCTGGTCCTCGTAGGCCCCGGTCGACTCGGAGACGTGTCGATAGGCGTTCTCGACCATCACGATCGACGCGTCTACGAGGACCCCGATGGCGAGGGCAATTCCCCCCAGCGACATGATGTTCGAGCTGACACCAAGGTGGTACATGGGAATGAAGGCGGCGACGACGGCGATCGGCAGCGTCACGATGGGAATGAGCGCTGACCGGAAGTGAAACAGAAAGATGATGATCACGAGCGAAACGACGACCGCCTCTTCGATCAACGTACGAGTGAGCGTGCCGATCGATTCCTCGATCAGCCACGATCGGTCATAGGTCGGCACGACCGCCACGCCTGGCGGCAAGGCGTCTTCCACCTCGCGCAGCTTCTCTTTCACGCGGTCGATCACGGCGAGCGCGTTCTCGCCGTAGCGGACGATAACAATGCCGCCGACCACCTCACCCCGTCCGTCGAGCTCGGCCACACCGCGGCGGATATCCGGCCCCAGACGCACCTCCGCCACGTCAGCCACGCGGATGGGCGTGCCTCGCGCATCCGCGCCGAGCGCAATCTCAGCGATGTCGTCAGCCGACGTCAGATACCCGCGGCCGCGCACCATGTACTCCCGACCAGCGAACTCCAGCAGCCTTCCCTCCACGTCGTTGTTGCTCGCTTTGATGGCCTGGACCACGTCACCCACGGCAAGGTCAGACGCCGCCAGCTTGTTCGGGTCCAGGTTCACCTGATACTGCTTGACGAAGCCGCCGATACCGGCGATCTCGGAGACACCGGGAACGCTGGTCAGTTCATAACGCAGATACCAGTCCTGGATCGAGCGCAGGTCGGCCAGATCCAGCTTTCCAGTGGTGTCCTCGATCGTGTACTCGTAGACCCAACCCACGCCGGTGGCATCGGGGCCAAGAGTCGGTGTCACCCCCGGTGGCATGCGGCTGCTGACAAAATTGAGATACTCCAGCACCCGGCTGCGGGCCCAGTACATGTCGGTGCCGTCGTCGAAGATGACATACACGAAAGACAGACCGAAGAACGAATATCCGCGCACGACCTTGGCAAAAGGCACGCCGAGCATGGCCGTTGTCAGCGGATAGGTGACCTGGTCCTCGACGACCTGTGGCGCCTGACCTGGGTACTCGGTAAAGATGATGACCTGCACGTCCGACAG
>DPVW01000345.1:3248-4496 GCA_003529325.1 Candidatus Latescibacterota bacterium | reverse complement strand
ATCACCATCGCCGTCAGCAGAAGGGTCATGAATCTGTTGTTGATGCTGGCCTCGATAATGCGGTTGAGCATGTCTCCTCCCCTCTCGGTCTCGACCCGGGCCGCTATAGCTGGCTGCTCTGGTCGGTATCGTGCTGATGCTCGTCGTCGCCACCGCGCAGGGCGGACACAGCCGCCTTCAAATTACTCTCCGAGTCGATCAGAAACTGTGACGAGGTGACGATGGTCTCCCCTTCGCGCAATCCGCCAAGCACCTCGAACTGCCCCTCCGCTTCCACACCGATGTCGATGTCGCGTGGCTGGAACCGTCCCTGGCCAAGACTGACGATGGCGACACGGCGGGTTCCTGAATGGATGACGGCCTGCACCGGCACGGTGATGGCAGCCTCGGAGACGGGTGCTTCGACCTCGACGTCGGCATACATGCCAGGCTTCAATTCTCCATTCCGATTGTCGAGGATGATCCGTGCCGTCGCCGTGCGTGTCTTGGGATCGAGATAGGGATCGATGTAGTCGATGCGGCCGGTGAAACTCCTGCCTGGTAGATAGGAGAGTTTTACCGTCGCCTCCTGACCCGTGCGGATCCACGGCAGTTCGTACTCGTAGATGTCGGCATGCACCCAGATCGTCGACAGTTCGGCGATGCGATACAGATGCTCCCCCGCCTTCACATATTGCCCGTCAAAGACCGATTTGTGGGTGACAACGCCCTGCTGTGGCGAGTAGACGGTCGTTCTTCGGCCCACCTTCTGTGACCGCTTCAATTCGGCGACCTGCGCGTCGGTGATATCCCAGTGGTGCAGACGTTTGCGGGCGGCCTGCAGAAGATCGCGGGCTCCTCGTACCACATGGTCGTCGGCACTGAGCTGCAGCCGCCGGTGATAATTCAGCAGCGTCAGATATTCCTCCTGGGCAGAGACCAGTTCAGGGCTCCAGATCTCGAGCAGAGGTTGCCCCAGTGTGACCTGCTGGCCGGTGAAGTCGACATGTAGTTGCTCCACCCAACCGGTGATCTTCGTATTCACGTCGGTCATGCCGGACTCATCGTAATCGATGCGACCCACGGTGCGCACAATACGCTGCAGCCGCCGTCGTTCGACCTTTGCCGTGCGCACACCCATGTTCTGTATCGTCGTCGGGTCGATCGTCACGATACCGTTCGGTGACAGTTCGTCCTCGTATACCGGAATGAGATCCATTCCCATAGGGGAACGGCCAGGACCATCGGCGGTAAACGTTTGGTCCATGA
>DPVW01000345.1:0-2943 GCA_003529325.1 Candidatus Latescibacterota bacterium | reverse complement strand
GGCGGTAAACGTTTGGTCCATCGGCGCCTGCCAGTATGCGACCTTACGCTCGCCCTGCGGTCCGGTGGCAACTGGCGGATCGGCGACCATGTCCATGTCGCAGACCGGGCAGGCGCCTGGTTGATCGGAGACCACTGTGGGGTGCATGGGACAACGGTAGACGCTGGCCGTCACGCTCTCGCTTGTTCGCAGGGGATCGTCAGCTAACTGGCTGCCGATACCGACGCCGGCGAGAAGGGTGATGATGAGGCCGATTGCATATTTCCACATGACGACATCCTTAACGGTCGGTGATGGCCTGGCCGACAATGGCTTCCAGGTCGGCGAGGGTTTTCTCGAAATCGGTGATGTGGCGGAAAACGTCAATCTCGTAGTTGAACAGGGTCACCTGATCATTGAGCAGGTCGAGGAAATCGACCTTGTGCACCTCGTAACCGGCCAGGGAGGAGGTCAACGACTGGTTGGCTTGGGGAATGATGGCCGTACGGAGCAATCGCGCCCGATCTCGATGCGCCCTGGCATCTACGGACAGCCGCTGGATGGTCGCGAAGATCTGTTGTGTGAGGGCCTCCCGGTCCGCCATGGCGGCACGCTGCTCATGCCGTGCCTCCGCCTCCTGCCGATCCTGTTTACGATCCTGGTAGATCGGCAGGTTGATACTGAAACCCAGGGTGACAAAATCACTGCCCTGGACCGCATCCATCGGCATACGGTCGCGTTGTCGATATCCGGCGATCAGATCGATATCCGGTCGCCGTTGGCGGTCGGCGAGTACGGCAGCAGCAGCCCAGCGTTGCTGGGTCTGGTCGATGGCCCGCAAGGCGGGACGACTTGCCAACGCCATCTGCTGCAGACTATCAGCCGACAGATGAAACGAGGACAACTTCACGTCGCCGGTAAGGCCAAGCAGTGACTGCGGTGGCCGATTGAGCACACTGTTGAGGTGAGCTTCGACAGCACCGCGTTCTTGGCGCCGAACGATGAGACGATCGTCGAGTGTGGACAGGGACAGCTGCGCCCGCAACACGTCCTGCTGCAGGCCGTGGCCGACGGCGTATTTCGTCTGCGCAATATGGACGAAGTCGGCCAGCAGCTGCTGGTTCGCGATGAGGATCTGCGTCGCCCGATCGACGAAAGCGAGCGAGTAATAGGCCTGCCGAACCATGTTGGTCACGGTCAGGACCCGATCGTCGTAGGTTGCCTCGATCACGCCGACAGCATGGCTGGCCATACGTTGGCGGGCTGCCAGCTTCCCCCACCAAGGGAATCGCTGGCTCAACGTGAGTTGTTTGCCCGTCATCGGCGTCGAGTCAAAATCGAAATCGCTGAGGGGCACGTTGCTCAGTTCGAAACGCAGCATCGGATCCATCAAGGCCCCAGCCTGTGGTACCCGCTCCTGAGCTGCCTGCGCCCGGCTACGCAGGGCGGCAAGGGTTGGGTTGTTGGCCAGCGCCTCGTCGATCAGTTCGTCCTGCTGCAGGGCGGCAACCTCAGCGACGAGAGTCGTCCCCGTGACATGTAACAAGCCGACCAGTAGCAACAGAATCCTGCGCATACCAGCCAACCCGTCAGCGGCAGTGCTGTCTTGTTTCATCGGTCTCTTCCCAACTGTCGCGTCGATCCCTGCCTCCGGAATGGAGTTCGGGCCGGCACGCGGATCACTACATCTCTCTACACGGCACCGGGCCGTGTGTTGAAACGGATCGCGCGGCTACAGGCGGTAGGACTGGTACAGTTGGAAGAGGTATGGGCCCGACCTTGCCGTGGGATAGATGAATTGGCAGGCCTGCGGGGCGGGAACTACTGGCTGGATGTGGCGCAACCTTGAAACGGTGGCGCCAGAGAGACCGATCGAGACCTCCGACGGCGGTGCGACCATCTCATTTGCGACGAGCCCGGCACAATCATCATCACAACAGCAGACGGCTGCGATGGTGTCAGCCGGTGGTGGCTGCATGCCACATTCGGTCCCGGCACAGGCGGCGACGGCGGCACCGACCTGCAGCAGCAGGGCCAAGGCGACAAAAGTAATGCGGGCTGAATGGAGGGCACGGTACACGGGCTTGAACGTAACCGGCGAGTGAGGGGTTCGCAAATTTCCCATGCAACTTCCGTGCCGGCTGCCCCCAACTCAAAGGGGAACCCGAGGCGCTGGGCAACTCGTGTCTGCCAACGTACGCTTTGTCGTCTCCGTGGCGCGTGAGTTCCAGGCGACGGGTCAGCCCCTCAGTGAGCTGATATCCGACGGCAATATGGGGTTGATGGAGGCTGCGTTGCGCTTCGACGAAAAACGGGGTTTTCGTTTCATCACCTACGCCGTCTGGTGGATCCGCCAGGCCATCCTCCGTTCCTCCGCACGCCGACGGCGCATGGTGACGGCGCCCTCCAATCGGGTCGAGGATCTGAAGAAGGTGGAGCGGATTCAGACGCGGCTCACGCAGGAACTTGGACGCTCGCCCACCGATGATGAAATCGCCCATGTAGGAACACCGGAGATTCGCCTCGACCGAAGTCTGTTCGGGGAGGAGGATGATGACGACGTGCTGTCACAATTCTCCACGCCGGAAGCACCCGTCGATGAACGACTCGAAACCCGTGAAGCGAGGGATCTCGTACATCGCTGCCTGGACATTCTGGATCCCAGGGAGCGCGAGATCATCCGCTGCCATTATGGTTTTGACGGCTTCGAACCGATAACACTGGAAGCGATCGGTCGCACCTCGCGTCTGGCGTGAGATCGCCCGTGTGCTGAAGCCACACGGCCGCGTCGCCGTTTCCGACATCGCCCTGAAGCGCCCCTTACCGGAGCAGATCCGCGATACTGTGGAGGCACTTGTCGGCTGTGTGGCCGGCGCAGTGCTCGCAGCCGAAACCGAAAGCATGGCTCGAGATGCGGGCCTTACCGATATTGAACTGGTGGCGCGAGACGGTAACATCGCCGCC
>DPVW01000367.1:3920-5410 GCA_003529325.1 Candidatus Latescibacterota bacterium | reverse complement strand
TCTGGGCGCTGACCGATGTTTCTGCCGGCGACGGCGGCCTCGTCTTCGTGCAGGCGAGCCATAAGACCAACGTCGAGACACCAGCAGGCCTGCGCGATGGCAGCCACGACCTGGGTCTGGTACGGGAGATTCCTCTGCGTGCCGGGGACCTGCTGCTACTGGCGGACACAACCATCCACGGATTCCGGCCATGGATGGGCAAGGGTCAGATGCGTCTGCTTGACTACGGCTTTGCCGCGCGCGGCGTCATCCTCGAGGCGGGCGCCGGCGCACAAGCTGCCACCCCTGGTGAGGAGGCGGCGTGGAAGGATGAACTGACGCCGGCGCAGCACGCCGTGCTCGAAGCGCCGGGTACAGCCGAAAGCACCCCACCAAAAGCCCTCGTAGCTGATGGTGACAACTGCCACGTCGCCGACGCACGCGATCTGATCCATCCCTCCTACCTGAGCCGGGATCCAGACAGTGGCATCGACGAGGAGGAATTCTTCTACTGGGACCTGTGTGGACATCTGGTGCTACGGGATGTGATGAGCGCCGATGATCTGGCGCTGGCCAACGAAGCCATCGATCGGTTCGAAGCGGACATCGTCGTCGGCGAGGAACTGGCGCGCGGCTCCACGGCACTCGCCGGTACGGGACGACCCGTACTCGGCCGCTTGCTCGAGCTCCCCCACCCATGGTGCGAACCTTTTCGCCGGATGGTCGCCCATCCTGCCGTCGTGAATCGGCTCACCTGGATGGGTGGCAGTGGTTTTCGTTGTGGCCAACCCTCCGCATTCTGCGCCGTTAAGGGCACTTCCGGGCATTCTCTCCACGACTGCAACGAACCGCTGAATCCGAGCCGCTCCTACGTCTACAAGAATGGCCGCAGCTATTGCGAGGCCGTTACCGTCAGCTGGCAACTGCGCGACGTCACCGCCGACGACGGTGGTTTCGCCTGCGTGCCGGGGAGCCACAAAGCCCAGTATCGTATGCCCCCTGGTGTGCGCTCCTGCGATGCCGACATGGGCCTCGTCAGCCACCCGACCTTTCATGCTGGAGACGTGTTGTTCTTCATGGACGGCGCCCAGACCCATGGCGCCCTCCCCTGGCACAGCGAGGTGGCACGTCGTGGCATCCTGATCAAGTACTCGTCGCGCAACTTCAACCGCAGTGGCGGCGACTTCGCCCACCCCGATGTACGCTGGGGGGATGTCGTTGACGGCATGAGTGACGCCCAACTCGCCGTCATGCGTGGCCCCGATCGAGACAACCACGGCGGCAACGTACCACGCCTCGACTTGCAGGAGGAGAATGGCGGCGTGCGGGTGTCCTATGAACGCACGGGTGGGTTGTACAGTGGGGCGACACCGGATCAGCCGCTGACCAAGAGTTGATGACCCGGCGCATGGTACGCAACTACCGGATCGTCTCCTACGGCATCTGGTCCGCCAACGACTGCATTGTGCCATCAGCCTCTTCAGCCTTGCCGTCGGCGGCTGCCGGCATCA
>DPVW01000367.1:3421-3598 GCA_003529325.1 Candidatus Latescibacterota bacterium | reverse complement strand
CCCCTTGCCACAGACGCTGCAGGTGCAGATCGAGGAACACGAGAACGCCGTCATGCAGCCGTATTCCCTCCCAGACACCACCACCGACCAGATAGCCACTGTCGAAGACGGAGATCTTTGCTGCATCCCGATGATGAAGTTCACCGTTGATATAGATGTGGACGTCGGCGTTGCGTG
>DPVW01000367.1:0-3071 GCA_003529325.1 Candidatus Latescibacterota bacterium | reverse complement strand
GTGTCCCGTGAGTCATCGTGCCGCCTGCGCTGTTGCATTATTGTTGTGCTGGCAACGATCTCCTCTACAACCGTTTGAGGCAAGTATGAGCAACCCCGCAGCGCAATACGACCTGCACCTGCACACCTACTGGAGTTACGACGCCACAGCCCAACTCGAGAATCACTTCAAGCGCGCCGTCGCCCTCGGCGTGGGCTGCCTGGCGATCACCGACCACCACATCCTCGATTCCCTGCCGGACGTGGTTGCCATGAGCGCTGACTATCCCCAGATACGGACTATCCCTTCGGCGGAACTCACCGTCACCACCTCGATCGGTGCCGTCGATCTGCTCTGTTACGGATTCCCCGACGACATCGGTCCAATCCAGCCTGTACTCGACGCCTACCACAGGTGGCAGCAGGAGACCGGTGCGGCGACGTGCGCGGGCATGCAGGCTCTGGGTCACGACTACACCGATGCCCACCGAGTCGAACTGCTACAGTCCTACCGTCCGGCGCGCACCCTCCAAGTGCAGGGCCACACCCACGTGAGCAACAGCATACAACGGGAGTACTTCGTCGAACGGGGTTTTATCGACAGTGGGGATCAGTATCGGGATGTCATGCAGCAGGCGAAAGAGCATGTGGACTGGCCATTATATCCCGCCGTTGACTTCGTCATTCCCGCGGTCAAACAACTCGGTGTCGTCGTCGCCATCGCCCACCCCCACGGATATTTCTCCCAAGGCGAGCGCACACGCATGGACAGATTACGGCTGGAGTGTATGCTGGATGGAATCGAGTGCGCCCATAAGGGTGTACCCGCCGAGTTTACACCGGTTTATCGTGCCTACTGCGTCGAGCACGGTCTGTTCTCAACGGGTGGCTCCGACGCGCACTCCGATGCCGATATCGAGACCACGTTCGCCGGCCACGGCGGCGATGATGCGTGGCTCGGCGAATTGCTGGCACGCCTGGGAAATTGATCTGATCGGTTACGGCATGACCCATGAGTGGTTCGTTGAGAATCTGCTTGTCCCCCGCAAGTGCGTTGTATGTCGCATAGACCGACGAAGGTGGGTACACGCCGTCGGCAAAACCGACGCTGAGGTATCGCCTAAGCGCGCGTGCGTGGGGCAAAATTGACGGCATCCACCCGGCTGTGGCACCATTGACGGCGGTACCTTGGTGCGAGCTTCTGACACCTGCTCCGTCCAGAACGCGTCGAAGTCTTCGGCTACAGGCAAACTCGGCTCGATTTGCTCCGGGGCAAATCCGAGACCCGCCGTGGCCCGCAGGGTGTCCCCATCCGGCGTGACATAACTGACTCGGCAACGCAGAAAGACCGGGACTTCGGAGGTGACGGCAATGCCCAAGCGCGCACCCTCGGACTCCGCGCCAATCTGGACTTCACCTGCCTGCCACTTTTGTGCCGCCTGGTCCCTGATGAAGTCGTCGATGGTGTAGATGGTGTATTCGACGCGGGCACCAGGCACCCGGCGTGCCGGCATCAGTCAGCTGGATCGTGAACTGCGCCTGCTCGCCAAGTTCATAGAGGGCCTCCGACCGATCGCTGCCCACGAGCAACTCGAACCTCGTCTCGTCTTGTTGCGCCCAGGCAGATGACGCGAGAAGCAACATCAGCATAGACGAACGCCACGATGGGTATCTCATGTTGGTAAACCTCGCAAGCAGTCGATGTTGTGTTTTCAGAACTTTCGTGGCGCACCGATCGCGCTGTAGCTGTTGTATTGCGTATGGGTCATGGAGCGAGTGAGAAATTCCACTGTCGTCAACCGGTCGAAACGGTCCGGCGCGAAGGCTGTGACATCAACACTCGGTGCACCGGTGGTGATCCACTCGGCAAGCAATTGCCCCGCAGCCGGTGAGTAGGCAAAACCACCGGAGTGGAATGCCGTGGCGATGAATGTGCCGTCAGCGAGTCGACCGAGCACCGGTTCGCCGTCGGCGGAAAAACAAAGAGCGCCCACCCGCTCATCCGCCCAGGTTTCATCGCTAACACCTGGCAACAACTCCAGCACCTGTCGCGCCGTACCGCGTACCGTGTCATCGATGTTGAGCTCGTCCATATGAAAAGCTGGATCATCGACACCGACCTCCCCCACTTCGGGGGTTTCCACACCAACAAGGACTGCACCCTTTTCGGCGGGGCGCATATAACCACCGTAAGGATGAGCATTGATCGCCGGCAACTCCGGTGCCGGGTCACTCGGGGCGGTCAGGAATCGTTGATGACGGAAGGCCTTGATGGGCACCTGATGACCGTGCTGCTGCAGCAATGTCCGACTCCACACATGGGTCGTGCAGACGACGACATCCGCCTCGATCGGTCCACCCTCGGTCTCGACGCCACGTGTATCGCCACCACGATGGCGCAGTCCTGTGACAGGACAGCTTTCGCGCACGTCCACACCGAGAGCACGGCAAGCCGACGCGAGTGCCGGTAACATCCGGTCCGGTTCGCTGTAGCCGCCATCCTTGTCGAAAAGCCCCATCAACCCGGGGCGCAGATGCACGGCGGGCCAGCGGCGCTCGATCTGGGTCACCGACAACTCTTCGTGATGCACGCCATGTTGATCGTAGAGTGGGTAGAGTCGCCTGCGTTTTTCCACGGCCTCTGTTTCGAAGAGGTTGAGGCATCCCACGTCGCCGAAACGATACCCATGTAATTCATCGCTGAATTGACGAAAACCCGTGATACTGAGCGCGCGCACGGCGACACCGGTGGGTGACCACAATTGGCCGGTGATGATGCCCGCCGCCCGTCCCGACGCACCCGCCCCGACCTGATCCCGTTCGACGACGGTGATATCGGCGACTTGCCGTTGGGCGAGGCGATAGGCGGTGCACAAGCCTACGGCGCCGGCACCGATGATGAGGACCTTCACGGCATCGTCGCCCATGACGGGGGTGTCCCCGAAATGCCCAGCAGCGGAATGGCAAACAACACCATCACCAGCGACAGCACCGCCACGGAAATGAAGTTCATGCGCAGACCGGCGCGGGACATCTGTGGAATCGTCACGTGGCCACTGCCAAAGATCACCGCATTCGGTCCGGTGCCCGAAG